>JANRKN010000044.1:0-21100 GCA_033763435.1 Planctomycetota bacterium
TGGTGGGGGATCGGGAGCCAAGCCGTGACGTTCGCCGATCGTCTCCGCGCGCTCGATCGTGTGCAGCGGAGCAAGCTGTTCAAGATCATCGCTTCGGCCGTGGTAGTTCTGCTGGCGGTCGGGCTGGTGGTCGCGTCGGTCGTCGCCGACACGGGCAAGCCGATGCTCGTCGTCGAGACGCCGCCCGAGACCTCGTCGCTCCCCGCGTCGCCCGACGTGAAGGCGACCGAGGAGTCGCAGCGCGCCGCGGCGGCGGAAGCGGCGGCGCAGCGCACCGCGATCGAAGAGGCGCGCAAGGTTCTCTCCTCGCTCACCGAAGGTCGGCGCGATCCGACGACGATCGGCGTCGCCGCGGTCTCGATCACCGCGCTGCTGCTGGTCGTCATCTGGCTCGGGCTCGGGCTGACGTATCTGGGGCTGATCGCCCTGGCCGCGGGCGTCGTGGGGCTGGCGATGCTCTCGCCCGCGCTGGCGCCCGTGGCGCAGGTGCTGGGGGGCATCGCGGCGCTGGGCATGGCCTTTGCCGCGCTGCTGCGCGTGCTGCAGGTCGGGCTCTCGGGCTCGGGGCCGGTGATGGCGGTGGCGCGCAACACGCTGGCCGAGGCGGTGCGCATGCGCGTCTCGCTGGTCTTCATCGTGCTGCTCATGCTCTCGCTGGCGTCGCTGCCCCTGCTGCTCAATGACAGCACGCCCCTGCGCTACCGCGTGCAGTCGTTCCTCCAGTACGGCACCAGCGGCGCGTTCTGGATCATCGCGCTGCTCGTCGTCACCTTCAGCTGCGCCAGCGTCGCCTTCGAACAGCGCGACAAGCTCATCTGGCAGACGATGACCAAGCCCGTCAAGGCCTGGCAGTACATCCTGGGCAAGTGGATCGGCGTCGCCGCGCTCTCAGCGGTGCTGCTGGGCGTCTCGGCGACGGGCGTGTTCCTGTTCACCGAGTATCTGCGCAACCAGAAGGCCTACGGCGAGCGCGCCGCGTTCGTGCCGATGGACGACCAGGGCCTGAGCGAAGACCGCCTGATCCTCGAGACGCAGGTGCTCACCGCGCGGATGTCCTCGCGGATCGATCCGCCCGAGATCGACATGAAGACGCTCGACGACGCGGTGCGCTCGCGCGTCGAGGAGGGGCTGCGCTCGGACCCGAACTTCGACAACTCGCCTCGGGCGATCGAGGGCATCCGCGACTCGCTGATCAAGAGCTACGAACAGCTCTACCGCTCGGTGCCGCCCGCGGAGGGCACGGGCTACGTGTTCAGCGGCCTGGCCGCGGCGCGCGAGAGCGGGCGGTTCCTCACGCTGCGCTACAAGTTCGACCTGGGCTCCAACCGCCCCGACCAGACCTACCGCGTCACGTTCCTGTTCCGCAAGGCCGACCCGATCGTGCGCGAGATCATCCCCGGCCAGCGCATGAGCCTCACGCTCACGCCCACGCTGATCGACGACGAAGGCAAGCTCGACGTCGCGATCTTCAACGGCGACGCCTTCCAGCGCACGGGCAACGAGGCCGACCTGCGCTTTGCCCCCGACGGGCTCGAGCTCACGTACAGCGTCGGGACGTTCCAGGGCAACTTCCTCCGCGTCACCGTCGTGCTCTGGCTCAAGCTCGTGATGCTCGCGATCGTCTCGATCTGGGCCGCGACTTACCTGAGCTTCGCGGTCGCGGCGCTGGTGAGCGTGGGCGTGTTCCTCGCGGCCGAGGCGGCCGGGTTCATCCGCACCGCGGTCGAGAACTTCCCGCTCGCCGACCGCGAGAACAACCTGCTCATCTTCAACCTGATCGTTTCGAAGATCGCCGAGAGCGTCGCGGGCGTGTTCAGCCTGTACGACCGGCTGAACCCGACCGAGCGCCTGGTGCAGGGCGAGCTGCTGCCCTGGTCGGACCTGGCGCTGGGCGGGATCTACCTCGTGCTGGTCTCGATCGGGCTGTTCGCGCTCGCGTCGTACATCTTCCGCCGGCGCGAGCTGGCGACCTATTCGGGCCAGTAGTTCGGGCCAGCAAGTCGGGCCAGCAAGTCGGGCCCGTCACCAGGAGTTCACGAGAGGCATGAAGCGCGACACCTGGACGCAGATCATCGCCGGGCTGTGCATGCTCCTGTGCGTGGGCGGCTCGGGCGCGCTCGCGCTCGCGCTCTCGGCCTCCGCGGGCCGGCATCGCCTCGCGTACACCGAGCGCGTCGAAGAGAGCACGCCCCCGCAGGTCGCGCTGGGCATCGCGATGGGCGCGTTCCGCGGCGTGTTCGTCAACTGGCTCTGGTACCGCGCCAACGAGATGAAGGAGGCCGGCAAGTTCTTCGACGCCGTCGAGCTCGCCGGCGCCATCACGCGCCTCCAGCCCCGCTTCCCCCGCGTCTGGGTCTTCCACGCGTGGAACCTTTCGTACAACATCTCGGTCGCGACGCAGACGCGCACCGAGCGCTGGCAGTGGGTCAACGCGGGCATCGATCTTCTCCGGCGTCAGGGCATCCGCGCGAATCCCAACGACACGCTGCTGCACAAGGAGCTGTCGTGGATCTTCCTGCACAAGGTGCAGGGCTGGACCGACGACGCCAACCAGTACTACAAGCGCCGGCTGGCGGAGGAGTGGACGAACATCCTGGGCGAGCCGCCCGCGCCGACCGCCGAGACGCGCACGCGCGAGGCCGCGATCAAGCGCTACGCCGACTGGCTGAGGCCGATCGTCGAGGCGCCGGGCTCGCTGGAGGAGCTCACGCTCAAGCGCCCCGAGGTTGCGCCGCTGGTCGCGCGGATCCGCGCGGAGGTGACCGAGGACCTGGGCGCGGACCTTCTGAGGCGCGACACGATCGCGCGGGCGATTCTCGGCTCGGCGCGTGAGCAGGCGCGCCTGCGTGCCGCGCCCGAGTCGGGCACCCGCCGCACGCGCGCGATGATCGCGATCGTGCAGGACCCGGCGCTCAAGCCCGCGCTCGACGCGCTGATCGCCACCGTCCGCCGCATGGTCCTCACGGGCTACTACAACATGGAGCCCGAGCGCATGATGCGCTACACCGAGACCTACGGCCCGCTCGACTGGCGCCATCCCGCGGCGCACGGCCTCTACTGGGGCGCGCGCGGCGTCGAGGTCGGCCTCGATCGCGTCCAGGCCTCCAACAAGGCCGACTACGACTTCCTTAACACCGACCGCGTCGTCGCCCAGTGCGTCCAGGAGCTCTACCGCACGGGCGAGCTCTACTTTGACTACATGGCCCAGGTCCGGGGCGACTTTGCACTCTACGGCCCCGGGCCCAACATCCACTTCGTTCCCACCTACGGCGAGATCATCGAAGCCATGGCCAAGCGCGGCGGGCTCTTCGAAGACCTCAACCAGCGCGCGTACACCATCCTCAACGTCGGCTACGAGAACTTCCTGGGCGAGGCGATCATGTTCTACTACCGCCGGGGCCAGCGCGACGAGGCCGACCGGTGGATGACCAAGCTCCGCACGTGGAAGGGCCTGAACCTGAACCAGGGCGACCGCGAGTTCCAGCTCTCGGACGTCGACAAGTTCGTGACCTCGCTGATCGAAGAAGGCGCGACGCGCCCGGCGATCGCCGTGAACCAGATCGTGGGCGCGCTGCAGGGCGCGTTCGTCTCGGGCATGCTCGTGGGCGACCGCGAGGCGTATCAGTCGTCGGTCGACTTTGCGATCAAGGCGCACCGGTTCTTCATGGAGGCGCAGCTCCGCCGGACGGTCGCGTCGGGCGAAGAGGGGCGCATGAGCATCGTGGACAAGGATTTCCGCTTCGTCGCGGGGATCGAGTTCGCGAAGTTCATCCGCAACCTGCCGCTGGACCTGGCGAGCAAGGCGTATCTGTTCGCGGACGAAGACCTGCGCCGCTACGCCTACGACCTGATGGCCGACGCGTTCCGCGCGCAGCTCGATGAGGAAACCAAGATCGGCGCCGAGAGCTTCGACAAGCTCTTCCCCGAGCCCGCGAACATGGACGCGCACCGCGCGTTCATCGCGCAGAAGGCCCGCGAACGCGAGCAGGGTCAGGACATTCAGGTGGAGAAGCAGTAAATGCCGGCGGGAGTCGTGAGTCGCGAATGGCGAATGGGGGAAAGGCCATGAGGACGCAAGACGCTGCATCGTCCCGACTCGCGATTCGCGAATCACGACTCGCGCTGCCTTGAACTACTTCGGCAATCCCTGCAGGATCACGCGCTGGGCCTCGTCGAGCAGGACCTTGGCCGCGAGCGGGTTGGGGCCCTCGGCGATGAAGCGGATGATCGGCTCGGTGTTGCTCGCGCGCACGTGCAACCAGCTCCGCCGCGACGAGAGGTCGACCCACACGCCGTCGGAGCGGTTGATCTTCTCGTGCGCGAACGCCGCGGCGATCTTCTCGACCGCCGCGTCGGCCTCTTCGCGCTTGGGCATCTCGACCTTGCGCTTCTCGATCGAGTAGCTGGGCACCTCGCTCACCAGCTCGCTGAGCGACTTGCCGGTCGTCGCCATCAGCGCGAGCGTGAGCGCCATGCCCGTGAGCGAATCGCGGATGAACGTGACGTCGGGCAGGATCACGCCGCCGTTGCCCTCGCCGCCCACCATCGAGCCCTTGGCGCGCATCATCTCGACGACGTTCGCTTCGCCCACGGCCGAGCGCAGCACCTTCACGCCCGCGCTGGCCGCGACGTCCTCGATCATGCGGCTCGTCGAGAGGTTCACCACCGCGGTCGCGCCCTTGCCGGGCTTGCGGAGGTTGAACAGCGCGCGCGCCGCGAGCACGAGGGTGTACTCCTCGCCGATGTACTGGCCTTTCTCGTCGATGAGCGCGAGGCGGTCGGCGTCGGGGTCCTGCGCGAAGCCCACGCGTGCGCGGGCCTTCTTGATCGCGCCGCCGAGGGATGAGAGGTTCTCGCGCGTGGGCTCGGGCGTGTGCTCGAAGATGCCCGAGTCGCTCTGCCCGAGGCCGACGACCTTGCAGCCGAGCTCTTCGAGGAACGCCGCGGTCGCGACGCGCCCGGAGCCGTTGGTCGAATCGAGCACGACGGTGGGCTTGGCCTTGGCGATGGCCTTGGTGGCCTTGAGGGCATCGAGCACATCGCGGACGCGCTCGTGGTGCGCGGCGATCGCCTGCTCAGCGCGCTGATCGATGCCGCCGACCTCGTCCCACGCGCGGAAGTTCTGGCGCGACTTCTTGTACGCCTCGATCAGCGTCGCGGCGCTCTTGGCGGGCGGCGCGGAGGCCGAGGGCCCCTTGGCCTTCAGGTCGCGGAACATCGGCTTGAGGCCGTTCCATTCCTGCGGGTTGTGCGAGGCGGTGAGCACCAGGCCCGCGTCCGCGGCGAAGGTGTCGACCGCGACGCCGACCGTCGGCGTCATCGCGACGCCCACGTCGATCACGTCGCAGCCCGAGGCGGTGAGCGCGCCGATCGCCGTGTGCGCGATCGCGTGCCCGCCCGCGCGTCCGTCGCGCCCGACGACAACGCGTGGCCTGTGCTTGCCGAACGTCCCGACCGCCGGTGCCGGACCGGCCGCCAGCGCGGAGAGGTCCGCCGAGCGCGCCCCGCGACGGTCGTGCAGCATGCACGCGAGCGCCGAGACGAACCGAACGACCGTCTCCGGCGTCAACGTCGAGCCCACCAACCCCCGGCACCCCGAAACGCTCAGCATCAAGTGCGACATGGTCGGGGATTATTCGTACACCCCCCGCACCGATGCCACTCCCGATCGCGCCCGATTGCTCGTCGTCACGGCATTTCGGGCGCTGGGCCGGGCTCGGGCTAGAGTCGCCCCCTTATGGCCCACCACGCTTCCGCGCCCCAGCCTTCCAGTCCCGGCCCCGGCCCCAGCGGACCGGCCCGCTACAGCATCACGGTGCGGTCGGAGTTTGCCGCGGCCCACGCCCTGATGATCGCGGGCACCCGCGAACCCCTCCACGGGCACAACTGGCTCGTGCTGGCCACGATCAGCGGGCCAACCCTCGATGCCGACGGCCTGCTCTGCGACTTCCACACCGTCGAAGACCTGCTCAAAGAACTCACCGGACAGTTTCACAACAGAAACCTGAACGAAGTCGAACCGTTTACCAAACTCAACCCGAGTGCCGAGAATGTGGCCCGATATTTCGCCGATGAACTGTCGTCGGGGTTGGGCGCCGCGCTGGCGCCGCACGCGCGGGTGGAATCGGTGAGCGTGACCGAGGCGCCCGGGTGCGTCGCGACGTATCGACCGGACGCGCCGTGAACAGGTCGGCGCTGGGGGCGTAGGCGGTGGGCCGGTGGGGTGGTCGGGTGGTGGGGCCTGAGGTTGGGACGGACGAAGGAGCGGGTGTTCGCGTCATGTCGAGCGTGCCGAGGAATCCAAGGCCGGGCGTCAATCCGGGGTCCGGCGCTGTTCCGGGAGCGGGCAGCGGGTCTGCCGCGGGCAAGCCGGGCGCATCGGACGCGGGCTTGGTGCTGCGCGCGGGCGAGGAGCCGTCGGAGGGTCCGACTGGCGGGCCCAAGCTGTTCAACCGCGACCTGAGCTGGCTGGAGTTCAATCGGCGCGTGCTGGCGCAGGCCGCCGACCCGCGCGTGCCGCTGCTGGAGCGCGTGAAGTTCCTCGCGATCTTCACGAGCAACCTCGACGAGTTCTTCATGAAGCGCGTCGGGCTGCTCAAGCGTCTGGTCGCGACGGGCAACGACTCGCGCTCGCCCGACGGCCTCGTGCCCAGCGAGCAGCTCTCGCTCGTGCGCGAGATGGCGCTCGCGCTGCAGCTCGAACAGGCGCGC
Organism: Planctomycetota bacterium; assembly: GCA_033763435.1. GTDB lineage: Bacteria > Planctomycetota > Phycisphaerae > Phycisphaerales > UBA1924 > JANRKN01. Next base: position 6,712 of record JANRKN010000044.1, read on the forward strand.
ATCTACACGCAGGAAGTTTCGCCCGCGCTCGCGCGCGAGGGGATTCATGTTCTTCGGCACGAGGATCTCTCGCGCAAGGAACAGAACTGGGCGCGCGAGTGGTTCATGGCGCACGTGTTCGCCGCGCTGACGCCGCTGACCGTCGACCCGGGGCACCGCTTCCCGTTCATCTCGAATCTGTCGGAGAATCTGGGCCTGCTCGCGTCGCTGCCGGGGACGACCGACGCCTCGGGCCAGCCCAAGGTGCAGTTTGCGCGGGTGAAGATTCCGTCGCACGCGATCCGCCGGTACGTCTCGATGCCCCAGGGCGCCGGCTCGCGCGAGGTTCGGCTGCTCTCACTCGACGAGCTGATCAAGGCGAACCTGGGCGCGCTCTTCCCGGGCGTGAAGATCCACACGCGCGCGCACTTCCGCGTGACGCGCTCGGCCGGCGTCCAGCGCGACCCCGTGCCCGGGCGCGAGCTGGGCGACCTGCTCCAGTCCGTCGAGGCCGACCTGAAGATGCGGCGTTTCGCGCGCCCCGTGCGGCTGGAGATCGAGCCCGACGCGCACCCGCGCATCCGCGCCGAGCTGCTCGACCGCCTGCACCTCGACGAGGCCGACGTGTACGAGCTCCCGGGCCTGATCGAATACAACGAGCTGATGGAGATCTCCGAGCTCGACCGCCCGGAGCTGAAGGACAAGGCCTGGCGTGGCGTGATCCCCAAGCGCCTCACGGGCCCCGCGGGCAACATCTTCGCCGAGATCCGCCGGTCCGACATCCTCGTGCACCATCCGTACGAGAGCTTTCACGCGTCGGTCGAGAAGTTCATCGCCGCCGCGGCCGCGGACCCCGACGTGCTGTCGATCAAGCAGACGCTCTACCGCACGAGCCGGGACTCTCCGTTCATCGAGTCGCTGATCCGCGCGGCCGAGAGCGGCAAGCAGGTCGCGTGCCTCGTCGAGCTCCGCGCGCGCTTTGACGAAGACCGCAACGTGCGCTTCGCCCGCCAGCTCGAAAAGGCCGGCGTGCACGTCGCCTACGGCGTCATGGGCCTCAAGACCCACTGCAAGACCTCGCTCGTCGTCCGCCGCGAACGCTCGGGCCTGCGCTGCTATGCGCACATCGGCACGGGCAACTACAACCCCAAGACCGCGCAGCTCTACACCGACCTGGGCCTGCTCACGTGCGACCCGGCCATCACCGCCGACGCCGTCACGCTGTTCAACTATCTCACGGGCTTGTCGGCGCCTCAGGAATACGGCACGCTGCTGGTCGCGCCCTTCAACATGCGCGCGCGCTTCGAGGCGCTGATCGACCGCGAGATCGAGCAGGCCGAGCGCCACCGCAAGGACCCCGCGCGCCACGCGCCGGGGCGCATCGTCGCCAAGTTCAACTCGCTCGAAGACGTGGGGATCACGCAGAAGCTGTACCAGGCCTCGGCCGCGGGCGTGGACATCACGCTGATCGTCCGCGGCTTCTGCTGCCTGCGCCCGGGCGTGCCGGGCCTGAGCGAGAACATCCGCGTCATCTCCGTCATCGGGCGTTTCCTCGAGCACTCGCGGATTTTCCACTTTGGCGCGGGCCACACCGACCCGCTCGACGGCGAGTGGTACATCTCCAGCGCCGACTGGATGTACCGCAACCTGAACAACCGCGTCGAGGCGGCCGTGCCCGTGCGCGAGCCTTCGGCACGCCAGAAGCTCGCGCGGATCATCGACATCATGCTCGCCGATCGCCGCAACGCGTGGCAGCTCGGGCCCGACGGACGCTATGAGCCCCGCCCCTCGCCCACCGACGCCGACGCACCGATCGAAGCGCTCGAAGGCACCTTCCGCTCGCTCATGCGCGACGCGGAACAGGGCCGGCCCGAACGGGACGCGTGAGGCGGGGGGAGCGGCATGGGTAGGGCGGCTCTCCGAGCCGTCGGGCTCTGCAGCATCAGGGCTTGCCGGTTCCGGGCGACGTTTCGGTCGCCTTGTCCGGGCGACGCCGCACGTCGGACTCCTTGATGCCGTCGGAGAGCACCAGCATCATCTCGAGTTCAGGATCGAGCACCTTGAGGGAAGCGAGCGGCCCGCCCGGGTCGCGTGCAGCACCGAGATTGGCCATCAAGAGGTCCAGGTCGGTGGTGTCGATCGTGCCGTCGGCGTTGATGTCCAATCGCTGCGGGTTCAGCGTGGGTTCCTTCTCGTCGGGTCCGAGCGGGCCGAAGGGTGTGCCGGGCTTGCCCGTGGCCCGAGCGCCCGCTTCGCTCTCCAGCAGCACGCGCCGCCGCGCCCGCGCCTTGGATTCTCGCTGGCTCTGTGGGTCGCGCGGGTTCGACACCTTCTCGGGTCTGAGCCCCGACTCGAACGTGTCTTTCCATCTTCGGAGGTCTTTCTCGTCGACCACACCGTCGTAGTTGATGTCCCCGGCCGGCGCGAGCACCATCGCCTCTTCGCGCTTGCCCTCTCGCAGCAGCGCGAAATCCTTTCCCGAGTAGACATACTCGTACAGCCGAATGTTGTGCTGACGATCGAGAAACCGTGCGCCGACGGCAAAGTCCCGCACGCCGTCTCCGTTCTGGTCCGCCATGACGCGGATGTGCTGGGCAAATGTCTCGTCGGCCTTGCCGACGAGCTCGGTGACGACGGTTCGCGGCCCGGTGCCCGTCTGCACCGATACCGTGCACTCACGCGCGCCGGTCCCACGGAACTTGGGCCCGATGAGCCCGTACAGCTCGCCGTTCAGGTTGAAATACACGTGAAACCCCGTCCGGTGTGTGGCGGGGGTGCGCCGGGCCTCCGGCAACTCAGTTGCGACAGCGGCGGGCGGGTCGTTCGCGCCGGGCTCTACGGGCTGTCCCGTCGCATGAACGAGAAGCGCAATAGCGCACATGGTCGTGCTCAGCATGAGGGCTCCCGGAAAGCTGTTGTGATGACTGAAGCCGCGTCCGACAGTCGGGCAAATCTCTGGCGCAAGCCGCTTCGGAAAAGATGACAGGCCTACCGGCCTAGAAAGTGTAGCGACGGCGCCGGCACACGGCGCTCAATCAAGAACCACAGCACAGAGACGTTCATGATGGCACTACTCCTCTGCCGGGAAGTCGGCCGGTCGCTCGCCGCCGAGGAACCAGTTCCAGGCGAACTTCATCGGTCCGACGGCGGACTGAACGATCTCGTCGATCCGGCGAAAGCTCTCGGAACGCTGCCACCAGCGCATCCACTCGATCGCGTTGGGTGGGAAGCCAAGGCCGGCAAACGCAACAGTAAAATGCGAGACTTTCGTTACACAATCCTCAAATGGATCAGTCGAGCGAATCTCATTGGGTCCGACACGCCAGCCGTGGAGCCAGCCAACGAACTCGCCGCGGACGGCCTCGGGGAGCAGATACTGATCGTGCGGCTCGATCAGTGATCCGGCCTCGTCGGGGAAGCTGGGCAACATCGAGAGCCCGCGGTGCTTCCGGCACAACTCCACCGCGCGCGCGGCGGGTACGTCGTGCCAATCGGTGCCGGAGCCGCTGCGCACCATCCAGCCAAACAGTTTGCCCGGCAAGAAGTCCGGCACAAACTCCGGGCTCCCACCCCGCAGCGGCTCCATCGTCGAGACGTATCCGTAACGCTGGACCCCAAACGCGTCGGAGAGCCTGCGTACCGCATCGGCAGGATCCGCGATCCGGCGTTCGGAGTACCAGCAGCAGAGGTCTCTTGTCGCACTCATGGATCACCAATCCTCCGCGATGATTCGCGTCATGAATCCATACTTGAATGCGTCGCCGAGTCGGGTAAAGTCAAGCGCAGAACCCAAGTAGTCAAACAGCGCATCCACATAGTCGATCATGATCACCCGGCGTACGTGTGGGCACGAGGTGCCGCGGAGCTCATTAATCAATGGGTCAATGCGTTGCCGGATTGTATCGGCGGTCGCAGTGGTGGGCATCCCGAGAACGGCTGTCGCTCCCGCACTGATCGCCACAACCTTCGCAAGGCGCTGGCGAGCTTTCACCTTCGGATTGTCTACCCATCCAACAAAGTGCTGCCAGACTCTCGGTGAGTGAAATGTGCGCCAACCGCTCTTTCCGAAGATCTTGTCGTACTTTGCCTTCGCACTGTCATTCAGCCGGCCGTCGGCGCTGGTCTTGAGTTCAACCGCGCTCTCGACAATCGCTCGATCGATCGTCTGTCCGACCGTCACCGCCATCCCAGGCTTGAACTTGATCGCGTCAACTTGCTGAACATCCTTGGTGCTGATTCCGGGCGGCTTTGGCCCACCAATCTGGAGAATCCGCCCATCTCTGACATCGATCCACGCATCGGCAATCCAATCGGGCTGACCTTGAATCCGCGCCGTGAATCGCTTGTGGACCTCCTTGCCGAAGGCCCCATCGTCATCGGCGGTGTACTGCTGCCGCCATGTGTTGTTCGTGTCCGCCTCGATCTCCGCGAAGATGTCCGCAATTGCCAGGCTCACTTCAGGGAGATACTCGAGCGCCTTGATTAGTTTCGGCGTTCGCTTGAACCACCCAATCGGATTGTACCAAACCTCCGCCCCGTCCGCTGCGACCTGGATCCACGCGCCAGACCAGCGGGGGTCGCCGCCGAAGTCGGCGACGACGAACTCTTCGGTTGTCCAAAAGGAGGCCTCCCACCCGGCCATCGGCCCGATCGCAAGAGGCGCGTTGGCGACATGAAGCATCTCGCCCGCAAGTTCCCGATCGTCGGCAATCCATACCGAGGTGCGTAGGAACGGTGCCTGGAGCGACGGATCCAGTGCGTCGAGCAGGGTTGACACATGCAGCTCGGTGGCTTTGCGCAGCGGCTCGGCGTCAGATTGACGCACCATCAACTGCATCGCCACGACGCGGGCGGCAACGCTGTCGCTGGCCTCGCCGCCGAACTGCGGAACCTCCACGCCTAGCACCGTCTCCGTGTGCGTGTACGGCTCGACGCTCACGCCCAGGGTCACCGGCCCGCCCGACAGCGAGCCCCACGGCCCCGGCACCACGCCTTCGACAAACACGGTGATGTCCGTGCGCGTGCCGAACACCACGCCGAACTCGTACGGCTCTGGCCTGGAGTCCAGCCATTCGCCGCCGCAGTCGGCCGCGCGGCCCGAGCGGGGCGCCGAGCCGTCGACCGTCCACACCCGCACCGTGCCCTCGGGCACGAGCTGGAACGCCTCGCACGTCGTCTCGATCCGCAGCGGGTCCGAGTCGGGCCAGCGCAGCGTGAGCCGCGCGCGCGACAGCTCCGCGCCGCTGAGCCCCTCGATGCGGATGCGCATCGGCACAAAGCGCTGATCGCACTGGTCGTCCTCGGCAGTGCCTTCGGGGCTCTCGGCATCGCGATTAAAGCCGTCGATCTGATCGGCGATCCCGTCGCCGTCGGTGTCACCCAGGCCCGCGACGATCACCTTCCCCGGCTCGCCGACGAACCGGCCTAGCTCGTCCTCGGCCTGTTCTTCCGCGCTGTCGCCCGTCGGCGCGGCGTACGGCGCCATATTGAAAGCATCAATATCAACATCCACCCGATATGCACGCACCGTGAACGTCGCGCTGGCCGAGCACCCCGCGTCCCGCGCCGTGACGCGCACGGTGATCGCGCCGGGGCCGAGGGCTTCAAGCGTGATCGCGCGGCCCCCCGGGTCGCTGTCGATGCGCCCACTGCCCGACACAACCTCCCACGTCCATTCCACGCCGGCGCTGGCGGTCAGGCACGCCCACGCGCTCGCGCCCCCCGCGGGCATCGGCAGCCAGAGCGTGTCCGCATGCGCGCGGGGCGATCGGCACGTGGTCACGAACAGATCGCGCAGGCGATCGTGGTCGCAGGGTGTCGGGTCCGTCGGCCCGCCGCCGTTCCCGCCTCCGCTGCCGCCCCCGCCCCCGGTTCCGCCTCCGCCGGAGCCCGCGCCTTCGCCGTCACCCGCGTCGTTGCCGGTCCCGCCGTTGTTTCGAGGCGGCAGATAGATCAGCGGCGCGACAGGCCCATCGCCCTCATCATCAACGATCGCGCCGACGGGAGCGAGCTCTTCATCGCGCTGCGCACCCAGGCCCGCCAGCAGTGCTTCAAGATCGCCGAGCGTCACGAGCCCGTCGCCATCGACGTCCATCCTTCGAGGGTGAAGGATCGCGCTCGGCCCAGTGCTCGGCGCGTCGGGATTGGTCGTGAGCGCGAGCAGTTCCGCGCGCCTCTGCGCCTGCGCCGCCTGCACGAGCGGGTCGCCCGGATTGGTCGAGAGCGTCGGCGCGCGAAGATAACTGTCGATCCACCGCGTGATGTCCGCGGCATCGACCGTGCCGTCGTAGTTCACGTCGCCGGCGGGCGCAAGCACGCGCGCGTTCTCGCGGGGCTCGGTCGCGCTCGCGATCGCGAGGCACGCTGTAAGCCTCGCACCCTCAGATCTGTGGCACGCGTCGGCCGTGATGCATCTTCAGGCCAAAGAAGTGGGGGGCCGCGGCGCGTCGCTTCCACGGATCTGCGCGAGAAATAAATCTGGAAGATTCTCGCGGCTAAAGATGGTTTAGCCTAGCGTGCGTCACTTCGCTTCGCTCAGCGCCACAGAGTCACTTCGCGTAACGGTCTCGAAGGATCTGTTCGAGGTGTGGCCTATGGATTCCAAGCGGTTTGAGCGCGCTGCACGCCCGGGTGAGTCGCTTCTCGGCATCACGTAGTAGTCGCAGCAGTGTGGGCGACCCCGGCGTTGATCCCGGGAAGACAAGGTGGTAATGATAGTATATGTAGTCGGCGGACTGATGCTCAAGAAGATCAAGTGGTTCCGACATCAGCGATGACGAGCTTTGCGCGTCGCGGGAGGATGGCTGAGTCATCGCATTGTGAGCACGATCTGGGTAAGTGATCTTCATGCCATTTGCCGCAATTACAACATCATTGATCCGCATGCTGCCCTCGGCAAACTGAATGACAAGCCGCTCTTCGGTGAGAGGGTCGGGTAGAACGAGTTGCTCGAAGAGCTGAGCAGGTATAAGCACTGAGAAGGGGGCGGATTCTGCGCTTGCTCCGACGACCCGTGCCTCGGCGTTGGTTCCGCAGAGCGCGATCTCTTTGCTGCTCACAGCCGCAAGTGTGACTGCGCCCTTCGCGCCTCTTTGGCGGACCGGCCGGATTCGTTGCCATGCGGCCCTTAGCTGCTTTCCCGAGGTTTTGATTGTTGGTGGCATATCCTGCACTTGGTAACTCCGCAAGACATCAATGGACATTTGATCAAGAATTTGATTGTATCTGAGAAGTTTGGATAGTGAATTAGCCATGTTGAGAACGTTGTTGAACAGTGGTCGTGTGCGACTACACCAGCCCCGTCGCCATCGCCGCCGCGAGCACGATCAGTAGCACGCCGATGGTGCGCTTGAGGCCCAGCAGCGTGACTTTCTTCACGAGCTTCGCGCCCACGAACGAGCCTACGAACGCGCCCGCGCACGCGACCGCCAGCGTCACGAGCATCGGCGTCGACATCATCGCCTCGCGCGTCGCGGCGCCCTGCGAAGCCTCGTGCACAAAGACCATCGCGCCGAGATAGATCGTCAGCCGCGCGAGGTCGACGGCGACCGCGATGACCACGCCCGTGCCGAGGAACGCATCGCGCTCGAGCCCCGCGCGCGTGAGGAAGGCCGACCGCAGCGCGCCCTGATGGCCCGAGAGCCCCCCGAAGAAGCCCGAGATGATGCCGCCGACCGGCAGCCAGCGCGGGTGGAACGCGAGCGTGTCAAAGCGGGGCCAGAGCTCCATCGCGGCAAACGCGGCGATGACCCCGGCGATCACAAGCGCGAGCGCGGACACGTCTCGCTCGGCCCCGAACCACGCGTGGCTGAACACCGGCGTCATGTGCGAGGACAGCGCCTCGAGCAGCGCCGCGCCCGCGAACGCCGCGAGCACCGCCGGCAGGCCGAACCGCAGCGCCACGCGTTTGTCCGCGTGCTTGCCCAGCAGCGCGAGCTTGAAGAGGTTGTTCGCCAGGTGCACCACCGCGGTCGCCGCGACGGCCAGCTCCACCGGCACGAACAGCGCCAGCACCGGCATCAGCAGCGTCCCGAGGCCGAACCCCGAGAACAGCGTCAGCCCGCCCGCCAGCAGCGCCGCGAGGCCCACGACCGCCCAACCCCCGATCGTGTGCACGTCCAGTTCCACGCTCGGACCCTCCCGCCCAGACGATATCCTTGCCCCGGCATGTACAAGCTCCTGCTGCCCTTCCTGCTGCTCATCCTCACCATCGGCGCGGTCGTCGTCAGCGATCGGCCCCTGCCGCGGGGCGACTTTGTCTATCTCAACCGCAACGACGTCTCGACGCTCGACGTCACCACCATGTCCTGGATGCAGGACCTGCGCTCCGCGCGCCTGCTCTTCGAGGGCCTGGTCCGCAACGACGTCTGGACGCGCGACTACGACATCCGCCCCGCGGTCGCCGAGCGCTGGGACGTCTCGCCCGACGGCACGGTCTACACCTTTCACATCCGCCGGAACGCCCAGTGGAGCAACGGCGCGCCGGTCACCGCGCACGACTTCATCTTTTCCTGGCGGCGTTCGCTGCTGCCGGACTCGGCCGCGGACTATTTCAAGCTCTTCACCGCCATCAAGGGCGCGCAGGCCTTCTACGACTGGCGCGCGGGCGCGCTCGCGACCTTCACGCGTCTGAAGTCAGAGTCCCTGGGCGCGCCGAGCACCGCCGAGCGCTGGCGCGAGCTGGAGGGCGCGCTGGATGCCGCGCTCGCCGAGGCCCGCGCGCAGTTTGAAACGACGGACCCGTCGTCCAAGCCCGTGCCGCCGGTGGATCTGTCGTTCCTGAAAGCGTCATGGTCGCGCACGTCGCCCACGCTGCCCACGCGCCAAGACCTTGCCGAGGCGCTCTGGAACGCGACGCGTGAGCGCTTCACGCAGACGGTGGGGCTCGAAGCGCCGGACAATCAGACGCTGCGCGTGACGCTCGAGCGCCCGCTGCCGTACTTCATGGATCTGGTCGCGTTCCCGACCTTCGCGCCCGTCTATCCGCCGCTGCTGCGCGAGCACACGACGGTGAACGCCACCGACGGCCAGCTCAAGGTCGAGCCCGGCTGGACCAAGCCCGGGCGGCTGGTCAGCAACGGGCCCTTCCAGCTCACGATCTGGCGCTTCAAGCGCGACATGCGCTACGAGCGCAATCCTCACTATTGGGACCCCGGCTCGGTGCACGTCGATTCCATCGTGATCCCGTCGATTCAGGACGACAACGGTCAGACGCTGGCCTTCCGCACGGGCACGGTGGACTGGGTGTCGGACGTGACGAGCTCCTACCGCGCCGACATGCTCGCCGAGAAGCGCGAGTTCTACAGCGAGCATCAGGCCGAGTACGAGCGGCTCGTCGCCGAGGGGTGGGACCCGATCGAGATCGACCGTCGACTGCCGCCCGACCCGCGGAACCGGATTCACGTCTTCCCCGCCTTCGGCACCTACTTCTACAACTTCAACTGCAAGCCCACGCTGGCCGACGGGCGCGCCAACCCGTTCCACGATCCGCGCGTCCGTCGTGCGTTCGCGCTGACTGTCGACAAAGAGACGATCACGCGCGACGTCCGCCGCACGGGCGAGCCGGTCGCGCGCACGCTCATCCCGCCGGGCTCGATCGGCGGCTACACCTCGCCCAAGGGCCTGGGCTTTGATCCCGTCGAGGCGCGCCGACTGCTCGCCGAGGCGGGCTATCCCAACGGCAAGGGCTTCATCACCGTCGAGATTCTCTTCAATAAGGACGCGGGGCACGACCTGATCGCGCAGGTCATCGCCCGCAACTGGCAGGAGCACCTGGGCGTCTCGGTCATCCTCCAGCAGAAGGAACTCAAGGTCTTCCGCGACGACCTCAAGAACGCCAACTTCATGGTCGCCCGTGCCGCGTGGTTCGGCGACTACGGCGACCCGACCACCTTCCTCGACCTCAACCGCACAGGCGACGGCAACAACGACCGCAAGTACTCCTCGCCGCGCTTTGACGCGCTGCTCGACCGCGCCGCGACGCTCACCGAACCCGCCGAGCGCAAGCGCCTGCTCACCCAGGCCGAAACGATCCTCGTCGAGGAAGACTTTCCCCTCGTCCCGATCTTCCATTACGTGAACATCTATCTCTTCGACCCGCACCGCACCTCGGGCATCTCGAGCCATCCGCGCTCGGAGCAGTTGCTCGGCTTCGTCGAGATGTTCGGCGACGCCAAGGGCGCCGAGCGGCCCATCGTCAACCAGCCCCGCGCGGGCTCACCCGCCGAGGCGCAGTGGAAGGCCGAGCGCGAAGGCCGCGGCGTGCGCTCCGTGCCCAAAGAGCCCAGCGCCCCCGCCCCGACGGTTCAGGAGGGCTCCCGATGATCTCGCTCGTCCTGCGCCGACTGCTGCAGATGCCCCTGATCCTCTTCGTGATCTACACCCTCACGCTCGCGCTGGCGTGGGCCGTGCCGGGCAATCCGCTTGAAAACCCCGAAGGCCGTCGGCCCCCGACCGAGGTCGTCGAGGCGATGAAGCGCCAGTACAACCTCGACTCGTTCTGGAACTTCTACGCGAGCTATCTCTCGAGCGCGACGGGCGTGCGATACGTGAAGGACACCCTCTCGGGCCGCGCCGCGAGGCTCGAGGCGCAGGCGCGCGAGGAAGGCCTCGCCCCGCCCGAGCGCCGGGTCTTCGACCTCGGCCCCTCGCTGCAGTACCGCGATCAGCGCGTCAACGACATCATCGCCTCCGCGCTGCCCGTCTCGATCACGCTGGGCGCCGCGGCCATCCTCATCGCGCTCTCGATCGGCCTCTTCGCGGGTGTCGTCGGCGCGGCCCGGCCCAACTCCCTCGCCGACCTCACCACCCTCGCCCTCGCGCTCGTGGGCATCTCGCTCCCCTCGTTTGTCATCGGCACCGTGCTGCTGCTGATCTTCCCGGTCTGGCTGGGCGTGGGCAAGGTGGGCGAGTGGGGGACCATCCGCGCGATGATCCTCCCCGCCTTCACGCTCTCGCTGCCCTTCGCCGCGTACATCGCGCGCCTGACGCGCATGGGCATGCTCGAAACCCTCGGCAGCGATTTCATCCGCACCGCGCGCGCCAAGGGCGTCCCCGAGCGCACCATCCTCCTGCGCCACGCGCTCAAGAACGCCTTCCTCCCCGTGCTCAGCTTCCTCGGGCCCGCGACCGCGCTCGCCATGACCGGCTCGTTCATCGTCGAGCGCGTCTTCACCGTCCCCGGCATGGGCCAGCACTTCGTCAACGCCGTGCAGAACAAGGACCTCTTCCTCATCATCGGCGTCGTCCTCATCTTCGCGACGATGCTCATCCTCTTCAATCTCGTCGTCGATGTCCTCTACAAGTGGGTCGATCCCCGAATCGAACACTGACACCACCGTGTCAGCGAATTCGCGCGACCTTTGCGCCGCGCGTTGCCAACACCATCCCCTTCACAGGATCGGGACAACACCCGGCCGCGCATCGCTCTGCGGTGCTTTGGCCCGCTCAACGGCCCCTGCGCGGGTGCAAAGGGCATCCGCCTGCCTGAAGCCCCCGCGACGACCTCCCTCAACAGGTCATCCCTGACAGGGACTCCCTTGCTAGGTACTCCCTTGCGCGGGGAATGGACTTGTAACATGAGCTGTTGACACTCTCTGTTCGCTCGCATGTTGTTCGCGAGCGGATGGAGGGAGTCATGATCCGTTCGCGTCGTTCCCGCCCGGCCTGGGCGTGTCTGTCGGTCGCGGCGTCGCTCGCCGGGCTGTCTCTGCCTGCCCACGCCCAGCGCATCGCGCGTGAGCCCGCGCCCGCGCGCGCGGTCGCGCCCGAAGGCTCGTGGATCGAGCGCGCGCCGAGCACCGCCGTGGTGTCGGGCGCGCAGCTCCGCGCGTTCCTCGCGCAGGCAGCCACGCGCCGGATCGATGTCGTCTGCCTAGGCGATTCCAACCAGCTCTTCGCGGGCCACGGCTGGGACCACGGCCTGTCCAAGGCCCTCGCTGACCGCTGGGGCCTCTACGCGACCGGCCTGCACTTTGCGGGTGAGAACGTGGGCAACTCGGCGGGCGTCGGTTACTTCGCGTACACCTTCTCGACCGCGTGGACGAACCTCTTCGCGTACGCGGGCGCGCCCGCCGACGCCGACCGATTGCTCAACAGCGCCTCGTCGGGCCTCGCGCCCGCGAACTATCTCTACATCGCGCCGGGCACGGTCACGCCCGCGGGCCCGAACATCGGCATGGCGATCGACCCGGGCGGCCCGTGGAACGTCTCCGCCGCGTGGCGCTTTCACTTCACCTACGCCGCGTTCCCCGCCGCGGGCCTGCAGCCCGGCTGGGGCGTCTTCCGCCCGATGGTGCGCCTGAATCAGGCGCCTTGGACTTGGCTCGCGCAGGCGACGCCCATCGACGCGCGCGCGAACCAGATCGAACCCAGCGCGGGCGTCCTCGAGCTTCCCGCGGCGTCGCGCCCCGGCGGGCTCAACTTCCGCTTCTCCGATCCCGCCACCGGCATCACCGGGCCCTTCGTCGCCTACTCCATGCGCGCCGAGCAGTCCTCACGCACCACCGGCGCCTCCGTGCACACGCTCTACGGCAAGGGCGGCCAATCCGCCTACGACTTCGCCCGCGCGCTCCAGCTCTCCTCCGACGACACACTCGCGTGGATCTTCTCGCAGATCCGCGCGCTGCAGCCCGCGCCCGCGCGCGTGATCGTCCGCATCAACACGGGCCTGAATGACCGCAACGAGACCGAGCGCTCGCTCGGCCCTCTGGGCGTGCTGCCGGGCGATTCCGCCGAGGCCTACGCCGACAACCTCACGGCGATTCTCAACCGCATCGAGTCGGTCTGGGTGGGCCAGGGCTGGGAGCTTTCCGAGCTGGCGTTCCTGCTCACGCCCTCGCACGCGTTCAGCCTGCCCGAGGATCCGGAGTTGGTCGCTTACCGCGCCGCGGCCGCCCAGATCGCGCGCACCCGCGCACGCGTCGGCATGGTCGACCTCGGGCAGATCCTCCCCGCCGATCAGATGCTGTCTCGCGGGTTTTATCAGTCCGGAGGCACCGACCGTGCGCACCTCACTCAGGCGGGCTTTGAGTTCCTCGCCGCGCGCGAGCTCGACGCGATCCGCTGGTCGCGCGACTGAGGCGCGGGCTGCGGAAACCCCGCGACAGATCCCGTGCGGGCAGAGGCGGCAATTCGGGTAGACTGCGCTCGGAGTGTCGATCGGCCCGAGGGGCCCACGGAGTGCCGCGCGATGACGACTCAAGCCGCCGGTGGCGCAGTCCCCGAGTATGGCTACGCCGACGCCGCGCCACGCTGCGCGCACGCCTATCTCCGAGAGGCCGTCCGCGCCCTGTTGCCCGCCGATCTCCGCGGCATTCGCATCCTCGACGTCGGCTGCGGCAACGGCGCGATGCTCGGCTGGCTCTGCGCGCAGGGGGCAGCCGGCGTCGGGCTTGATCCTTCGGGTCAGGGCATCGCCGCGGCGCGCTCGGCCTTCAAGGGCGTCCGCTTCGAGCAGGAACTGGCCGCGCCCGATGTGCTCGCGCGCTTGAGCGAGGCGCCCTTCGACGTGGTCATCTCGACCGAGGTCGTCGAGCACCTGTACGCGCCGCGGGACTGGGCCGTGGGGTGCGCCGCGGCGCTCAAGCCCGGCGGCACGCTCATCTGCTCCACGCCCTACCACGGCTATCTCAAGAACCTCGTCCTCTCACTCAGCAACAAGTGGGACAAGCACTGGAACCCGCTCTGGGACGGCGGGCACATCAAGTTCTGGAGCCGGCGCACCCTCGAAGCCCTGCTGCGGGAAGCGCACCTCGAGCCCGAGGCCTTCCGCGGCGCGGGCCGATGGCCTTGGCTCTGGAAGTCCATGCTCATCCGCGCTCGCAAGCGCGCGTGAGCGCGGCTCAACCGATCAGACGGAGCGTGACCGGATAGCGGTGGAACTCGCCCCGCCCCGCCTTCACCGCGGCGACGATCGCGCAGATGACGGCAAAGAACGGCAGGGCGATGAGGAACGGGATGCCGATCACGATCAGGCTCAGCAGCCCGAACAGAATGCCATAGAGCAGCATCGTGAGCTGAAAGTTCACCACTTCCTTGCCGTGGTCGTCCAGGAAAGGCGAGGTGTCCTTCTTGATCTGCCACATGATCAGCGCGGGCACGATCGGCACGGGGATGATGAACCACAGCGCCGCCGTCAGGTGCAGAAACACCGCGTACGTCCGCTCGTTCGAGTCGGCCTGCGGATCGATGTGCGGTCCGGAGTGCATCGCGGCGTTCCAGCGCGGGTCACCGAAACCCTCGGCCCCGACTGCCCATGCGTTCATACTCGCAACCCCTGCCTTCCCCACCATCCCCACCCGCCCCACATCTCCCACCCGCGGCCTCAGGGTTGTTCGGATCCTCCCCGACCCGATTTCACCCCACCCCCCATCCCCCGCCCACCCCCGCATTTCCCCCGCAACCGTACCAT
>JANRKN010000045.1:0-31295 GCA_033763435.1 Planctomycetota bacterium
GGTCGGCGCGGAGTAGGTCTGCTCACCGAGCCAACATAAAAGTGGTCCCGCGGTCGAGCCATCGCTCTCTCCCCCGGCCCCACCGGGCCCGAGGGCTGTAGCCAGGGGTGAAGCGACGCGCAGCGTCGCGCAACCCGTGGAACGCGGACCCTCCCTTTTTCCCTTGCCTTTGTCTCTCCGCCCTGAAGGGGCGGAGGAGTGATGAGTCCTCTGCCCCGCCGGGGCAGAAGGGCGGGGAGAAGGAACAGTTGGGGGGCCGATTTCCACGGGTTGCGTTCGCTCGAAGACTCGCTCACTTCACCCGTGGCTACAGGCCGTCGCCCCTTCGGGGCGAGAAAGACGCGAAGCCCTGCCTCAGGTGATCCGCCTCGGGTGCCACGGCTTGACGGCTCGGCGTCAAGCCGTGCGCTTTACGCCCCACCACGGCTTGAGCGCCCGAGCCCGCTCAAGCCGTGCCACCCGAGCACTGTGTCTCTTCGCCACTCGACCACTTCGCGTGTCGGCTCGGAGAGCCGACCTACCCAGAGCCGCCCTGCCCCGTGCCTCACACCACCTTGGTCTGGATGAGCTTCTTCGCCTCGCCCGCGATGTAGAAACTGCCCGTGCAGCAGATGAGGTCGTCGGGGTGGACGGCGCGCATGGCCGTGCGGAGCGCGTCGGCGACCGTCGGCGCGGTCAGCGCCATCTTCGGGCTCAGTTCCTGGAAGCGCCTTTGCAGATCCCGCGGCTCGACCGCGCGCGCGTTGTTGTCGGCCTTGGTGAAGATGACTTTGTCGGCGCCCTGCGCGAGCATCCGCAGCATGCCGATGATGTTCTTGTCCGCCGCGCACCCGAAGATGACCACCAGCGAGTCGTACTTGAGGTTCTGGCCCAGCGCCCGCATGAGCGCGCCGACGGATTCGGGGTTGTGCGCGCCGTCGACGACCACCCGCGGCCTGGTGCGGACGATTTCCAGCCGCCCGAGGTTGGGCGTCTTGGCCAAGCCCTGCGCGACCTTGCCCTCGGGCGTGTCAAAGCCGCGCTCGCGCAGGCGATCGACCACCGCGAGCGCCAGCCCGCCGTTGAGCGCCTGATGCTCGCCCTTGAGGGGCACGGCGATGTGCTCGAAGTTCGACCTCTGCGTGCTGAGCACCACGCGCGCGTGATGCCCGAGCTCGGGCGTGCCTTCCATGCGGTACGAGAACTCGATGTCCTCGCCCACGACCAGCAGCGGCGCGTTGGTCGCCGTCGCGACCTCGCGGAAGACCTCCAGCACGCCCGGCCTCTGCGGGATGGTGATGCACGGCACGCCGGGCTTCATGATGCCCGCCTTCTCGCGCGCGATCTTCTCGTGCGTGTCGCCCAGGATGTTCGTGTGCTCGAGCTGGATGCTCGTGATCGCGCAGACCTCGGGGGTGATGATGTTCGTCGCGTCGAGCCTGCCGCCCAGGCCCACTTCGAGCACCGCGAGGTCGACCGCCTGGCGTGCGAAGTAGACGAAGCTGATGAGCGTGACGATCTCGAAGAACGTCGCGGCGCCGTGCTGGGCCTCGAAGGCGGGGTCGGTCGCGCGGTCGGCGACGAAGGCGAGGCAGTCAAGGAACTCGCCCTCGGGGATCATCTGCTGATTGAGCCGGATGCGCTCGCGCAGGTCGACCAGGTGGGGCGAGGTGTAGAGCCCGGTCGCGTAGCCGCAGCCCTGCATGATGGAGGCGACCATCTCGCAGACGGAGCCCTTGCCCTTGCTGCCCGCGACGTGGACGCTCTTGAAATCGCGCTGGGGGTTGCCGAGCGCCTCGGCCAGGGCGCGCATGCGGTCGAGCTTGAAGACGTCGGGGTCGAGCGAGCTCAGGCGCTGGCGCTCGACGTTGACGCGCTGATAGAGAAAGTCCATCGCCTCGGTCATCGAGGAGATCGCGGGCCTGTGCGCGGTGGGCGCGGCCTTGGGTTCGGCCTGCGACGAAGGCTAGCCCGCGTCCTTGGGGGCCTTGCCGCCGTTGTTGAGGCCTCCGGAACTCTCCCCCGCCATCTTCGTCATGCGGGCCGATTGTACCGGTGCCCCCCCGCATTCCCAACGTTTTCACCGCCGGGAGATGGTCCTGAGGCGCGCGGAGCGCCCGGACTTTCGCTCGCGAATCCGCGCGGCGGCCGCAACCTTGAGCGGGCGGACCGGATACTGACCATGCCCGCCGGGATGGGACCTTGGTTGGGCGACGTGCTCGTGGAACGGGTGAGGGAAGGCGGGTGGGAAGGCGGGTGGGGGTGGGGGTGGGGGCCGCGGGGGAAGCGGGGAGTGGTGGGGAGTGGTGGGTGACTTTGGGGATGGTTTGGGGATAAAGAGGATCCGGGCGGGGCGGGGTTGACCTGAGGGGCCTCGGGCCCGACACTTCCTGCCCGCGCGCCCGGCTCCGGCCGGATGGGCGGGAACGGGTGGGGGAAAGGGTGGGGGAGCGGGTGGATCGGGTTCCGGGGTGGGGTCTTCTGGGTGGGGCGGTTCAGGCAGAGGAGTAGTACAGCATGGCCGGTCGGACGAGCACCAGCGTGGGCATGGGCGTGTTCTTGACGATTCTGATCGTCGTCTCGCTCACCTTCATCGTTCTGTCGATGGTGTTCTACGCGCAGGCGTCCGACGCCAAGCGTCAGCTCGCCTCGACGCAGTCCGAGGTCAGCGAGATCATCCGGCCCGACGAGCGCAACCGCGACGACATCCGCGCGTTCGTCGATCAGGCCAAGCGTTCGCAGCCCCCGGCCAGCGTGGTGGGCTTCCTCGCGAAGAACAACCAGGACCTGATGGAGAAGGTCACGGGCGTGCGTCGCCTGTCGATGGCCGACTTTCAGAAGCGCCTGACGGGGATCGACGGCGCGGCGAACCAGAACCTGCTCGAGCTGATCTCCAGCCGCGACAACGACCTGGCCTCGCTGACCCAGCGTCTGGCCGAGGCCGACGCCGCGCGTCAGGCCGCGCTGGCCGACCTGAAGAACGAGTCCGAGCGCGTGAAGGCGATCGAGGCCTCGCACCAGGCGACGGTGGACGGTCTCAACGGCGAGATCGGGCGCTACAAGGCCGAGGTCGAGACGTACCGCGCGGGTTCGGACAAGTACCGCGCCGATCTGGACGCGCGTCTGGCCCGGGCGCAGTCTGAGGCCGGGGCGCGCGAGGCGGCGCTCTCCAAGCAGGTCGAGAACCTGAGCAACGAGCGTCTGGTGCTGCTGGATCAGCTCGCGCGTCTGCGCGGCGAGAAGAACAAGGACCTGCTCAAGGCCGCGGACGAGTTCGCGCTGGTCGATGCGCGGATCATCTCGGTGAACGCGACGGAGCGCACGGTGAGCCTGGACATCGGGCGCAACCGCAAGGTGGTGCTGGGCATGACCTTCGCCGCCTACGCCGACGCGGGCGCGATCCGTCCCGATCCCAAGACGGGCGAGTACCCCGCGGGCAAGGCGACGCTCGAGGTCATCAACGTCGGCGACTCGACCGCGACCGCCCGCATCACCAGCGAGGCCCGCGGCAACCCGGTCGTCCGGGGCGATGTCGTCGCCAACGCGGTCTTCGATCCGAACAAGTCGTACAAGTTCCTGGTCTTCGGCAACTTCGACTCGGCCCGCACCGGCGTCGCGACGCCCTCGGGCCAGGACGACATCAAGGCCCTGCTCAAGGGCTGGAACGGCTCGGTCGTCGATGAGCTCTCGGGCGACGTCGACTTCCTCGTCCTGGGCGAGCGCCCCGTGCTGCCCCCGCGCCCGGGTGTGAACGCCCCGATCGAGGTCCAGCGCTTCTTCATCGAGCAGGACCGCGTCGTCAAGCGCTACGACCAGCTGCTGCAGCAGGCGACGGCGCTGGCGATCCCCGTGCTCAACGAGAACCGGCTGTACACGCTGATCGGCAAGACCCCCGCGACGCCGCGGACCGCCGCTCGGTAAGACCGCGCTCGGCCTGATTGCCAGAGCCTGACCGCCAGAGCCTGATCGCATGATGACCGCGGCGCTCCGCGAGTTCCGCCAGCAGGCTGCGACGATCGTGGTCCGAGGCGCCATGTCTCTGCCGCTGCTCGCCGGGCCCATGCCCAGCGCGGTCATCGCGCAGAAGCTCGCGCGCTTCTGGGCCCGCGCGCCCTTCAACCGCAAGCGCCTGGACCGCGCGGTCGATCACCTCTCCGAGGCCTTCCCCGACTGGGCGCTGGAGCGTCGGCGTGACCTGGCCTGCCGCGCCTACGAGCATCTGTTCCAACTGGGCGTGGAGCTCGCCTTCGCGCCCCGGCTGCTGAACGAGGACGGCTGGCTCAACCACGTCGACGCCTCGCAGGCCGGCCCGGGCTTGCGCGCGGTCCTGGGCTCGGGCCCCGCGGTGATGGTCACCGGGCACTGCGGCAACTGGGAAGTCCTGGGCTACACGATGGCCCTGCTGGGCTTCCGCATGCACGCGCTGTATCGCCCGCTGGACCTGGAACCCCTCGACCGCTGGGTCCGCGCGACGCGCTCCAGGCGAGGGCTCGAGCTCGTTGACAAGTTCGGCGCGACCGACCGCCTGCCGAGCATCCTCGCCGCGGGCGAGCCTGTCGCGTTCGTCGCCGATCAGAACGCGGGCGACAAGGGGCTGTTCGTGCCGTTCTTCGGGCGCTTGGCCTCGACGTACAAGTCGATCGGGCTGGTCGCGATCGGCGCGCGGGTGCCGGTGGTCGTCGGCTGCGCGACGCGCATCACGGGCTCGGCGCTGCCCGCCGACAAGGTCAGCCCCGACGAGTTTCTCTACGACGACGCCGACCTGCCCGGCTATCGCTACCGGATGTCGATCCAGGACGTGATCCACCCGCACGAGTGGGAGTCGCAGCCCGACCCGCTGTTTTATCTCACGGCGCGCTATCGGCGGGCGCTGGAGAAGGCCATCCGTGCCGCGCCCGAGCAGTACCTGTGGATGCACCGGATCTGGAAGAGCCGCCCCAGGCACGAGGTGCTGAACCGCCCCTTCCCCAAGGCGCTGGAAGAGAAGCTGCGGGCCCTGCCCTGGCTCTCGGACGCGGATGTCGAGGCGATCAAGGACCGTTCCGCCCGGGACGCGCGGGAACGTGCGGTTTCGTCGGCGGATGCCCGCCCCGAGCCCGAAACCCCCGCCACGGCCGGTTAGAATCAGGCGATGTCCGAGCGCCTCACCGATGTCCGCGTGCTGATCGTCGACGACGATCGCGACGTGCTCGAAAGCTTCGACGCGGCGTTCCAGTCTGAGGGCGCGCTGACGCAGATCGCGGGCACGGGCGACGACGCGGTGACCATCTGCGCCGACGATCCGCCGGACCTCGTCGTGCTCGACATGATGCTCCCGGGGCGCAGCGGGTTTCTGGCGCTCGAACGCATCAAGGGGCACGAGGACGCGCCCGCGGTGATCATGGTGACCGCGAACGAAGGCAAGCGCCACGAGGCGTACGCGCGCCAGTTGGGCGTCGATGACTATCTCGTCAAGCCCGTGCCGCTGGAGAAGCTGCTGGCCCGCGCCGCCGAGCTGATGGCCGGGCGGACGCGCATTGCCGACAAACTCCGTGCGCGCGGCATCGTGCCCGCGGAGGACCTCGACGCGGACGAAGGCGACGACGGCACCCCGAACCCCTGACCGATTTTCACGGAGCTCGAAGGCCTATGGCCCGCAAGCGTCAGATCGTGCTGCTCTCCGGCAAGCCCAAGGCCTCCGACGCCGCGCCGATGCCCCCGCTGGGCTCGCGCAACGACGTGCGCGACGTCCTCGCGCGGTACAACACCGCGCCCGATGGCTCCGGGCGCAACCCGACGGGCACGGAGATCCTCCACGGCCCGGGGATGTTCATCGAACTGCCGACCGCGATGGACTCGGTCGCGCAGGCGATGGTCACCGTGCTCGATGACGACATCGCCTGGCCCGTGCTCTCGCGCGTCTGCAAGGCCCAGGGCTGGCGCATGATGGACCTGGAGAGCGGCCGGTACTTCATGTAGTGCGCAGGTCGGCTCTCCGAGCCGACCCAAGAAGTGGTCAAGTGGTCGAGTGGCCGAGTGATCAAGCCGCGCAGTCGGCCCCTTCCTTTTCCCCTCCCCCGTCTTCTCCCCCGCCTTCCCCGGCCCCATCGGGGCCGAGGGCTGTAGCCACGGGTGGAGCGACGCTTCGTCGCGCAACCCGTGGAACCGGATGCCCTCAACACACTCTCCTTTACCGTGCCTTTACCGCCCCGGCAGGGGCGGAGGAATCTCGCGCGACGTCCTCTGCCCCGCGCGGGGCAGAAGAGAAGAAACAGGGGAGCGCGCCGTTCCACGGGTTGCGCTCGCTCGAAGACTCGCTCACTCCACCCGTGGCTACACCCCGTTCGCCCCTTCGGGGCTCGGAAGACCAGATTTCAGCGCCCGACGCGCGGACGTCGGTTCGCTCCGTCACGCGGGTCGGGGCACCCCGAAACCCCGCGGTCTGTGCCGGCGAATACTCCCGCATGTTCGCGCGGCTGCCAACCTCGCTCGCCTCTCCGCGCGGCACGATCATCTTCACGTTGCTGCTCATCATC
Source organism: Planctomycetota bacterium (assembly GCA_033763435.1). GTDB lineage: Bacteria > Planctomycetota > Phycisphaerae > Phycisphaerales > UBA1924 > JANRKN01. The sequence goes on from JANRKN010000045.1 coordinate 6,495, forward strand.
AGCACACTGGGCACGATCCCCGGCGTGCCCCCCGCCTCGCTGGGCGGACATGCGGGCGAGGACGCTTCCGCGCTGGGCCGGGTGCTTGCGGGCCCGTCGCGCGTCGCCGCGCGGGAGGTCAAGCTCGCGCTCGTGGTGCTGGCCGACGGCTCGCTGAGGCCCTTGCCGCGCGATGCCGATGACCTGACGTGGGACCAGCTCGCGCCGCTGGTCGAGGGCAGCGCGCGGGAGATCACGCTGAGCGCCCGCCGCGCGCCGAGGCTTTCGGGCCTGGTGGGCCTTTCCCGCGCGAGCGACGACGTGCGGATCGACGCGACGGCGCCCCGCGGCACGATCCCGGGCCCGTTCGGCGCAGCGGAGCTCAGCGCCGACGCGCGCGAGCGCCTGCTGCACATCTTCGCGGATCACGTGCGGAGCCTGGCCGATCATCAGCGTGCGCCCGAGCTGCGGTCGCTGGCTGAGCGCGTCCGCGCGGGCGGCGCGCCGACGATCCGCTGGACGGGCCTCGCCCACGAGGCGATCTTCTGGCTCTCGCTGCTGGGCGCGCTCCTCTCGCTGGGCTGGCTGAGCCCGACGAGCGCGTTCAACGCCCGGCGCAACCTCTCGCGCGGCCTGTGCCCCAGGTGTCGGTACGACCTCAAGGACCTCCCCGCGCCACGCACCTGCCCCGAGTGCGGCTCGACCTGGCCCTGAACCCTCCCGCGGGGTGCCCGGCCATGGGCGCTGCGCGGGCTGGCCTGCGCGGCCGCGTCATCGGCCCCATCCGACCGGCCGGTTTACAATCCGCCATGACCGTCGCCGACAGCCCGCGGACCGTGTCGCTCTCGCCTGCCACGTGCTCGGCGGTGCAGCGCTGCATCCACCCCGACTGCCGCGCAGAGTTCCCGGTCGACCGCGTGCTCGTCGCGTGCCCCTCCTGCGGCGGGCTGCTCGATGTCGTCTATCGCTGGCCCTCGACCTTCTCGCGCTCGTGGGACCGGTTCGAGGGCCGCAGCAACACCAAAGGGCGGCGCTACAGCGCGGGCACACGCTCGACGCCCTCGATGCTCGATTTCTCGGGCGTCTGGCGCTTCCGCGACCTGCTGCCGTTCTTCACCGACCCCGCGCAGATCGTGACCGTCGGCGAGGGTCGCACGAACCTTCAGCAGGCCGACCTGCTCGCGCAGTATCTGGGCTTTGACGTGGCCAAGGGCGGCTCGGTGTTCCTGCAGTACGAGGGGTTCAATCCCTCGGGCAGCTTTAAAGACAACGGCATGGCCGCGGCGTTCACGCACGCGCGGATGGTGAGCGCGCGCCGGGTCGCGTGCGCCTCGACGGGCAACACCTCCGCGGCGCTGGCGCTCTATGCCGCGCTGACCGGCTTTGAGTGCTACGTGTTCATCGGCGAGGGCAAGGTCGCCTACGGCAAGCTCTCGCAGGCGCTGGACTACGGCGCCAAGACACTGCAGGTCGCGGGCGACTTTGACGCGTGCCTGGCGCGCGTGCGAGAAATCGCCGAGCAGCGCCCCGAGGCGGGCGTGTATCTGATGAACTCGGTGAACCCCTTCCGGCTCGAGGGCCAGAAGACGATCATGTACCGCGTGCTCGAGGGGCTGGACTGGGAGCCGCCGGACTGGATCATCGTCCCGGGCGGAAACCTGGGCAACTGCTCGGCGTTCGGCAAGGCGTACATGGAGCTGGCCGAGCTCGGGCTCGTGAAGAAGATCCCGCGGCTGGCGGTGATCCAGGCCGAGGGCTCGAGCACGCTCGAGCGCCTCTTCAACGCGGGGAACGTGCGCTGGAACGGCGGGCGGTACGACCGCGCGAAGGTGGACGCGGAGTATCGGCGGATGGATGCCGCGGGCGAACGCGCGCACACCGTCGCGACCGCGATCGAGATCAACCGCCCGGTGAACCTGAGCAAGTCGCTGCGCGCTCTGGACGTGATGAACGGCGTGGTGCGCAAGGTGAGCGACGCGGAGATCGTCGAGCACAAGGCGCTGGTGGGCAAGTACGGCTTCGGGTGCGAGCCAGCCTCGGGCGCGAGCGTCGCGGGGGCGAGAATGCTGCTCGCTGAGGGGGTCATCAAGCCCCACGAGCGCGTCGTGTGCATCCTGACGGGGCATGCGCTGAAGGACCCCGACGTGACGGTGACGTACCACACGGGGATCGAGACCAAGGCCGCGTGCATCTCGCTCGCGGACGCGCGGCCCACGGGGCGCGTGAGCAACGCGCCGGTGCAGGTCGCGGACGACCTCGAGGCGATCCTGCGGGCGATGGGCGTGACGAAGTAGGCCCCGACGACGTTGGGCCCGCGGCACGAAAAAAGCCCGACCCCCCACCCGAGCTCAAATGGGGCCGGGCCTGCGTGTGCGCAAGGTCACGAGATCAGAAGCTGGGGATCAAGGATTTGAACCTTGACTAACTGAGTCAGAGTCAGTCGTGCTACCGTTACACCAATCCCCAGTGATTGGAAGCCAGTATAGGACGCTTCCCGGCCAGACAAGAGGCCCGAGGCCCGCCGCGACTGGTTCCAGCAACCCCTTCCTCCTCTTCGACGACCGCCCCGGCGTCCGGGTTCAGATCACCCGGGAAATCCTCATGCCGGGCCCCAAACCGAACCCGATCAATAGGCTGTGCGTCTGATGGACCGGCCCCCCGCTCGCCTTGAGCGCGGGCGGAGCGGTCGGGCGGTGAATTGAGCGGGAAGGAGTCGGCATGGCGGCGCGGAATGGACACTTCGGCACGGCGGTTCTCAGGTCGGGTTGGGCTCTCTCCGCGGCGGCGGGGCTGGCCGTCGCGATCGTCGCCGCGCCCGCGTGGGCGCAGGCGCCTGCGGCTCCCGCGGCCTCCGACCGGCACGCCGACCCGGCCGTCGAGCGCGCCCGCGACAAGGTCTTCCCCGCGCTCGTCAACATCCGCGTCGTCACCGTCTCCTACTTCTCGGGCAACGAGACCAAGGGCGAGTCCGGCGGCTCGGGCACCATCATCACCCCCGACGGGTACATCGTCACCAACCACCACGTCATCGACGAGGGCGTCCAGTTCCGCGTCACCCTCGCCGACCAGCGCGAGGTCAACGCGAAACTCATCGGCGAAGACCCGCTCACCGACCTCGCCGTCCTCAAGATCGAACCGCCCGACGGCAAGCCGCTGGCCTTCGCGGGCTTCGGCAATTCCGACGCGCTGCAGATCGGCGACCCCGTGATCGCGATGGGTTCGCCCTTTGGCCTCTCGCGCACGGTCACGATGGGCGTGGTGTCGAACACCGACCGCGTCTTCTCGAGCCGCAGCGGCGATGACCTCGCCGATCAGGAGTTCGACTTTGACGTCTCAAGCGACATCTTCACGCGGTGGATCCAGCACGACGCGCTGATCAACCCGGGCAACTCGGGCGGCCCCCTGGTCAACCTCGCGGGCGAGATCGTCGGCGTCAACACGCGCGGCGGGATGGGCATGGGCTTTGCCAACGCCTCGAGCCTCGTGAAGGCCGTCGTCGATGAGATCATCGCCAAGGGCTCGGTGACGCGCAGCACGATCGGCGCGGCGTTCAAGAGCGTCCGGCGCAGCGGGCACGATCAGGGCGTGCTCGTCAACTCCGTGAATGCCGACGGCCCCGCCGCCAAGGCCGGCCTCAGGCCGGGCGACGTCATCGTCGAGATGAACGGTGCGCCCGTCAACGCGCGCTTCCCCGAAGAGATCCCGCTCATTCTCCGCCAGATCTCTGCGCAGCCCGTGGGCTCGACCGTCACGCTCACGTACCTGCGGGGGGGCGAGCGCGCGACCGCGCAGGTCGTCACCGAGAAACTCCTCCGCGAGAAGGCCGAGCGCGCCGCGCTGCGCACGTGGGGTATCGCCGCGTCGGAGATCACCGAGCGGATGATGATCTCGCGCCGGCTGGACTCGCGCGAGGGCGCGATGGTCATGGCCGCGCGGTCGGGCGGGCCCGCCGAGATCGCCGAGCCCCCGCTGCGCTCGGGCGACGTGATCCGCGAGGTCGACGGCAAGCCGGTCAAGACGCTTGACGAACTCGTCGCGGTGTACAAGGAAGTGTCGGCCAAGGAGCCTCTGCCCGAGTTTGTGATGATCCGGTTTGACCGTGCGGGCAAGGACACGCTGACGCTGATCAAGCCCCGGCCCGACAAGCCGCAGGACCCGCCGCGCGAGGTGCCCAAGGCGTGGATCGGCGTCGCGACGCAGCCGGTGCTGCGGGACCTTGCGACGCAGATGAAGCTGGGCGAGCCGGGGGGCTTCCGCGTGACGCGGGTGTACCCGGGTACCAAGGCCGCGGAGTCGGAGCTGCGCACGGGCGACGTGATTGTCTCGATCAACGGCGAGCGGATGGCCCCCCGCGGCATGCAGGACTCGGGCATGTTCCAGCGCCGGGTGCGCCAGCTCTCGATGACCGAGCCCGCCAAGCTGGTCGTGATGCGCGGCGGCGAGCGGGTTGAACTTTCGGTCGCGATGGAGCGCACCCGCATCGGCCCCGACGAAGCGCTCAAGGACACGAACAAGGACTTTGAGCTCTCGGTCCGCGAGCTGACGTTCTTTGACCGCGACGACAACCGCTGGGGCGAGGACGTCACGGGCGTGATGGTGATGGACGCCTCGCCCGCGGGCTGGGCCGAGCAGGCGGGCCTGGGCGCGGGCGACCTCATCCAGAGCATCAACGGCACGGCGGTCACGGACATCCCCGGCTATCGCAAGGTCATGGAGCAGATCGGCAAAGACCAGCCCGCGCGCGTCACGTTCGTCGTGCTCCGTGGCGTGCGGACGCAGTTCAAGTTTGCCGAGCCCGAGTGGAAGCCCCGCGCCGAGGCCGACCAGAAGGCCGAAGCCCAGCCGGAGGCGAAGAAGGAGTAACCGGCACCCGCACCAGCGGCGCTATCCTCCGCAGCGCCACGGGCTGGGAAAGGTGGGGGACGTGGAGAGTGGGGGGAATGTCGGGAAGTCTCACAACACACCGCGTGGGCTTGGGCCCGCGCGAAGGATCGGAACGTCTGTGGGCGGGGTTGAACGGAAGGAACGCTCGATGAATCGCATGTCGTCTCTCTTCGCCTGTTCGCTCGCCGGCCTGATGCTCGTCGCGGGCAGCACGCAGGCGCGGACCACCGCCCCGGCTCCCGCCTCCGCCCAGCCCGCGGCGGTGTCCTATGCCGACCTGATCAAAGCTCACGCGCCCGCGCTCGTGACCGTCAAGTTCATCCTCAAGAGCGAGGGCATGGGCGACACCGAGAGCGAGATCCCCGGGCTGGTCATCGACGGCTCGGGCCTCGTGCTCGTCAGCTCGTCGGAGATCGGCGGCATCCCGCCCCAGTTCGCCGCGATGATGGGCGGCCGGGCGCCCACGCCCACCGACATCAAGGTCCTCGTCGGCGACGACACGCAGGGCGTCGAGGCCAAGCTGATCGCGCGCGACTCGGAGCTCGACCTCGCGTGGATCCGCGTCGACAAGGCGCCCGAGACACCCTGGACCGCGCTCGACTTTGCCAAGGGCGCCGAGCCCGCGCTGGGCGACACGATGCTCGCGCTCTTCCGCTCGGGCAAGTTCTTCGACCGCGCGCCCAAGGTCATCCGCACGACCCTCTCGGGCGAGACGCGCAAGCCCCGCCACCTGCTCTTCCCCTCGGGCATGGACCTGTTCCAGCGCCAGTGCACCGCCATCTTCGACGCCTCGGGCAAGCTCGTCGGCGTGACCACCGTCATCTTCCCCGACCCCGAGGAGATGGAGTCGATGCAGCGCGGCGGGGGCATGAACGACATGCTCGCGGGCACGATCCTGCCCGCGAAGGAGATCGCCGCGGCCACGACGCGCGCGCTCGAGTCCGCCGCGAAGAACCCGCCCGCCGAGGCTGAAGCCGCTCCCGCTGGTCCGGCCCCGGAGAGTGCGCCCGCCGCCGAGCCCAAGGCCGCGGACCCCAAGTAATCGGCCTTTCACATCCCACGCGTGTTCCCAAGGCCCGCCCGCGCGGGCCTTGTTCTTTCTCCGGATCGGTCTTTGCGTCCGCGCTGTGCCGGTGTGCTCTGTGCTAGTCTGCTCGCCATGAATCACGTTCGGATCTGCGCCTCCATCCTCGGCACGTTCTTCGTCGCGGTTCCCTGTCTCGCGCAGCCGGATGGCCTCGCGCAGCCCGTGGGCGCGCCCGCCGCGCAGACGGTGCCTTCGTCGGCTTCCACCGCGCTGCGCTCGCTGCTCGACGACTACGTGCGCTTCTCGCGCGAGAGCGATCCGATCTCGGCGAGCATGGACGGCCAGAGCGCCTACGACGAGCTCGTGCGCGACGAAAGCCCCGAGGGCTATGCCGCACGCGCGAAGACGCGCCGATCACTGCTTGCGCGGCTCGACGCGCTCGACGCCAGCGCGCTGAGCGAGGCCGAACGGCTGGACGCGGACCTGGTGCGGTACGAGCTTGTGTCGGCGATCGAGGGCGAGCGGTTCTTCTTTGAGCAGATGCCGGTGACCGCGCTGGGCGGGCCTCAGACGTGGCTCCCGCAGATGGGCGAGCAGCTGCCCTTGCGCGACGGGGCGAGCCTTGCGCGCTACGCGGTGAGGCTCGAGAAGATCGGGCCGATGATCGCGCAGCAGATCGATCAGATGCGCGCGGGGCTCAAGGCCGGGCGTACGCCGCCGCGGGTGGTGCTGAGGCAGTCGGCGGCGCAGGCGCGCGCGCAGGCCTCGGCGGAGATCCTTGCCGACGCGACGCGCAGCCCGTTCTACAAGCCGTTTCTGAATAGCGCACAGAACCCTGAGGCGGCCGCACGTGCGAAGGCCGCGATCGAGAAGAGCATCGTCCCCGCCTATGCCGCGCTCGCGGAGTTTCTGGAGAAGGAGTACGTGCCGAACTGTCGCGAGACGATCGGCACGGCGCAGAGCGTCGACGGCGCGCCCGCGTACGACTACGCCCTGCGCACGCAGACCACGACGGGCATGACCGCGCAGGAGATCCACGCGCTGGGGCTGGCCGAGGTTGCGCGCTTGCGCGCCGAGATGCTCGCGGTCATCGCCCGCACCGACTGGGAGGGCAACGCGCGCGAGTTCGCCTCGCCCGACGCCAAGCTCGCGGCGTTCATCGAGTTTCTCCGCACCGATCCGCGGTTTTACTTCACCAAGCCCGAGGACCTGCTGAACGCCTACCGCGCGATCGCCAAGCGCGTGGATCCCGAGCTGCACCGGCTGTTCGGGCGCATCCCCGAGACGCAGTACGGCGTGCGCGAGATGCCGCGGTTCATGGCGCCGACCTCGCCCACCGCGTACTACTACCCCGGCTCGAGCCGCGCGGGCCGGCCCGGGTACTTTGTCGCGAACACGTACCGGCTCGATCAGCGCCCGAAGTACGCGATGGTCGCGCTCACGCTGCACGAGGCCTCGCCCGGGCACCACTTCCAGACGATGATCCAGGACGAGCTCGAGGGCGTGCACGAGTTCCGCCGGCTGAGTTCGTACACGGTGTTTGTCGAGGGCTGGGCGCTGTACGCCGAGCGGCTCGGGCTCGAGATGGAAACAGGGTCAGAGGGCGGGATGTACGCGGACCCGTACGACGACTTCGGGCGCCTGGGCTTTGAGATCTGGCGCGCGAATCGGCTCGTGGTCGACACGGGCATCCACGCGATGGGCTGGACGCGCGAGCGCGCGATCGAGTACATGCTCGCGAACACGGCCGAGACGCCTCTGAACGTCGAGCGCGAGGTCGATCGCTACATCGGCTGGCCGGGCCAGGCGACGGCGTACAAGATCGGCGAGCTTCGGATCCGCGCGATCCGCGCCAAGGCCGAGCGGGCGCTGGGCGCGAAGTTTGACCTGCGGGCGTTCCACGACCATCTGCTGGGCGCGGGCGCGCTGCCGATCGAGGTGCTCGAGCGCCGGATGGAGCGCTGGATGGAACGCTGGATCGAGTCCGCGGCGCGCTGAGGCTTACGAGCCGGTGGGGCGGATGGGCGTCGCCCGGCCGAAGGGGCTCGCGGGGCGGTTGAAGGCGGGGCTGGGCGCGGGCGCGCCGATGAGCGTCGGGGCGGACGAGCCGCCGACCGACTGGGCGCTGGCCGACTGCGCGTTCGCGGCGGGGGCTGGCGAGCCGACGGTCTGGTTCAGCGGGTTCCCGGCGAACGCGCCCGTGGGCTGCGCGGTCGCGGTCGAGGCGTCGCGCCCCGGAGCGTCGCCCGTGCGCTGGGCGCGGAGCGAGTCGATCGAGCGATCGAGCTTGCCCAGAATGGCCTTGACCTGCTGGAAGGTCTTCTCGGACGTACCCATGTCAGCCTCCGTGCTGCGTGCTTCCGTCCGATCATCGGAAACAGGGGGGCCGGGCTGGGCCCCAAAAGGGCCGAGCGCCTCCGAGGGGCCGGAATCCGTACCGACTGTGCGGCCTGGGCGGGCGGTGCGGGGGCGCCAAGCCCCTCGCCCGGGGCCGGAGATTCCGTTACCCTGTACGGCCCGGTTCGCACGTTCCCGCCGCGATGTTCCCGCGGAGGGCCCGCGCGGCGGTTCTGGGAAGGACTCGGCCCTTGGCACACGCCACGCTCACCAACGTTCGCAAGGTCTACCCCAACGGCTTCGAGGCCGTGAAGGACTTCACCCTCAACATCCACGATGGCGAGTTCGTCGTGCTCGTCGGCCCCTCGGGCTGCGGCAAGTCCACGACCCTGCGCATGGTCGCGGGCCTCGAGGACATCTCCTCGGGCACCATCGACATCGGCGGGCGCGTCGTCAACGACGTGCACCCCAAGGACCGCGACATCGCGATGGTCTTCCAGAACTACGCCCTTTACCCGCACATGAGCGTCTTCAAGAACATGGCCGTCGCGCTCGAACTGCGCAAGGTCCCCAAGGACGAGATCCGCGCCCGCGTGAGCAAGGCCGCCGAGACCCTCGGCATCTCCCACCTGCTCGAGCGCAAGCCCAAGGAGCTTTCGGGCGGCCAGCGCCAGCGCGTCGCGGTCGGCCGCGCGATCGTCCGCGAGCCCAAGGCCTTCCTCTTCGATGAGCCGCTCTCGAACCTCGACGCCAAGCTGCGCGTCACGACCCGCGGCGAGCTCAAGGCCCTGCACCAGCGCCTCAAGACCACCACGATCTACGTCACGCACGATCAGGAAGAGGCGATGACGCTCGGCGACCGGATCGTCGTCATGAGCAACGGGCTCATCCAGCAGGCCGACGCGCCGCTGGAGGTCTACCGCCATCCGGTCAACCGCTTCGTCGCGGCGTTTATCGGGACGCCGCCGATGAACTTTGTCCCGGGCACGATCGAGAGCGCGGGCGCCAGCTTCCGCGAAGAGGGCGCGAATGGCTTCACCGTGCCGCTGCCCGAGGCGTTCCGCGCCAAGCTCGCGGCGCACGTGGGCAAGCCGGTGGTGCTGGGCATCCGCCCGCAGGCGCTGCACGCGGCGCACGCGGGCCAGCCGACGATCGCGGTGCGCGTCAACGTCACCGAGCCCTTGGGCGATGCGGTCGACCTCTCGTGCAAGACCCCCGCGGGGCATGCGCTGGTCGCGCGCGTCGCCGCGCCCGGGCCCGGCGAGCAGGCGTTCCAGTCGAACCAGGACCGCACGCTGGGCGTTGAAGTGGAGCGGCTGCATGTGTTCGAGCCCGGCGAGTTCGGCGCGAACCTCACGCTGCCCGCCCGCGCCTGAGAGAACGCCATGCGCACGATGCCGACCACTCTGCTCATCAGCGCGCTGACGCTGGGCGCTTCGCTGTGCTCCGCCCAATCACCCGCGAACCAGCCCGCCACGGCTCAGCCGCCCCAGCCCGCGGGCGCGAGTCTGGCCGCGCCGCCCCGCGCGCTGCCCGAGAAGATCCTGCGGCCCCGACTGATCCGCTTCGAGGGCGACCTGGAGACCGCCGAGCAGGTCGCGCTGCTGCGCGCCGCGCTGATCGTGAACGAGGGCGAGCCTCCGCGGCGTCGGCCCGATGCGGCTGTGCTGGTGCTCTCGGGTCTGCACGCGCGTGAGGATCTGGTCGTGCAGGCCGCGGCCGTGGTGCGCGACGCGCCTTTGCCCGTGCTCGCGCTCATCGTTCCCGCGCGCCCCGCCGCGAATCAGCCCGGGCCGGCATCGTCCGCGGCTGGCGCGCGCGTGGGCCTCGGGCACTATCTCATCGCGCTCCAAGCATCGCAGGTCGTGGGTCCCTCGGCGCTCGAAATCGTGGGCCGGCCCATGGACACGCCCGACGCGCGCACCCGCGCGCTGCGCGACCTCACCGAGGCCGACGCCGACCTCGCGCCGATCCAGTCGCTGCTCGATCGCACGCTTGAATCCCGCGGCATCGGCGCCGAGAACCGTGCGATCCTCCGCTCGGCCCTCACCTCGCCGATCCACCCGCTCTGGTACGTGCGCCTGCGGGCCGATCCCTACCAGCTCGTGTGGAAGGGCTCGGACGCCAAGCCGGGCATCGCCGACCTGAAGATCGAGATCCTTCGCGCGATCGAGGGCGAGCGCACCGCTGCGGGCGAAAGCCTCTTTGAGTTCGCGCTCCCGGCCGTGGTGCTCAGCGAGATGAAGCTCATCGACGGCCGGCAGGACGTGCTGCAGGCGCTCCTGCGCGAGCGCGGCTACGAGGGCCCGGTGCCGCAGGCCGTGACGATCCGTTCGCGGCTGAACGATCGGCGTGACCAGGCCAACAAGGCGTTCGATGCGATCGACCGTGTCGTGGACGAAGCGCGCAAGGCGCTGAAGCTCGCCGAGGGCGCGGCGTCGAACGAGAAAGCCCGCGAGCACCGCGCGGCCGCGGCGCGCACGCTCGACGACGCCGACGGCTTACTCGAGGCGCTGCGCGAGGCGATGAAGGACATGCCCGAGCTCGCGCGCTTGCCCGCGCCGGGACAGGAAGCGTCCGCGCCCGCCGCGCACGCGACCAAGTGGCGCTCGATGGTGCAGGCCCGCGCCGACGAGCTGCGCAAGGCCCGCAAGGAGCTGGAATCGGCCTCGCGCTGAGGCCTGTTCGGTTTCGGGCTGGTAGGACGATCACCCGGGCCCGGTCTCGCGGTCACCCGGCGCCGGGGCCGGCATCCAACCTTCGCACGGACGCGAATTGAATCGGTCGGCAAGTGTGTGCGAGGTGTGCAGATGCGCGTGCTGGTAGCGATCCCGGTGTACAACGAGGCCGCGACGGTGCGGTCGGTGCTGTCGCGCGTGCTGCGCCACGCGGGCAACGTGCTCGTCGTCGACGACGGTTCGACCGACGACACCACGCGGCTGCTGGTCGACTTTCCCGTGGACTCGATCCGCCACGCGGTGAACCGGGGCTATGGGCGCTCGCTGATCGATGCGTTCCGGTTCGCGGCCGACGACGGGTACGACTGGGTCATCACGATGGACTGCGACGAGCAGCACGAGCCCGAGTCGATCCCGGACTTTCTCGATGCCGCGGCGCGCGCCGACAAGGCCCTGCGCCACGCGGGCGACAGCTTCGCACGCGAGCACGGCGCCGACATCATCTCGGGCACGCGCTACGCCGGGCTCGAGCCCCTGGGCCAGGAAGCCCCGGCCGATCGGCGCACGATCAATGCGACGATCACGAGCGAGCTCAATCATCGCCTGGGCCTGCGCCTGACCGACGCGTTCTGCGGCTTCAAGGCGTACCGCGTCTCGGCGCTGCGCAAGCTCGCGCTGACCGAGAATGGCTACGCGTTCCCGATGCAGTTCTGGGTGCAGGCCGTCGCGCGCGGCCTCACGATCAAGGAGATCCCCGTCCGGCGGATCTACATGGACCTCTCGCGGACGTTCGGCGACGGGCTCGACAACCCGGCCGTGCGGCTCGCGCACTACCGCGACGTGATGCACCGCGAGATCGTGCGCTCGCGCGAACACCTGCCCGCGCAGGCGGCGCTGGGCCTGGCGCCGGGCGTGAGCGCCCTGCCGCGCTGAGGCCCTCAGATTCAGAGTGTCCCACGGGTGATACGCTCGCGTGTGACGGCGTTCAGCGATGTTCAACTCCGGCTCGAGGGCGATCTGGGCGCGCGCCTGAGCACGCCCGATGATGCTCAGCGTGCCGCACGCGGGGCCCTGGGCCTGCCGACCGACGCGCCGATTGTCATGACGGGCCACCAGGCCGAGCTCTGGCACGCGGGCATCCTTGCGAAGTACGTCCTCGCGCGCGAGCTTGCCGAGAGCCGGCGCCCGGCGCACGTCGCGCTCATCGTCGCCGATCAGGACACACACGAGCCGCTCCCCCTGCGCTACCCCGCGCGGCGGGCGGGCCAGCTCGCGGTCGGGCTCTGGCCCGCGAAGTCTGAACCGCTGGGCGTGCCGACGGGTTCTGCGCCCGCGCGCGCCAACTTGTCCAACGTTCCCGACGACGCCGCGTCGGACGACGTCCGCGCCGGGCTCGAGCTCGCGCGGCGATCGGTGCTTGCTTCCGCGGGCGAGCCCACGCTCGCGGCGCAGATGCTCCGCGCGATGAGATATTCGCTCGCCGAGCGCGCGCCGGGCGTGCTGCACGAATCTGATGCGGCGCTCTTCGCGACGCGCCTGTGCGCGAGTGCGCCCTTTGCGCCGTTGCTCGAGAGACTCGTGGCCGATCCGCGCCGGTGTGCGCAGGCGTACAACGACGCCGCGGCACGCGTGCCCGAGGCAGGGATGACCCCGCTGGCCCTTTCGCCGCGCGTCGAGCTTCCGCTCTGGCGCGTGCAGCCCGGGCGCGCGCGAGTGCGTGTGTTCGCCGATCAGCTCGCGACGATCCCGCGCGACCAGCTTGCGCCGCGGGCGCTGCTCATGACCGCTTTTCTCCGCGCGGTCGCGTGCGACGTCTTCATCCACGGCACGGGCGGGGGCCTCTACGACCGCATCACCGATCAGTGGATCCGCGCCTGGTGGCCCGAGCTCGCCCTCGCGCCCACGCTCGTCGCGACCGCGACGCTCTTCGTGCCCATGCCCCACGGCCAGGCGCCCGCGCCCGAGGCGATCCACCGCGCGATCTGGCAGGCCCACCATGCGCGCCACGCGCCCGTCGGCACGCGCGACGAGCGCAAGCGTGCCCTCGTCGGCGAGATCGCCCGATGTCGCGACAAAGCCCAGCGTCAGGCGCTGTTTCAGTCGCTGCAAGCGCTGCTGCGTGAGCACCGCGAGGAGTCTGCCTCCGCCCTCGCCCGTGCCGACGAACACGCCCGCGCGATGCGTGCGCGGCTCGAGGAATCGTCGATCGTCTTTGACCGCACCTGGCCCTTCCCGCTGCACACGCCCGCGGCGCTGAGCGCGCTGCGTCAGGCCGTGCACGCGAAGGTGCAGCGCTCTGGGGCCGCGCGATGATCCCGCGCCGAGGGCTTTTCGTTCTCGCGCTGGCGATGCTGGGCGTCGGCTTGGCCTCGTGCGAGCGTGCGCCCGCGCGGCCTGCGCCGGCCCAGTCTGGCGCGCCGCGGGTCGTCGTGCTCTCGCCCGCGCTCGCGCGGACGATGCAGGACCTGGGCCTCGCACGGTTCATCGTCGGTCGGCACGCCTTCGACACCGTGAGCGATCAGTCCGTGCCCGCGGTGGGCGATCAGCTCGGCATCGACTACGAGCGCCTGCTCGCGCTCGGGCCCACGCACGTGCTGCTGGAGTCCGATGCCAAGGGCGCGCCGCCGAGGCTCGAATCGCTCGCGGGAGAGCGAGGCTGGGCGCTGCGCCGGGTGCCTGTGCTGTCGCTGACCGACGTCCGCGCAAGCCCCGCGGCGCTGGCGGAATTTTTCGCGAACACCCCCGCCGCGCCGGGAGCCGAACGGGTTGCCGAGCTTGTGAGCGACTTTGACCGCGCGCTCGCGCGGCGCACGCCGAGCCTTGAGCGCGCGGGGCGCGTGCTGCTGCTGCTCTCGACCGATCCTCCCGCGGCGCTGGGCCCGGGCTCGTTCCACCACGAGATTCTCACGTCCATCGGCGGGACGCCCGCGCTCGCCGAGGGCGCGCCGTTTGTCGAGCTCGATGCCGAGGACGTCCGACGGCTCGCGCCCGACGCGGTGGTGATTCTTTCGACGCAGGGCGAGGGCGTCGCGACGGGCGAGAGCGTCCGCGCGAGCGCGGGCGTGCTGGGCACGCTGGACATCCCGGCTGTGCGCAGCTCGCGGTTTGCGCGCCTCGCCGATCCGCTCGCGCTGACGCCCAGCACTGCCTCGGCGCGGCTGGCCAACCGGCTCGCGGAGCTGCTGGAATCCTGGGCCCGCGAGGAAGCCGGGGCCCGCGAGCGGGAGTCGGGCGGCTCCTAACATCCGCCCGCCATGGCCGACCCTGTCCAACTTCTTTCCGAGCGGTTCATCGCCGCGATCCGTACCGCCCTGCCGAAGCTTGAGGGCGAGATCGATCCGCAGATCGCGCCCAACAAGAACCCCGCGCTGGGCGACTTTCAGTGCAACGCGGCGCTGGCGCTCTCCAAGCGCGCGGGCGCCAAGCCCCGCGACCTCGCGCAGGCGCTCGTCAAGCTCGTCAAGGTCGACGACCTCTGCGAGCCGCTGACCGACGCCGCGATTGCCGGCCCCGGCTTCATCAACCTGCGCCTGCGCCCGGACGCGCTCTCGAACGCGCTCGCCGCGATGAACCGCCCGGACCTGGGCCTCGCGCCCGTCGAGAAGCCCCAGACGATCGTCGTCGATCTCTTCGGCGTGAACCTCGCCAAGCAGATGCATGTCGGGCACCTGCGCTCGACGATCATCGGCGACACACTCGCGAACACCTTCGCGCGCCTCGGGCACACCGTCATCCGCCAGAACCACGTGGGCGACTGGGGCCTGCCGATCGCGATGGTCACTGCGCGGCTCGGGCGCCTCGCGTCCGAGGGCAAGGTGGACCTTGCGAAACTCACGCTCGACCAGCTCGACGAGGCGTACAAGGCCGCGAAGCTCGAGGCCGACGCCGACGAGCGGGGCCTGGCCGCGGTGAAGAAGTTTGGCCTCGGCCCCAAGGCGCAGGCGGAGCTTGAAGAGCAGGTCGCGGGCGCGCTCGAGAAGGACCGCGCCGCGCGCGAGACGCTCGTGAAGCTCCAGGCGCACGAGCCCGCGACGTACGCGGTGTGGAAGGCGATCGCGACGACCACGATGCGCGAGTGTCTGGCGGTGTGCGCGCGCCTCAAGTCCGACATCACCGACGCGCACTCGGCGGGCGAGAGCTCCTACTCCGAGGAGCTTGCGCCGCTGGTCGCGGATCTGGTGTCGCGGGGCGTCGCGACCGAGAGCGACGGCGCGCTGGTCGTCCGCTGCGAGGGCATCGAGGAGCCGTGCATCGTCCGCAAGTCCGACGGCGGGTTCCTCTACGCGACGACCGACCTCGCCGCGATCCGTCGGCGCGTGCAGAAGCTCGGCGCTTCGCGCGTCATCTACGTCGTGGACATCCGCCAGAGCCTGCACTTCAAGCAGGTCTTCCAGGCCGCGAGGCAGGCCGGGTACGCACGCACCGCCTCGGGCGAAAACGCCTCGCTCGAGCACGCGGCGTTCGGCACGATTCTGGGCGAAGACGGCCGGCCCTTCAAGAGCCGCTCGGGCGAGAACGTCAAGCTCGCGTTCCTGCTGCAGGAAGCGGTCGAGCGGGCGATGCGCGAGGTGCAGTCGCGCAGCCGGGACTTGACCGAGGCCGAGCAGCGCGCGATCGCCGAGGCCGTGGGCATCGCCGCGATGAAGTACGCCGACCTTTCGGGCGACCGGGTCAAGGACTACGTCTTCTCGCTCGACCGCATGGTCGCGTTCGAGGGCAACACGGGGCCGTACTTGCAGTACGCGCTGGTGCGGATCCGCTCGATCTTCCGCAAGGCGGCCGAGCGGGGCATCGCGACACCGGGGGCGTCCGCCGCGTCCGGCGGCTTCGTCGTGACCGAACCCGCGGAGAAGGCGCTGGCCCTGACGCTGCTGAAGTACCCCGGCGTGGTACGTTCGGTGGGCGAGAGCCTCGAGCCGCACCGCCTCTGCGGGTATCTGTACGACCTCGCCGGCGCGTTCAGCTCGTTCTTTGATGCCTGCCCGGTGCTCGCCGCGGAGAGCGAGGGGGCGCGCGACGCACGCCTCCGGCTGTGCGACCTGACAGCGCGCGTGCTGGCCGACGGCTTCGGCGTGCTGGGCCTTCCGGTCGTTGAGCGGATGTGAGCCCGGAAGGGGGCGAATCGCGAATCGTGAGTGGCGAATCGGGCAAGGCCCACGCGGCGTACGCGGGTGGGCTTGCTTGCCTTTCCCGACTCTCGATTCGCGATTCACGACTCTCGCGGCGTCAAAAAAGCACCGGCCCACCCTTTCGGATGGGCCGGTGGATCAGATCAGATCAACCGAGTCGAGGACCAACTCAGAACATGAGCTGGAACTGGACGCGGAGGGCGATCTCGGGGCTCTTGCCCGAGCCGCGGACCGAGGACTCGGCGTCGGGCAGGACCGCGCCGAAGCCGGGGGCCGAGGTGCCGCCCTGCGAACCCGAGAACAGGTTGCCGCGGAGGTTGGAGGTCTTGGAGAAGCTGAAGACCAGGTCGGTCGTCAGCTTGGCGGCCTGCGACTCGGGGGCGACGTAGTAGTTGCCACCAAGGGTCAGGAAGTGGAAGTTGCGGCTGGTCAGCTCGTTGCCGCCGGTGCCGTTCTTCTTGTCAGCGAAGATGGCGTCCCAGCGGGCGAAGAACTCGAGCTGGCTGGTGGCGAAGAAGCCGCCCTGGAGGACGACGCCGAGGTTGTTGGTGGAGCGGTTGACGGCCGCGGTGCCGGTGCCGGTGCTCGTGGCGTTCGGATCGACGATCGAGCCGATCAGGGCGCCGAAGATGTTCCAGCCGCCGCCCTTGATCTGGGCGTCAACGGTCCAGAGGAAGAGGCCAACGCCGGGCTTGGCGGTGTTGGCGGGCTTGGCAGCGGGGGTGCCGTCGACGCCGTCGCCGGTGCCGCCGTTGTTCTGCCAGTGGAACGCGGCGCCGATCAGCGACGCGGTCTGAGCGCCCTGCCAGCTCGAGAACTGGTCGAACTGCTTCCAGTCGCCCGAGAGCTTCAGGTCAGCGCGGCCGGTGAGGGCGTAGTCAGACTCAGCGGCCGAGTTGAAGGGGGTGTTCTGCGTGCGGACGCCGTCGCTGAACGCGACGCGGCCCTGGAACTGCTCGCTGCGGTAGCCGAGCTGCAGACCCTGCGACCAGCCCTGCGAGAAGAAGTTGTTGGTCGTCGAGCGGTCGACGGCCTGCTGCTGGCCCCAGCCCACGAGCTCCTCGGTGAGGATCGGGAGCTTGAACTGACCGGCGCGGAGGCTGACGCCGTTCGAGAACGCGTAGTTGATGTACGCGTCATCGAGCGAGGCGCTGCCGCTGCTGTTGAAGCCCCAGCCAATGGCGTAGGTCAGGTCGGGGTTGACGACGTTACCGGTGAACGAGATACGGGTCTCGTTCATCTCGAAGCCGTGCGTGAAGTTGTCGTTGGGGCCGACGACCTGCGTCGCGCCGGCCGCGTTGTCCTTGCGGCGGAAGTCCGCGACGTAGCGGGCCTGCACCAGGCCGCCGATCTTCAGGCTGAAGTTGCCGTCAGCGCTGCGGAGGGCGGGAACGCCCGACTCAGCCGCGCCCGACTGGCGCAGCAGGCTCGTGCGACCCTCGGCATCGGCCATCAGCTCAGCCGTGTACGCGCGGTCGGCGTTGCTCTGCGCGAAGGCGACATTGCCCAGCGCCACGCCCGCCAGCAGAACGATCGTGCTCGTACGCTTCATCTGCATATCTCCTAAATCACAGGCTCCCATCGAGCCTGCCGCGGAACGCGTCTCGTTCGTTCCGTTCCGCCGGCTTTCACACCGGCGACTTTTCGGACCACCTGACTCGAACGGTTCCGAGCCTGTCACAGTCCCTTTGCCGGACCGGACTCGCGATCTCCGATACGCGGGGCCAAGACCGACCTGGCCCGCTCGGTTCAGATTGCCCTCCCGTTGCGTGACCACGAGTCACGGCTCAACGGGACGAGACCGAATCGATGGTAGTAGTGTCGGCTAGCGAACGCAAACTCACCCGCGAAATTTTGCTAGTACTCACTATCTCCCCACATTTTCCACATCGGGGGAGCCTCCCTTTCTCGGACCTGCCAAGCGCGTCCGATAATGACGCCCTCAGGGCCCCGATTTCACCAAATCCAAACCTCCACCCCCGGAATGGCCCCCCGGCCCGTCGCTACCCTCCTCCGCTTCAACGCTCCTTCACCGCGTCCACACCTTCCTTCCCCCCTTGCCCGCCGCGACCGATCATGACCCGAACACCTGTTCCGGGCCACCGGGCAAGTCGCGACAGGGGAGAGGCTTACGCCCGCCTACCGGTCCCAAGCCGGTCGGCGCGGTCAGAAGGCGCTCGCGGTGGGGGGCCGGGAGGGGGTTGAGGGTGCTCGAGGCTCTTGCACGACGGAGGACGAACGCCATGCCCCCAGCCGATCGGCGTGACATCCTGGTGGTCGACGATGAGAGCGATCTCGTCGAGCTCCTCATGTACAACCTCGCCAAGGCCGGCTACGCCCCGCGCTCGGCGCGCAACGGCCGGCAGGCGCTCGAGCAGGTCGCGCAGAAGATCCCCGACCTCATCGTGCTCGACATCATGCTCCCCGAGCTGACGGGCACCGAGATCACCAGCCGCCTGCGCACGAACCCCGCGACGGCCCACGTCCCGATCGTCATGCTCACGGCCAAGGGTGAGGAAGTCGACCAGATCGTGGGCCTGACGGTGGGCGCCGACGACTACATCACCAAGCCCTTCTCGATGAAGGTCCTGCTCGCCCGCGTCGATGCCGTCCTGCGCCGGACCAGCCCCGCCGCGCGAGGCGACGTCCCGACCGTCGCCCTCCGCATGGGCCCGATCGAGATCGACCCTGACACGCACCAGGTCTCGGTCGACGGCCAGGCGATCAAGCTCACCCTCACCGAGTTCCGGCTCCTGGCCGCGCTCGTTCAGGCCAACGGCAAGGTCCTCAACCGCGCGATCCTCATGGCCAAGGCCATGGGCCCGGGCGTCACCGTCACCGAACGCACCATCGACGTCCACGTCACCAGCATCCGCAAGAAGCTCGGCGAGCACGCCAACATCATCAAGACCGTCCGCGGCGTAGGCTATCGCGCGACCCTCGAACGAGGCCCCGAAGACGACGAGTCCGGCGGCCCAGCCTGACCGCCCACCCCGGGTCCACCCTCGCGATGCCCGGCCCACGCCCACCTTCCGCATCCTCGGCCCGCAAGGCCCTCAGCAACCCGCTCTGGGCGGGTGTGGCCTCCGTCTGGACCCTCGCGATCCTCGGATGGGTCCTCGTCGCGCAGGGCATCGACTCGGGAATCCTGCTCACGGCCCTGGGCTTGGGCGCGGTCACGCTCACGCTCCTGCTCTTCACCGTCGCGCGCTGGGCCTGGGCGCGTCGGCTCGACAGCATCGCGCAGCGCACGCTCGACCTCGCCTCGGCCGTCGAGGGCAAATTCCTCGCGCCCGAGCCCAACAGCGACCCGGTCGAAACGATCGAAGCGGGCGTCGGCGCACTCGAATCGCGGGTGCAGGAGCGGCTTGCCGGCCTTCGGGCGCTGACCGACCAGCTCCGCGCGATGCTGGACGTCGTCGATGAGCCGGTGGTCGTGACCGACGCCTCGGGGGCGGTCAGGCTGGTGAACCAGGCCGCGGCCGAGCTGCTGGGCCAGGCCGAGGCCAAGCTCACGGGCCGGCCTCTGGAGACGGTTTTCACGCAGTCGGACCTGCTCGAGCTGTTTGCCGCGGCGCGCGAAGGCGAAACCCGGCGCGGGCAGGTGCGGATCACGCGCCAGTCCGTCGCGCGGACGTACCAGGTCTCCGCGGCGCCCGTCCGCGCGGGGGGCCTGCTCGCGGGCGTCGCGATCACCCTGCGCGACGTGTCGGAGCTCGCGACCGCGCTCGCCCGCCAGACCGACTTTGTCGCCAACGCCTCGCACGAGCTGCGGACGCCCCTCGCGGCGATCAAGGGCGCGGCGGAGACCCTTGCCGAGGCGACCGACGACCCCGGCATGGTCACGCGCCTCACACGCATGATCGCGACCAACGCCCAGCGCCTCGAGGACCTTGCGGGCGACCTGCTCGAGCTGAATCGCCTCGACGCCGGGCTCGCGGGCGCCTCGCAGGAGATCAAGGCCGTGAGGCTCCGCGAGCTGATCGACCCGATCGTCGAGACCTTCGGCGCGGTCGCGGCCGAGCGGCAGGTGCGGATCGTGACCGAGATCGACGCGGGCGCGGAGGTCATTCGCACCTCGCCCCGGCTTCTGGGGCTGGTGCTGCGGAACCTGGTCGACAACGCGACCAAGTTCGCCTCGCCTCAGACGGATGTGAAGGTGATCGTTCAGGCGGGCGAGGCGCCGGCGGGCGGGCTGAGGCCGTGCCGGATCCGCGTGGCGGACCGGGGCGTGGGCATTCCGCTCGCGAGCCAGCCGCGGATCTTCGATCGGTTCTATCAGGTGGATCCGTCGCGCGCGGGCGACCCGGCCCGGCGCGGGTCGGGGCTGGGTTTGGCGATTGCCAAGCACGCGGTGCTGGCGCTGGGCGGCAAGATCGGCGTCGAGAGCGTCTGGCAGGTCGGGACGACGATGACCGTCGACCTGCCGGGGTGTTTGGAGAGCGCGATCAGCCCGCCCGGTCCGAACGGTCGATGAACGGCAGCCACGCCCGCTCGTGCTCGGGCCCGGCGTGCTCGGTGAGCAGCTTCTGATAGTGGTCGGTGCCGACGAGCGTTGCCCCGAACTGGTCGGTGTGGTGGTTGGGCATCTGGGCATCGAGCACGGCAAAGCCGCGGGCGCGCAAGTGGCTCACCAAGTGCACGAGGCAGACCTTCGAGGCGTCGGTCCCACCCCGGTCGGGCTGGCTGAACATCGACTCGCCGCAGAACACGCGCCCGATCGCGAGGCCATAGAGCCCGCCGACGAGCTCCGGGCCCGCGGGGGTGTCGAGCCAGGCCTCGACCGAGTGCGCGTGGCCCGCGGCATGGAAGAGCTCGAACAGCGCGATGATCTCGGGGTGGAGCCACGTGCCGTCGGCGTAGCTGCGGGGCCCGGCGCAGGCCCGAATGACCCGCCCGAAGGCGTGGTCGGTGGTGACGCGGAAGACCTGCTTTCGGACCTTGGCCCGCAGGGAGCGCGAGGTGCGGAAGCCGTCGAGCGGGATCAGCGCCCGCTCGTGAGGCTGGACCCACTGGACGCCCGGCTGCTTGGGGTCGTCCAGGTCCATCGGGAACCAGCCCTGGCGATAAAGGTTCAGGGCCTGATCGACCACGGCGCGAAGGTCGGCGGGCAGCCCCCGGCCCCGGCGGGGGCGGGCGCCAGCGTCTGATGAGGATGGGGGTTCGCCCGCGGGGCCCATTCCTTTACTATTGGGCGGCCAAGGCACGCGCGGCAGAGGGGGCGAAACGCGGCGGGGCGAACTCCGAACAAGCCTGGGCCGGAGTGTTCAATCCGGGGCGGTTGAAAGGATGGCGCGGATGTGGACGATGCTGGCGCAGGCGATGCCGATGGTGCCCTCTGAGGGCCCCGTGATCTCGCGCGTGGCTTTGACCGAGCCGGTGATCGTGACGATCGTGATCGCCGGGGCGATCGTGCTGATGTCGATCGCCAAGGCGGTCGCGGGCACGTTCCGTCACGCGGCGCGCGAGCGGACACGGCGTGAGATCGCGGCGTACATCGCCGAGGGCTCGATGAGCCCTGAGCAGGGCGAGCGGCTTCTGCGGATCGACCCCTCGGAGAAGGCCTGAACCATGAACGATGCACCGGTCGAGGTTGTGCTGGGGCTGGGCTTGCCGCTGGTGTTTCTCGTCGCGGCGACGATCATCACGGTGGTCTCGGTCGTGAGCGTCAACGGGCGCAAGCGCCGGGAGCGCGAGGCGATCGAGGAATCCCGGCGCGAGCTGGCGGCGTATGTCGCCGAGGGCTCGATGACGCCGCAGGATGCCGAGCGGCTCCTCAACGCCGGGCCCGTGACGGGCTGGCAGGCGAACTTCAGGCCCAAGGCCTGAGGCGGGCGCGCAAACACGCGGAGTGGGTGAGACTTTCGGGCGGGTGTGAAGGTTGATGGAGGGCTCAGGCATGTTGCTTCTTGCGGACATTCCGGAGAACGTCGCGATCTTGTGCGTCGTGATCCTGGTGGTCATCTTTATCTACACGTTTGCGGCGAAGGTTGTGGATAGCCGACGGCGCGTGAAGGAAACGGCCGAGCGCGAGCAGACGCGGCGCGAGGTCGCGGCGTATATCGCCGAGGGGAGCATGACGGCCGAGGACGGACGGAAGATCCTGGGCGACAGCGATGATCCGATGACCAGCGCGCGCAAGAAGATTGCCGAGAGCGTCGCGGAAGGCATTATCGACGCCGAGTCGGCCAAGAAGACGCTCAAGGCGCTGGACTCGGGCGCACCGCCCGTCAAGGCCTGAGCGCCGGCGCGGGCCTTGAGATGTCGGGTGCAGCGGGCGGGGCGGATGGGGTAGCGGCGGGCGAGGGTGGCACGGCCGCTGTGGTTGACGCGGCCGACGACTCGATGCGCCTGAGCAGCGCCCGCGCGAGCACCCGGCCGCGCGTGTCGAGATTCTCCGAGGCCCACGCCAGCTCGGCCCGCACCCGCGGGTCGTCGGGCGCGAGGTCGGCCAGAAGCGTGAGGATGTCGCGGGTCCAGTCGGGGACGGTCTCGCGGCCGAACGCGATGAGTTCTGGAACAAACGGCGAGACGTGATCGGGGCCGAGCGTCATCAGCAGGCCCTGAAGAGTCGTCATCCCCGCGTAGCTCATTTGCCTATTCGCGGCGATGAACTGTTGAAGCTCTCGCTCGGGAAACTCGCCCTCGCCCACAAGAAGGTGGAGGACCGCCCGGGCGCCGATCCGGATGAGTTGTTGGCGTTCGAGCCGCACTTGCGCCTCAAACTCTGCGTCTTGGTTGGGCTCGATGACCGGGAGGACGACCTGGGTGTCCTCGCGCAGACGCGCGAGAAGCTCGGGCCTGCGATCGGGCGCGCGGAGCATGACGTACCACGCGCCCATGCGCGGACGCCATGGCTTTGTGCCGAGGTAGGTCTGCGTCAGTTGCTCTTGCAGGCCCGGATGAAGGTCGCGTCGCTCCCACGCAAGCTTGACCAATCCGAAGCGCGGATTGTCGGTCCCGATCAGGCGATCAACGAACCACGCGATCAGCGCCGGGTCGGCACCGTTGCGCGCCGCGATCGGCACGAGCCACTCGGCGGTCTGAGGATTCGTCGCGGCCACGTGAAGAAGAAGCTGGAGCAGGATCGGCTCGAGCTGCTCGGGCGAGGCCTGCTTGAGCGCGTCGCGCGCGTCGATGCTGGTCACCATGTATCTATTGCGAAGCACCAGCGGGACGTCCGGTGACCACCGGTCGAGCGGGCGCCCGGTCTGGACTCGTGACCGGATGACTCCGCCAAGGTGGTCGGACGTGTACGCAGGTGCCCTCATCAGTCGGTCGAGCTGCTCGGGCGTCCATCCGTCGTAGCCGACGGCGAGATGCCATGTCCACACGTCCGTGGCGGCCTCGGCAACGACGCGCTCGAAGATGTCCGACGGGATCTGCTTCGGCCGGGGCCCGGCTTCGAGGAGTGTGCCGATCGCCAGCACTCCGATCTTCGGATCGTGTGTGAGGCGCATGATCCGATCCAACGACTCAGGGTCGATCGTGCGCGACTCGCCGAGCGATCGCAGAGCGTTCTCTCGCACCACGATGCTGTTCGACGTATCGCTGGCGATGCTGAGCAGTTGCGCGTTCGCCCGACCAAAGTTCCGCGCGCGGAAAACCCACTGGAGCGCGGGGGCCAGCGCATCCTGGCGCGCAGTGTCTGGCTCAAATCGCACACGTCGGGGCAGAGCCCAGAGCAGCAGGTCTCGCTCGAACGCCGGGCTGGGATCGAAAAGGGCCTTGTGAATCGGATAGTGATCCCACGCCTTCACCCCCGGCGGCCAATCGCGCTTCCAGAGGATCGACGCGGTCCAGATCCAGCGCGGGCCTTTGGCCCAGTCGTACCGCTGATACTCCGGCCCCAGAAAGACGCATGCCGCGGCGAGCAGGCCAATGAGCCCCAGCGCGAGGCGCCGTTTGCGCCAGCGCGTGCGGAGGAGCCTGTGCTCGTTCTTGGCGGCGCGGCCACACTCCGGGCAGGTGAGGCCCGGCACGCCGTCCATGCCGTACCAGCAGCGCGGGCAACGCCGTCGGCCTTTGGAGCGATCAATGACGCGCGACCGCACGAGCCACACCAGCACGATGATCGCGAGGATCACCCCGCCCGCCCGGAAGATCAGGTCCAGTGCCTGCATTGCCCCAGCATAACACCGGCCTATTACGCCCGCACGGGCTTACCCGCGGGCTGCTTGCTTTCGATCGCCGGCGTGGCCGTCCCGATCGGACCGGCCTGGCGGACAGTCCCCGACGCCCGGATCAGCGAGAGCGCCCGCAGGCACTCTGCGACCGACCAGGCCTGGGCCATGCACCCATCCGCGCGGCGGGGCGAGTCGGCGGCGGGTTCGTCGCCATCGAACACCTCGGCGATCGTCCCGACCGACCTCGGCACGCCCGTGCGCGAGGGGCCTGAGCCTTCCTTCGGCGCGGGCAGCCCCCGCACGAGCCCGATCAGGCCCGACAGGTCCCGCAGCGCCTGAGCGCGCGAGGCCTCCGAGAAGCCCTCGGCACGCAGCGAGGCCTCGATGAACGGGCCGATGAGCCAAGGCCAGACGGTGCCGTTGTGGTACGCCCCGTCGCGATGGAACAGATCGCCCTCAAAGCGGCTGACATAGCGCGGGTCGGCCGGGTCGAGCGTCCTCAGGCCCACGGGCGTGAGCAGCTTGCTCCGCACGCAGGCGACGACGCTCTTCTGCTGCTCGGGCGTGAGGGCCGAGTGGGGCAGCGCGACGGCGAAGATCTGGTTGGGGCGGATCTCGGGCACCGCGCGCCACTTGCCCGC
>JANRKN010000046.1:0-16517 GCA_033763435.1 Planctomycetota bacterium
GCCCGTCTGGCGCGAGGGAATGTCGCCCGCGCAGATGCCCGCACGGATCGACGAGCTGCTGAGCACGATCGACCGGCTCGTGGGCGCGGGCCGGCGCGTGACGCTCGGGCTCTCGGCCTGGCCTCGCGAGGTCGCGCGGACACTGCGGGTCGAGCGCGACGACGTGCTGGGCGCGTTGGTCTCCGAGCTTGATCGTGTCGCGGCGACGCCCAAAGGCACGCCCAACGCGACGGACATCGTCTGGAAGCCGTGGGTCGATCCGCTGCTGGACAAGTTTGGTCAACGGATCGAGCGCTGGCAGCTGGGCGCCGTGGGCGCCGGGTTGGGGGCGGGCGAGCGGACGGCGTTCTCGCGCGACCTTGCGGCCGAGCTTGCCAAGGCCGAGGGATACTTCAAGCGACTGGTACCCGGGCCTGTGCTGGCGGTGCCGTGGCGTGCGGACGTGGAGACGAGCACGGTGCGTTTGGGCGCGAGCAGCGCGGGCGAGCGCGGCGCGGTGATCAGCGCCAGCCCCGAAACGCCCGGTCCGGTTCTGCGCGACCTGGTCAGTGTCTGGCGCGCGGCCGTCGCCGCCGACGCGCGCCCGAGCGCCGCGAGGCCCGAGCTGACGATCGCCCTTCGCCGATCCGAGTCGGGCCTGGGCCCGGCGGATGCCGCCGCGGAGTTGGTCAAGCGGGCCGCGATGATCTGGGAGGGCCTGGGGCCCGAGGCAGGGGCGGACCGCGGCGTCGTCACGATGTCGCTGCACGAGCCGTGGACGATCTCGCAGGGTCGGCGCCCGCGCGTGATGCCGGGCCCTGAGCTGGGCGCGTGGCGCAATCTGCTCGAGCGCCTCGCGGATCGGCGCGTGATCGGGCGCTTGCCGCTCGCGTCCGTGGCCGGCCCGACGCCCAGCGGAGCGGACGGACAGCTCGCCGAAGCGTTGATCCTCGCGCCGCTGCCCGGGCGCGAGTCGCGCGGCGGGGCGCTCATCGCGTGGAACGATTCGGGCGAGCCCGCGGTCATCGACGGCGTGCTCGCCGCGGACCCGGTGACGCTTGTGGACATCTTCGGCAATCGACGCGCCGCGCCCGCGGGCGCAGAGCCCGGCTCGGTCCGCATCCCCGTCGGGCGCGAGCCCGTGTTCGTCGAGGGAATCGACGTTGAGCTGGTGCGCTTCCGCACGATGCTCCGGCTCGACCCCGACCGCATGGACGCGGTCAACCGCGAGCACGAGCACGAGCTGGTGATCGGCAACCCCTGGCCCACGACGATCTCGGGGCGTTTGACGATCGTGGAGCCGGGCGGGTTTGATGGTCGGGGGGGTGTGCGTGATCGCAACTGGCGCATCACGCCGCGGGTGCTCGAGTTCTCCGTCGCGCCGGGGCAGACCACGCGCTTGCCGGTGAAGGTGGCTTTCGGGCCCGGCGAAGAGACGGGGCGCAAGAAGTTCGTCTTCCTCGCGAGCGTCACGGCCACGCGGAGCTATCCGCCCGTCTACTTCACGCAGCAGGTCGAGCTCGGGCTGCCCTCGCTGCGGCTCGCGCTCACGCAGGTCGCCTCCAGCGGCGGGGATGTGATCGTCGAGGCCAAGCTGACCAACGTCGGCTCGCGCGTGCTGAGCGTGGATCTGACGGGCTTCGCGCCCGGACAGCCCCGGCAACGCATCGGCGTGTCGGGCCTGGGCCCGGGCGAGACCGCGACGCGGGCGCTGCACTTCAAGGGCGTGCTCGCGACGCTGCGCGGGCAGCGCGTCGCGGTGTCGGCCGAGGTCGCCGAGATCGATACCGGCGCCTCTGCTGGCCGGCTGAACACCTCGATCGCGATCGAGTGACCCGCCTCGCGACCGCGCGAGATCGTTCGGGGTTGGATAGTGTTCTGATCGTTATCTATTTGGCATGCCGCGGGGCCGACGGCGGGGGACTAGCATCGCCCCTGTGGACTAAAGGGGT
Organism: Planctomycetota bacterium; assembly: GCA_033763435.1. Lineage (GTDB taxonomy): Bacteria > Planctomycetota > Phycisphaerae > Phycisphaerales > UBA1924 > JANRKN01. Next base: position 1,932 of record JANRKN010000046.1, read on the forward strand.
GGTGGGCCGGGGCGGATGGAGTACGCGGTCCGATGCTGGTTGCCGAGAGTCGTCCCCGGTCGTTGAAGTGGTACCACGCCGGTCCCCTGCTGTTCGGGGACTGGGGCACCAGCCGGCTCTACGTGCTGGGCCTGGCGTTCTACTACACCGCCCACGCCTCGATCTACTACCTCGCGGCGATGTCGCTGATCATGATCGGCGTCGCGTGGGCGTACACCGTCGTCTGCCGGAGCTTTCCCGATGGCGGCGGCGCCTACACCAGCGCTCGCCAGCTCAGCCCGCTGCTCTCGGTCATCGGCGCGACGCTCCTGCTCTGCGACTACATCGTCACCGCGTCGCTCTCCTGCGTCGAAGCCTTCCACTATCTGGGCGTCGCCGAACGCTTCGTCGTGCCTTTGTGCCTCGTCACGTTCATCGCGGTCGGCGTCGTCAACTGGCTGGGCGCGCGCTCGGCCGGGCGCGTCGCGCTGGTCATCGCGATCGCGGCGATCATCGCCAGCGCGCTGATCGCCATCCTGTGCATCCCGTACCTGGGCAAGGGCGTCGCGAGCACGACGACACACTTCATCGAGAACCAGTCGCCCTTCGAGAAATGGGAAAGCCTCGTCCGCATCGTGCTCGCGCTCTCGGGCGTCGAGGCGGTCGCGAACATGACGGGCATGATGCAGCAGCCCGTCAAGAAGACCTCCAAGCGCACGATCTGGCCCGTGCTGGCCGAGGTGGTGCTGCTGAACATGATCTTCGGCATCGCGCTCAACGCGCTGCCTCAGGTCCTGGACGTGAAGGTCCCGCACTACGTCCAGTACGAGCTCGGGCAGAACACCGACGGCCCCAACGGCGAGCCGATCAAGTACCGACCCGAGGATGTCCCCGCCGAGGTCAAGGACTACCGCGACACGGCGATGAAGGTGCTCGCGATCCACGTGGGCCAGGAGGCCTTCGGCAAGGCGGTCGGGCTCTACTTCGGGCTCGCGACCGCGGGCGTGTTCGCGCTGCTGCTGCTCAGCGCGGTGAACACCGCGACGATGGCGATGGTCGCGGTGATGTATTCGCTGGCGCAGGATCGTGAGCTTCCGCGTTCGCTCACGAGATTGAACTATTCGGGCGTGCCGTGGATCGGGCTGGTGATCGCGGTCGCGGCGCCGGCGATCCTGCTGCTGTTCGAGGCCGACGTGAAGGCGCTGGGCGAGCTGTACGCGATCGGCGTGGTGGGGGCGATCACGATCAACTTCCTCGCCTGCGCCGCCAACCGCAAGCTTGAGCTCGGAAAGTACGAGCGCATGGGCCTGTGGGGGCTGGGCGGGCTGATGGCGGTGGTGGAGCTGACGATCATCATCGCCAAGCCCAACGCGACGCTGTTCGCGGGGTCGATCATCGTGTCGGTGCTGGCGATGCGCTGGTTCGTCCGGGCGCGTGCCGCGGCGAAGGCGTCCGAGCCTCTGCCCGCGCCCGCGCAGGGCTGGCTGGCGGAGATCAGCGCGCCCTCGGCGAGGGTCGGGCCGGGCCCGCGGATTATGCTCGCCGCGCGCGGACGCGATCAGGCCGAGTTCGCCGTCGATCTCGCGCGCCAGCGCAAGGCGACGCTGTTCGTGATCTACGTCCGCACGCTCCGGCTGATTGACGTCGTGCCCGGGCAGGTGCCCAAGGTCGATGAAGATCCGCAGGCGCAGGAGGCGCTGGGCACGGCGCTGGTCGTCGCGCGCAACGCGGGCGTGCCGTGCGTCCCGATTTATGTCACGAGCGCGGAGATCACGGCGGAGATTCTGGATTACACCGCGACCTACGGCTGCGACACGCTGATCCTGGGCAAGAGCCGCCGAGGGATGTTCTCTCGCCGGCTCGCGGGCGACATCGTGGCGGAAGTCGCGTCGCAGCTCCCGCCGGGCGTGCAGTTGATCACCCGCGCGCCGGGGCCGTTCGGCGAAGTGTCGGTTGAGAAGGCGTCCTGAGGCCGGTAATCGACCGCGGCGTCGCGAAGGGCGCCTCTCGATCCGCACGCGACCACGACTCAGCCCCTCACGCCCGGAGGGGCGTGACTCAGGCCCTTCACGCCCTGCGCGGCGTGACTCAGGCCCTCGCGTCCGGAGGGACGCGACTCAGGCGAATATCGACTTCAACCCCAGCGCCCGTCGCAGGTCCGCGATCTGGCCCGCGTGCATCCCGTTGTGGAAGGTCATGCGCGCGACAAGCGCGCCGAGCGTGACCTGTGTGCCTCCCCACGGCACGAGCGAGGCGAGCTTCTCGTCGCTCGCGCTGCGCGTGACCGATGCGAGCCGCTCGCACGCGCCCGCAAAGATCTCCCGGCAGCGGATCCACGCGGGATAGCGCGCCGCGTCGGCCGTGGGCGCCGAGCCGAACGCGATGCTCTCGGTCCAGAAGTGCGTGGGTGTGCGATCGTGCGCATCGCCCGCGCGCAGGTCGGCCTCGGGCATCGGCGCGCCGTCGAACATCGCAGCGACGCGGTGCATCGTGAGCGCGAGGTGCCCAAGGTTCCACGCCGCGTGGTTGGGAAGGCCGGGGGCCTGACGCGTGTGGTTCGTATCGTCAAAGCCCGCGAGATAGCGCTCGAGCAGCATCCGGCTCAGGAGCACCGCGTCGGCGAGGGTCGATTGCTGCGTGATGTTCGTCATGGCTTGGGCACATCCTTGGTTTCGGGCGCGGGGGTTTCGGGCTTCGGACTCTCGGCGGGCGCGTGGCCTCTGGCGCGGAAGTGTGCGAGGATCTCGAGCGGGAACTGCCGCAGCTCGGCGCTGCCGAAGATCGTGCCGTGGTCAAAGCCCGGGACGACTTTGACATACCCGGTCGCGTCCTTGTCGCGCGCGAGGGTGTCGGTGACGGCCTTGAGCTTCGCGACGCCGCGCTCAAGGAAGAAGTTGTCCTGATCGCCCACCACGAGGTGCACCGAGCGCGCGAACAGCGGCGCGTACTTCTCGGGCGAGGCCTTCACCAGCCGCGTGATGTCGTACTTGGCAAACTTCTCCGCGACCGCGCGGTCGATCGCGCCCGTGACAGGGTCGAACAGCTTGGCGGGGTTGCCGGGCGACGCTGCGGGACCAAAGACGGCCATCCACGAGGCCCACTGCTGGCCGCTGGTGAAGTCGGGGCCGAGCACGTGCTCGCCGCCCGATTCCTGACGGATGGTCATGAGGTCCTTGCCGTTCTTTCGATAGCTGACGTGCTCGACGCCGCCGGCCTGATAGAAGTTTTCGTCGCTGTAGATGTTGACGCTCTGGAAGGCCTCGAAGCTGACGGGGTCGGGCGCGCTTGACCAGCACGCGCCGAAGGTCTCGGGGTAGGTGAGGGCGAGCCAGAGGGTGCTCCAGCCGCCGGAGGAATGGCCTCGGAGCACGCGCGCCGAGGGCTCGCGGATGAGCGGGAACCTGGCTTCGATCGCGGGGATGAGCTCTTCGATGAGCGCACGCCCGCGCGGGCCGTTGACGTCGGAATCGGCGAAGAGCGTGTGCCCGTTGCCGCTCTCGGGGTCGAGGCCGATGACAAAGGCGTGCTGCCTCAGCGCGGCGGTTGCGGGGCCCATGCCCAGCTCGCGCGCGCCCGAGAGGTGATTGCCGCCGAAGCCTGGGACGACGTACACCGCGGGGTACTTCCGCGTGGGGTCGTAGTTGAGGGGCTTCGAGACCGCGGCGCGCAGCGTCACGGGCTTGCCCTGCCCTGAGTGGAAGTCGGACACCAGCTTGGACTCAACGCTCACCACCTCCGCCTGGCGCTGGCGTGTGTCGGGCTTGACGACTTCGGTGAGCGTGAGCTTTACGTCGGCGCGCGCGCCCTGGGCGATCGTGAACTTCACGGGTGCGCTGAACAGGTTGCCCGGCTCGCGCTTCCAGTCCGAGTCCGCGCGGAAGCGGTCGAACCGCGCCTGCGCGACATAGTCCCCGGGTTTGAGTGCGCCGGGCGCGATCGGGAAGCTCGTCGCGCGGTCATCGACCGTCGCGGGCTGGGCGAACGACGCGACATCGACGCCGAACAGCGGCTGCGGATCGTCCCAGAAGGGCCCGTCGATCGGGTCGGTGCCCGCCGCGAGCTTCGATCCCGGACCGATGATGAAGACGACCAGCCGGCCCTTGGCGTCCGCGGGTTCGACGCCCGCGGCCTTGGCGGCCTGAGGGGAAAGTTCCACGTGGAACATCGCACCCGGCTGCGCCCGCAGCGCCGGGGACATCAGTGCGAGCACGGGCAGAACGAGCGACGAAACAACGCTTGTGCGCATAGTGCCGAGCGTAGCCGACCGTGGCGCGGGCTATCTTCCCGCATGCCCACGGCCCGCGCCCCCCGCTCGCATCGCCCCGATCCCGAGCCCACCCCACCTACCCCACCAACCCCACCCGCCTCGCCCACCACCCAGGCCGATCAGACCGGCGGCGGCTTCTACGACGAGCCCGCCCTCTACGACATGGTCTACTGGCCCGGCACGCCCGACGAGGTCACCGGCCTTGAGCGTCTGGCCAAGCGCACGCTCGGCGCGCGCTGGACCGGCCCCTGGCTCGAGCCCGCCTGCGGCACCGGGCGCTGCGTGCGCGTCGTCGCCCGCCGCGGGCGAGTGAAGTCGATCGCGGGGTTTGACCTCGCGGCGCGGATGCTGGCGTTCGCGCAGCAGAAAGTGGACGCGCTCCCCAAGGCCGCGGGCGAGCGCGTGACGCTGTTTGAGGGCGACATGACGAACTTCAGCGCGGTGTACCGCAAGCTCGGCCTTGCGCCCGCGGTCTTCGCCTTCAACCTGCACAACACCATCCGGCATCTGGACTCGGACCGCGCGATGCTCGCGCACCTTCGCGAGATGTCGGCGTGCATGGAGAAGGGCGCGGTGTACGCGGTGGGGATGGGGCTGGCGCGCTACGGCATCGACGGCGTGACCGAGGACGTCTGGTCAGGCTCCAAGGGCGCGATGCGCGTCACGCAGGTGTGTCAGTACTTGCCGCCCTTTGCCGCGACGGGCAAGGCGGGCCGCACCGAGCGCGTGGTGTCGCACATCACCGTCGCACGCGAGGGCGAGCCCGATCGGCACCACGACGCGACGTATCCGCTGCGGGCGTACAACCTCGAGCAGTGGTCGGCGCTCGTGCGAGAGAGCCCGTTCGAGCTCGCGGGGCTTGCGGACAGCGAAGGGCGCGAGATGGGCCCGGTGCAGCACGCGTACGCGGTGTTTGTGCTTCGGAATCGTGGCTAGCGCGACTTACTTGCAGAGCGCGATGACCGAGTCGACGAGCCTCCCGATGCCTTCGTAGACCTCGAAGGGCTTGGCGTCGCACATGTACGCGGGCGTGGTGACGACCTTGTGCGCCTCGTCGGTGTAGCTCTCGGTCGACCAGCGGTTGACGGCTTTGGCGCCCATCTTCGAGGCCTGCGCGTTGGCGCCCTCGTCGGCGCCCAGCGTGATCGTGCACCCGGGGCCGCCGGAGGCGAGGCCCAGAACCTTCGCGCCCAGCACGGGCGCGATGCAGATCAGCCCGATGGGCTTGCGCGAGGCGTGGAAGCCCTTGATGACGCGGGCGACGTCGGGCAGGACGGAGCACTCGGCGCCGTCCCGGGCAAAGGTGCTGAGGTTCTTGGCCGCGCCGAACCCGCCCGGGAAGATCACCGCGTCGAAGGCGTCCACGTCGAGCGTCGCGAGCGGCGCGATCTGCCCGCGGCTGATGCGCGCGGCCTCGACCATGCAGTTGCGCGTCTCGCCCTTGGACGGCTCGCCCGTCACGTGATTCACCACGTCGCTCTGCGCGATGTCGGGCGCGAAGCAGGAGTACTGCGCGCGGTGGCGCGAGAGATGGATCAGCGCCGAGACCGACTCATGGATCTCGGACCCATCGCCCCGGCCGCATCCGGCGAGCACCACGGCAACCTTCTTGGACATGCTTCACCTCCCTGCGAACGCGAGCCCCCGAACAACCCCGACCACCTCAAAGCGTACCAACTCAGCTGCGCATCGGACAAGCAAATCGGTGCCGATGAGCGTCCGCGGAGATCGTGGTGATGTTGCCCTGCGAACAGGCAGCGACCACGCGTGCAAAGTCAGCCCCGAGGGGCGTCACCCGTTCGGGTCAGCGCTGAACCCCCGGTCCGATCACTGACTCTTGCCAGCGGGCGGCGTGGTTGTGACCGCGGGCGCGGCGGGCGGAGTCGTGGCCGGGGTATTCGGCGAGGCCGGCGCGGCGGGCTTGGTCGCGTCGCTCGTCACGGTCGGCGCGCCCGCGGCCGGCGCCGTGGCGGGGCTGGACGCGCCCGGCGAGGCCGGACGTCCGGCGCGTCGGCTCGGATCTGCGCCCGGTTGGCCAGAAGTTTGTCCCGCAGCCTGGCCCGCGGGCGTCTGGCCCGCGCCCTCGGTGGGTCGTCCGCCGGGTCGACCACCCGGCCCGCCGCCGGGTGCGCCCGCGGGTCGGCCCATCGGCATCGCGGCCTCGACGACGGGGTTGCCGTTGTCATCGACCTTGTACCCCGCGGCGAGCAGTTCGTCCTTCACCCACGTTCCGCCCAGAACCTCCGAGGGGCTGGGCTCGCGGAGCAGCACGATCTGGCCGTCGCTGAGTCCCGAGCGGACCTCGGCAAGCGTGCTCGACTGGCGCCCCATGCGGATCGGCGTGCGCTTGAAGCGCCCGCCCGAGTTGGTGTACACGTAGCGCACGGGCCCGTCCATGAAGATCGCCTGCACGGGCACGGTCAGCGCACTTTCGACCTGGCCGAGCGTGATCTCCGCCTCGCAGCGCATCGAGGGCTTGAGCGCGGCGACCGACTTGTCCTCGGTCGGATCGATCGCGACGCGGACGGTGTACTCGCGGAGGTTGGGGTCGCGCCAACCGCCGGTCTCGGCGAGCACGCCGATGGACTCGACGGTGCCGCTGAACGCGCGGGTGCCGGCGGCATCGACCTTGATCGTCGCCTTCAGACCCGGGCGGATGCGCGCGGTGAGCGACTCGTGCACGCGGACCGAGGCGATCATCTCGCTCGTGTCGGGGAGGACCATGAGCAGTTCGTTGGGGTTGATCTCGCGGCCGATCTGCAGCGGGCCCGAGTTGTCGCGTCCCCAGCCGCCCGAGTTCAGGCTCGTCGCGTACACCACCAGCCCGTCGCTGGGCGCGTGGACGGTTGACGAGACCTTCTGCTCCTGCAGCTTGGCGAGCTTGTTCTCGCGGATCGTGAGCTGCTGGCGCTTGTTCGCGACGGTCGCCGACTTGCTCGCGAGGTTGCTCGAGTTGTTGAGCTTTACGCGCTCGACCTCGGCGATCGCCTCGTCCTCGTCGCTCTGGAGCTTCTTGGTCTCCTTGGGCAGTTCGTAGTCCTCGAAGACCTTGAGCTCGGTCTTGGCCTTCTCCCACGCGGCGCGGGCCTCGATGAGGGCGATGCGGTCCTTTTCGAGGTCGTCGAACGACAGAAACTTGTTCTCGTAGAGCGTCTCGGAGCGCTTGACGCGGTCGGTCAGGCGGGTGACTTCGCGCTCGCCGCGCTCCATCGCGGTCTCAAGCTGCTGGCGCTTGGCGGCGACCTCGCCCTCGACCCACTGACGGCGCGCGAGTCCCGCGAGCTCGACCTGGAGCTGCGCCTGACGCAGCTTGCTCTCGTTGTCGGACTCCTGGATCTTCAGCTCGTTCTCCGCGGCGACGAGTTCGGCGCGTGCCGTCTCGACGCGCGCGGTCTCTTCGATCATGTCCGCGTCGATCTTGTCGGTGTTGAGGCGCACGAGCAGGTCGCCGGCCTTGACCTTCTTGCCCTCGTCGACGATCTCGACGATCGTGGTGCGGGTTTCGATGCGGGCGCGGATCTCGATCTGGTTCCGTGCCGCGAGTTCGCCGACCGCCACGGTCGTGATGTCAAAGCTCTGGGTCCGCACGGTGGTACGGTCGGCGGCGGAGCCGTCGGCGACCGTCTGCGCGCCGGGCGCGTCGTCGCGGGTCAGCGCGTACACCGTCCCCAAGCCCCCGGCCAGGAGCACCAGCGCGCCGATGACCACGACCGCCGCCTTGCCCCGACGCGAGGACGCCCCACCCGTGAACCCGTGCGATCGCTGATCCATACCCAACGCTCCTTCCGACCGGTCGCCCCACCCGCCCCCACCCGTTGTGCACCCGACACGCTCACGACCTGCCAGCCCACGTTCGTCGGCCGGGGCGCGGGGTCGGGGCCAGTCTTCTATTCTAAACCGTCCGCCGCGGCCACCCCCCCGACAATCGGCGGGAATACCCCGCGTTTGTCATCCCACGCGCCCCTTGGGCACCCCGAGGTCCTGATGCCTTCGTCCCCCGAACCCGTCCCGATTCCGCGAGCTTCGGCGATCGATGGTTCAGGCGATGCGGGCATCCTGTTTCTCGTCGCGGCGCGGCGTGAGGCGCAGGCGGTTCTGAGGGGCCTGACCGCGCGCGATGACGCGGCGTTCGCCGATGTGCCCGAGTGGACGCTGATCTCGCCCGTTGCGGGCGCGGGGCTGGTGCGGACGGGGGTGGGCAAGGTCAATGCGGGCGCCGCTGTGGCGCGGTTCGGGCCCGGGCATCGCCTGCTCGTTTCGATCGGCATCGCGGGCGCTCTGCCTTCGGAGGGCGCACCGGGCTTTGCGCTCGAGATCGGTTCGGCCGTCGTAGCGCGCGAGAGCGCATATGCCGACGAGGGGCTGCTCGCGCCGGCGGGGTTCAGTGATCTTGCGGCGATGGGTTTCGCGCCCGGTCCAGCGCACGCGCGCGGGCCGACGTTTGCGGGTGATGTCTCGGCGGTGGGGGCGTTGACTTCGGCGGGGCTGCGTGTCGTGCGCGTGGCGACCGTTTCGACCTGCTCGGGGACTGAGGCGCTCGCGCGTGAGGTCGTGCGGCGCACGGGTGCGCAGGCCGAGGCGATGGAGGGCGCCGCGGTGCTGCATGCGGGCGCGCGCCTCGGGCTTCCGGCGGTTGAGGTGCGCGTCATCAGCAACACGACGGGCGACCGCGATCGGCAGGTCTGGGCGCTGGACCGGAGCCTGGACGCTCTGCGCGAGGTGACGGCGCGCGTGTGGGCAGCGCTGCGCCGCTGAGACGTCCGAGAACGCGAGTGAGATTTGACCTGGCCGTCTGTGCCGACCGTGCGGGCGGGAGGGTCTGTGCTGCGCGGACCGGCATTCCGGGGTGGGATGGCACGGCGAAGCCCGAGCGTGCGCGGGCAAGGTCAACGACCCATGGGTTTGGTCCGATCTCCGACCCGGGGGTGTGGTGTGACGACGGAACGAGGGTCGACCAGTCGGCGCGCGCGTGCCGGAGATCGGGGAAGATCGTGCTGGACGGATTCAAGAAGCTCGCGGGCGGGTTCTCGCTGCTCAAGTCCAAGGAGATGCCGATCGCGATCGACTTCGGCGCGTCGGCGCTGAAGGTGCTTCAGGTCGGCGGCACGTGCCCGCCCACGCCCGAGAACAACCTCGGCCATCCCGTCGTGCCCCCGACGCTGGACAAGGACGGCAAGCCGGTCTTTGACCCGCCCAACCTGATTGCCGCGGCGTGCCTTGAAACCCCCGACAACTTGCTCGCCGACCCGATGCGCCGGCTCGACTACCAGTTCGAGCATTTGGCGCGCGTGATCCGCGAGGGCGGGTTCCGCGGCAAGCGCGTGGTCTGCTCGATCCCCAGCGCGCAGACCTTCTGCAAGACGCTGCAGCTGACCAAGGCCGACGGCGTCGCGGTGCCCGATATGGTGGCCGCGGCGATCCCCGAGCACTTCGGATGCGATCCCTCGGCGCTGGTGTACCGGCTGATCGACGTGAGCGTGCCGGGCGCGCCCGCGAACCGGATGGAAGTGATCTGTATCGGCGTGGGGCGCGAGTTCGTGGACATGCTGATGAAGCGCCTGAAGGCGGCGAAGCTTGAGCCGGTGGGGCTTCAGAGCCAGTTCGCGGCGACGATGCGCGTGATGGACGGGCTGCGCAAGCGTCAGGGCGACGAGCACATGACCTCGCTGTATCTGGACATCGGGGCCTCGACGACCAAGCTGATGATCGCGCACGGGACGAAGCTCGCGTTCGCCAAGACGATCGACATCGGCGGGCGGCACTTGGACGAGACGGTCGCACGCCAGCTGAAGATCTCGCTGAAGGAAGCGCGCCAGGAGCGCGTGGAGGCCGAGCGCCGCGCAGAGGAGATCGCGGGCGCAGAGGAGAAGCGCGCGCCGGTCGCGGTGGGCGCGGGGGCGGAGACCTCTTCGGACGGCGACGGGCGCGTGAAGCTGGGTCTGGACGAGCGGCGGGCGCGTGAGGCGAAGATCACGCTGCTGGCCTCGCTCGTTGCGTGCCCGGAGGGTGCGAGCCTGGCCGAGCCGCTGGAGATCTTCGCGGACGAGATCGCGATGTGCCTGCGGTATCACGAGTCGCTGTTCCCGGGTCGGAAGGTGGATGGCCTGGTGTTCACGGGTGGCGAGGCGCGGCATCGGGGTCTGTGCCAGCACCTGGCGCGGTTCCTGCGGATGCCGGCGCAGATCGCCGACCCGATCGCGCGTGTGGCTCGGACGGGCAAGGAGCCGACGACGGGCGTGGACTTCAACATCCCGCAGCCGGGGTGGGTGGTGCCGCTGGGGCTGTGTTTCAGCCCGACGGACCTGTGAGTGATCGGAGTGGCGTAGGGCGCGTGGCCCGCGGGGCCCGCAAGGAGTCAGCATGCTCGGTGGATCGAACAATCCCAAGCCTCTGGCGATGAGCGGCGGGTTCTTGCCGCAGGACTATGTCGAGAAGAAGGCCGAGGTCCGCGCGAGCCTGCTGGGCGGGATCATGTTCCTGCTGGTGATGGGCGGCGTGGCGGGCGCGTATCTGGTGACGACGGGTCGGTGGTCGGAGATCCGCAGCCAGCAGTCGGTGATCGACGAGGCATACGAGGCCGAGGCCAAGAAGATCGATCAGCTCAAGGCGCTGGAGGCCCAGCGCACGACGATGCTGGAGAAGGCCGAGATCGTGACGAGCCTGATCGAGCCGGTGCCGCGCTCGGTGCTGCTTGCGGAGCTGATGCTTCGGATGCCGTCGGGCGTGAGCCTTCTGGACTTTGAGCTCAAGGGCAAGCGTGTGGATCCGCCCGCACCGCCGCCGCCGACGACGGGGACCAAGAGCCTGTCCGGCTCGCAGCCGCGGGGTGCGGTGACGCCGACGTCGGGGGGCAAGGACGGGAAGGCCGAGCCGCCCAAGCCCAAGGTTCAGGCGCCGCGGTTTGACGTGAAGGTGAAGATCACGGGCGTGGCGAAGGCTCAGGGCGAGATCGCGGACTATCTGGCGGCGCTGAACTCGTGCGACCTGCTGGAGAAGGTGGAGCTGCTGTACATCCAGGACACGATCATCAAGGACGTGGATCTTCGCAAGTTTGAGATCGAGGCGATGATCCGTCCGGGTGCCGATGGTCGCGCGCCCCGGCCCGAGCCGTTGACGCCCGCCGAGGGCGCGCCCGCGACGCAGATGACGTCGGTCAGCACGGACACGCCCGCCGCCGCGGGCCGAGGGGAGTAACACGCATGAAGCTTGGCGTTCGACACATGCTCTTCGGCGCGGTGGTTCTGGCGATCCCGGTCTCGAGTTGGTTCCTGGTGTTCCGGCCCCAGAACCGCGAGATCCGTCAGGCCGAGAACGAGCTTGAGCTGAAAAACCTGACGCTCGCGAAGCTCCGCGAGGAGACGTCGCGCACCTCGGACCTGAAGAAGGCCAACGAGGACATCGCGCAGAGCATCGCCAACATCGAGGCGAGGCTGCCCCGCGCGAAGGAAGTCGACGCGGTCGTGCGTCAGGTGACGGAGCTGGCGGTGGGCGTGGGGCTGAGCCCGCCCTCGTTCAAGTCGTCCAAGCCGCTCGACGCGGCGCTGTATCGCGAGCAGCCGCTGGAGCTCTCGACGCAGGGTGACTTTGCGAGCTTTTACCAGTTCCTGATCCGGCTTGAGCAGTTGCCCCGACTGACGCGGATCATGGACCTGAAGCTGAGCAAGGACGGCGAACACGAGGGGCGGATCGAGGCCAAGTTCACGCTGAGCATCTACTTCCAGGAAGAGAAGCCGGCGCCGGCGCCGAGCGCGCCCGCCGCGACGCAGGGAGGCGCGCGATGAGTCAGTTCACGTCACCGAACACGCCGGGCGGTCAGCCCAAGGGCGCAACGGGTCCCTCGATCAACCCGACGACCTTCGCGCCCACGGGCGGCGAGGGCTTCGGCTCGGAGTCGCTGAGCACGCCCAAGAAGCGGATCAGCACGCAGCAGGTCGCGCTGCTGGGGATGGTGGCGCTGGGCGGCGCCGCGCTGTGGGGTATGCGCCAGCACGGGCTCCAGGCGGGCATGACCTTTGCCGCGCCCGCGATCGAGTATCAGCCGCCCTCGGCGGACAAGGGCCAGCAGGCCTCACAGCAGCGTGTGCTCGCGGCGCTGGAGCGCACGGGCATGCATGCGCAGGTCCCGGCCGAGAAGTTCGACCGCAACCCGTTCTCGACGGGCATCAAGAAGACCGTCGCGACGGCGGGCATGCCCGCCGACGAGAGCAACGACGATCAGGGCGCGCGTGAGGCGGCGCTCGAGGAGCAGAAGCTCCAGGAGCGTCTGGCGCTGCTGCAGGTGCAGGGCGTGATGGGCGGGCGCGTGCCGCTGGCGCGGATCAACGGCGCTGTGCATCGCACGGGCGACGTGCTCGACAAGGTCTTCAAGATCAAGTCGATCGACGGGCGCTCGGTGGTCATCGAGTATCCGGGCGTGGGCGGCGTCGGCGAGCCCCGCACCGTCACGCTGACCATGAACGAGCCCAAGGACCACGCGCCCGCGCAGGGCTCGGCGCCCGCGGCCGACCCGGGCCGGGCGCCCCCGCCCCCGCGCAAGCCCCGCACGTAAGGCACCGTCTCTCCATCCCACCCTTCAGAGCCCTCGCTCGGAGCGAAGCACAGAATGGCCAAGCACAAGATCGACGACATCCTGAGCGAGCTCGGCATCGCCGACTCCAAGAAGGCCGAGAGCGAGATCGACGCGCGGCGCGAGCGTCTGCGCCAGGCGCAGGCGGCCCGTGCGGCCAAGTCGGGCGCGGGCAAGGCGCCCACCGGCGAGGACGACGACGCGCCCACGTACAGCCCGCTGCCCTCGCGACCAGCGAACACGCAGAAGTTCGGCGATGAGCCCGCGCCGACCGAGCCCGGGCGCCCCGGCCCGGCGGCCGAAGCGCGCCCCGACGCGCCCCGCACGCCCGACGCGGCCAAGCCCGTCACCGTCGGGCGCGCGCTGGCGGACATCTATCGCCCGGAGCTGGACACTCCCGACGCGCGCTCTCAGGAGCTGGGCGATCTGCTCGTCGCGCGGGGCGTGATCAGCGACGAGAAGCTGACGCTCGCGGAGAACGTGCTCAAGCAGTCGCCCGGCCGGCGTCTGTACGAGATCGCGATCGAGCAGGGCGCCGACGAGGCGGGCGTGATGGCGGTCGTCGCCGAGCTCGCCGCGCTGCCTTTCGAGCGCATCGATCTGTCCAAGGGCCTCGAGGGTGGATTCGACGGCGGGATGATCCAGCGCCTCACGGCCGACTATTGCAAGAAGCGCCAGGTGATCCCGCTGCGCATGGAAGGCCAGCGCGCGGTCGTCGCGTGCGTGAGGCCCGACGACGTGTTCCAGGTCGACGACATCCGCCAGAAGCTGGGCGTGGTGTCGGTGAAGGTCGTGCTGACGACGGCCTTTGACATCCGCGGCGCGCTCGAGATCCTCGGCGAGGGCCAGCAGGAGAACGTCGACATCTCGCAGATCCTCTCGGAGGTCGGCGAGGACGACGTGCAGGTCGAGAAGAAGCAGGGCGGCGAGGTGGACCTCGAGAAAGAGGCCGCCGAGAGCCCGGTGATCCGGTACGTCAACTACATCATTCAGCAGGCCTCGCGCGAGGGGGCGTCGGACATCCACATCGAGCCGGGCGAGAAGAAGCTGAAGGTTCGCTTCCGCATCGACGGCGAGCTGTACGAGTCGATGAACCCGCCGCCGGCGATGGCCTCGGCGATCGTCTCGCGCCTGAAGATCATGGCCAACCTGGACATCTCCGAGCGCCGCCTGCCCCAGGACGGTCGCATCCGGTGCATGGTCCAGGGGCGCAAGCTGGACCTTCGACTCTCGACGCTGCCCTGCGGCTACGGCGAGAAGGTCGTCATGCGAATCCTCGACACCAAGAGCATCAACGTCTCGCTCGACAACCTGGGCTTTGACGAGGACACTCTGGAGATCTGGAAGAAGCAGGTCGACCTGCCCCACGGCATCGTGCTCGTCACGGGCCCGACCGGCTCGGGTAAGACGACCACGCTCTACGCCTCGCTGCGCCAGATCGACAAGAACTCGATGAACGTCTCGACCGTCGAAGACCCGATCGAGTATCACCTCGACGGCATCACGCAGACCCAGACGCACGAGAAGATCGGGATGACCTTCGCGGCGGCGCTCAAGTCGCTGCTGCGTCAGGACCCGGACGTGATCATGCTGGGCGAAATCCGCGACCACGAGACCGCGCACATCGCCGTGCAGGCCGCGCTCACGGGCCACCTCGTGCTTTCCACCCTCCACACGAACGACGCGCCGAGCACGGTCGTGCGCCTGATGAACATGGGCATCGAGGCCTTCCTCGTCACTTCCGCCGTCAACACGATCGTCGCGCAGCGCCTGC
>JANRKN010000047.1:0-16614 GCA_033763435.1 Planctomycetota bacterium
CGGTGGGGAACGGTGGGGAACGGTGAGAGATGGTGGGAATCGGTGGGGAATGGAGTGGGGAGGAGCGTTGCGTATGACGACCGAAGGACCGAGGATGACGACGCCGCCGGACGATCTGCCCGATCGTGATGTGTTGATCTCGCGCATCGTCGACGGCCGGGCGACGCCTTCGGACTGGGGCGCGCTCGAGCACGTCTCGCTGACGGACGGCACCGTGTGGCGCGACCTGGCGATGTCGCAGAAGCAGCACGTGCTGCTGAGCGCCGCCGCCGATCCGCTGCTCGCCCGCGCCGAACGCGTGAATGTCCCCGACCCCAGCGCGCCGATCCGCCTCACGCCCGAACATCACGAGTCGAACCTGCACGCGCGGGGCCGGCGGTTCATGACCTGGGGCGGCTGGGCCGCCGCGGCCGCGCTGGGCCTGGCGTACATCGGCGGCTTCGTGCCGCGCGCGCCGGAGATGATCGGCAATCAGGCCGCGCTCGGGCCGACGTTCCACACGCCCGAGCAGGCGCTCGCGGCGTACTACGAGCAGGGCCAGAAGCTCGGCACCGTCGTGGGCGAGGTGCCCCAGAAGGTGCTGCTGCAGTCCAGCCCCGTCGAGGGCGGCGAGGGCTACGAGGTCGTGTTTGTCCGCCAGATCGTCGAGCGCGCCCGCGTGCCCTCGCTGTACTCGATCGGCTCGGACGAGCTGGGCAACCCCGCGCCGGTGCCGTTTACGCCGCCCACGCGCAACGCGACCATCGACAGCCGGACGGGCCGCGTCCGCTCGCCGCAGGGCCTGTAACCCCCCCGCGCCCCGGGGCTGAAATGGCCCGGGGCCGATTCGGAACAATCGCGCATCGGCCGACGGTTTCGGGCCCGGTGCGCATCCAAACCCTTGGGCGCGCACAGACGCCCGCCAAGTCGGGAGATCCAGCCTCATGAACACGCGCATCACTCCGTCGTCTCCGTTCGCCTCGATCCGCCGGCTGCTGCTGGCCTCGGGCGCCGCGTGCGCGCTCATCGCGCCGGCCGCGCTCGCGCAGGGCCAGGCTGAGCATGAAGAGAACGTCATTCAGGGCGACTTCAACCGCCCGCTGAACGAGGCCGGCCAGCCCGCCGAGATCGGCGGCACCGCCAACAGCACCACGACGATCGTCGAGATCCGCGACGGGCAGAAGTTCCAGCTCGAGATCCGCAACGGGAACATCTCGGCCAAGGTCAACGACGAGCCGGTGCCCGCCGGGCGCGTGCAGCGTCAGGGCAACCGCGTCATCATCCGCGACGAGGCCGGCAAGGAACTCCACGCCTTCACCATGCCGCGTCAGACGATGGGCCCGGCCGTCGTCCGGCGCATGAATCCCCTCGGCCAGACCAACCGCGGCGGGCAGCGCGGGGACATCTTCATCCCCGCCGAGCCGGTCGAGCCCCCGCCCGTGATGATCGGCATCACGATGGACGAGCCCCCCGCCGACGTCGCGCGCTTCCTGGGCCTTGACGAGAACACCGCGATCCAGGTCGGGCGCGTCACCGAGGGCCTCCCCGCCGCAAAGGCCGGGGTGCAGTCGGGCGACATCATCGTCTCGATCGACGGCGCCAAGCCCGCCAACCCCTAGAAGCTCCGCGAGACGCTCAAGGCCAAGAAGGCCGGCGACAAGCTGGCGCTCGAGGTCGTCCGCAAGGGCGAGGGCAGCAAGACGCTGACGCTCGAACTGGTCGCGTTCGATCCCGCGAAGCTTTCCACGACCGTCGAGGGTGTGCCCGCGCTGCCCTGGGGCGACAACATGGCTCAGCGCTGGGAGGGCCTGGCCCGCTCGCTGCGTCAGGGTGTGCCCGGCGAGTCGCCCGAGTGGCTCCGCGAGAGCCTCAACGAGCTGGAGAAGGAACTCAACGAACTCAAGGCCGACCCGAACCTCCAGCCCGAGGCGCTGCGCAAGCGCGCCGAGGAGGGCATGGGCGAGGCGCTCGAAGCGCTGCGCCGGGCGGCCGAGGAACTCAAGCAGAACCCGCAGCTCCAAGGCCTGTTCGGGGGCGATGCGCAGGTGTTCACCATCCCCGCGCCCCCCAACGCGCCCGATGCGCCCGTCGCGCCCGACGCCGGTGGAGCGCAGAACCGGGCTCAGCGCGGCCTCACGTTCGCGCTGCCCGGGATGAGCGGCATGGCCGAGAAGATGAACCAGCGCGCCGAAGAGCTGAACAAGCGCATGGATGACCTGAACAAGCGCATGGACGAGATGAACCAGCGGATGGACGCGCTGCTGAAGAAGCTCGAGAAGAACTGACCCACCGGCGCGGCACGCGCGCCGACAGCTCAGGCTCTCCGGATTCCGATGCGCCCCCGGCGGACACTCCACTCCTCCGCCCGCGGGCAGGACCCTCCGGATGCCACCTCACCAGGCCCGTGGGCTCACCCGCCCGCGGGCTTGTTTGTTCTGCCGTATCCTCGCGGTGCGATGCCCAAGCCCTCGTTGAAGACCCGACTCAAGCGGTGGTGGAACTACTCCCAGCTCTCACGCCGGGGCCGATCGGCCGCCGAGTACGCCCGCGCGCGCAACACGCCCGGCATGATCTTCGACGACTTCGGGCGCGCGCTGGGCCGATCGATCGCCGCCAAGGACTACGACTGGGGCCTCTCGCTCGCCGCGACGCCCGTCAACATCGTCCGCTACTTCGAGTTCGACTTCGTCGCGCGCCATCTCCCCGCGCCGACCGATGGCTCGCGCTGGCTCGATGTCTCGAGCCCGCGGCTGTTCTCCATGTGGGCCAGCCGCACGTTCCCCCAGGCGAGCGTGCGCTTTGCCAACCCCGACCCCGCTGACGCGAACGCGACCAAGTACCTCGCCTCGTGCGCGGGGATCGACCGGCTCAGCATCGACGGGGCCGAGGTCGCCGCGCTCCGAGGTAGCGGGCCTTATCAGGCCATCTGGTCGATCTCCGTCATCGAGCACATCGACGGCGCATACACCGACGCCGACGCGATGCGCTGGCTCTACAACGAACTCGCGCCCGGCGGCCGGCTGCTCGTCACCCTGCCCGTCGACCGCGTGTACCGCGAAGACTTCCGCCCCGTCGATCACTACAACGGCGTGCAGCACGTCAACGAGAAGGGCGAGATCTTCTTCGCCCGCTTCTACGACCTCGCGCACCTTCAGCGCCGCGTGCTCGACGCGATGCCCAAGCCCCCCGACGCGATCGAATTCTGGGGCGAGAAAGTCGCCGGGCGCTACGCCGCGTACGAAAAGCGCTGGATCCGCGACGGCCTGCGCTGCACCGTCGACGACGCGCGCGAAATCGCCGACCACTATCAGAGCTATCCCGACTGGGCCTCGATGCCCGGCAGCGGGATCGTCGGCCTGCGCTACGACAAGCCCGCCTGAGCGCCCCCGGCTCGTCAAAGTTCACACCGTCACGAGCGGGTCCACGTCGGCCTGGCTGACCTCGACGCGCGCGCCGGGCAACTCTTGCCGCAGCCTCGCCGCGAGCCTCGGCAGATAGCCGCGCTCCGTCGAGGTGTGGTTGCCCAGAATCACGCTCATGCCCGAGTGCAGCGCTTCCATCACCTGATGATGGCGCATCTCGCCCGTGACGAAGACCTCGCACCCTTCTTTCTTGGCCGTCGCGAGCAGGCTCTCGCCCGCGCCGGGCACGACGCCGATGCGCGTGATGGGCCGATCGTCGCCCGAGATCGCCACGCGGATGCGGTCGCGCCCGATGTGCTTCTTGAGCCTTTGCGCCAGCTCGTGCAGGCTCGCGGGCCGGTCGAGCACAAGCCGTCGGCCCGCGCCGATGCCGCGCTCGGGCAGCGGGCTCAGCGCGATCACATCGATCGCCGGCTCCTCGTACGGATGAAACCGCCGGAGCGTTTCGAGCGCGAGCGCCACGGCCGACTGCGCGCACACCATCTCCAGGCGCATCTCTTCGACCTGCTCAAACGCGCCCGCCTTCCCGGCCGCGGGGTTCGTGCCCGGATCGCCCATAAACGTTCCCGTGCCCGCCACGGCAAACGAGCAGAGCGAATAGGCCCCGATGCGTCCCGCGCCCGCGGAGGCGAGCGCGCCACGGACCTGCTCGAGGTCTTTCGCGGGGACGAACGTGACGATCTTCACCCGCGCGCCGCTGCCCCCGCCGGGGATCGCGTCGTGGGGCACCAGCGCCTTGCAGTCGCCGGCGACTTTGCCCCCCTCGCCCGCGCCCGAGAGTCCTTCGCACAGCCAATCGCTGATGCCGCCCTTGACCGCATCGAGCGCGGTGTGAGGCGAATAAATCGCCAGCCCCGCGCCGATCGCGCGCAGCAGGATGCGCCCGCGGGAGGTTTCGTCGGTGAGCCGCGCGATCGGATCGAAGATCGGCGGGTGATACGCGACCACCGCGCCCACCTTCAGCCGCTCGGCCTCGTCGAGCACGCGCTCAGTCAGGTCGATCGTCAGCAGCACCCCCGGCGCGGTGCCCTCGGCCATCTTCCACACCAGCTCGCGCTGCGAATGCCCCACCAGCAGCCCCACCTTGTCCCACGACTCGGCGTGCTCCAGCGGCGCAATCCGCTCCATCGCCCGCACCAGATCGAGAACCTTCATGGGGTGATCCTTTCCGGCGGAAGAGGCCAAGAGCCAAAGGGCCAGTAGCCAGTGGCCAGTGGCCACTGGCCGAGAGGTCGTCGCCATGGCGTGTCGTCTCCCCCACTGGCGATTGGCGACTGGCCACTCCCCTCCCCGGTATTGTTCACCCCATGCTCACGCTCCGCGCCCCGGCCAAGGTCAATCTCGCGCTCGCGGTTTCGCCGCCCGAGCCGGCCGGGCCCCGCACGGGCTGGCACCGCATTTCCTCGCTGTTTTCCGCGATCTCCCTCGCCGACACGCTGACCCTCAGCGAATCGCCCGAGTCGAGTTCGACCTTCGACATTCTCTGGGCCCCCGACGCGCCCCGGCCCTCGCTCATCGATTGGCCGCTGGAGAAAGACCTCACCGTTCGCGCCCACGCGTTGCTCGAACGCCACGCGGGCCGGCGCCTGCCCGTGCGCGCGCGGCTCGAGAAGCGCATCCCCGTCGGCGGCGGGCTCGGCGGCGGCTCCAGCAATGCCGCGGCCATGCTCCGCGGGCTCAATCATCTCTTCTCGCTCAACATCCCTGCGCGCGAACTCGCATCACTCTCCGGCTCCCTCGGCTCCGACGTCGCGTTCTTTCTCGATCATGGCCCACGCGCCCGCACAATGGACGCCCCGCCGAGGCCCGCGATCGTCGAACACTTCGGCGACGCGATCGCCCGCGTCCCCTCGATCGCGGGCGAGGTGCGAAGCATGCTGCTGGTCTTTCCGCCCTTCGGCTGCGCGACGCCCGCGGTGTACAAGGCCTTCGACGCCCTGCCGCTCGCGCGCGCGGATCACACGCCGGGCTTCGATGAACGCGCGGGCATGGTCCGCGCGCTGGCGCGCGAGTGCCGGGCGGAATCACTCTTCAACGACCTGACACCCGCGGCCGCGCTCGTGCAGCCCGCGCTGACGCCCTTGATGAGCGAGCTGCGGACGATGGCGCCGAACGTTCACATGACCGGCTCGGGCAGCACGCTGATGCTGTTCGGCGCGGGCACTCCCGACGCGGCCGCGCTCGAACGCCTCGGCTGCGCATGGTGCACCGTCACGCTGGTTGGTTGAATCCGCCCGCGGCTTACTGGTCGTGGCCCTGCTGGTCGGGCATCTTGTGCCCGGCGTCCCGCAGCGTCTTCTCGCGCTTGGCGAGCTCGACGTCGTGGTCGACCATCATCTTCGCGAGCTGCTCGACGCTGGTCTCGGGCATCCAGCCCAGCTTCTTCTTCGCCTTGCTCGGGTCGCCCAGGAGCTGGTCGACCTCGGCCGGACGCAGATAGCGTGGGTCGAACGCCACGTGCTTCTCCCACGAGAGGCCCGCGTAGTCAAAGGCCATCTGCGCGAACTGCTTGACGGTGATCATGCGCCCGGTCGCGATCACGTAATCGTCCGGCGTGTCCTGCTGGAGCATCATCCACATCATCTTGACATAGTCGCCCGCGAAGCCCCAGTCGCGCTGCGAGTCCAGGTTGCCCAGGTAGACCTTGTCCTGCAGGCCCATCTTGATGCGACCGACCGCGCGGGTGATCTTGCGCGTGACGAACGTCTCGCCGCGGCGCGGGCTCTCGTGGTTGAACAGAATGCCGCACGAGGCGTGCATCTTGTACGACTCGCGATAGTTCACCGTCGCCCAGTGCGCCATCACCTTCGCGCACGCGTACGGGCTGCGCGGATAGAACGGCGTCGTTTCCTTCTGAGGCACTTCCTGCACCAGCCCGTACTGCTCCGAGCTCGACGCCTGGTAGTACCGCACCTGCTGGCCCGACTCCTGCTGGAACTCACGCACCGCCTCGAGCAGACGCAGCGCGCCCATCGCGACCGTGTCGGCCGAGTACAGCGGCATGTCGAAGCTCACGCGCACGTGGCTCTGCGCGCCCAGGTTGTACACCTCGTGAGGCTTCACCTGCTGAACGAGCTTGGCCAGGTTGTTCGCGTCGCACAGGTCGCCGTAGTGAAGCTTCAGCTTCGCGTTCTTCATGTGCGGGTCCGAGTAGATGTGCTCGACCCGGCTGGTGTTGAAGCTCGAGGACCGCCGGATCAGCCCGTGCACCTCATACCCCTTGCCGAGCAGAAACTCAGCGAGGTACGAGCCGTCCTGACCCGTGATGCCCGTGATCAGCGCGCGCTTCGCGCCGTTCGTGTTCTGGTTGGAGGCGTTGGACTGAGCGTTGGTCGTCATCGTCGATCCTCTTTCGGCACAATCAGGGCCCGTCCCCACCCCGGACGGGCGTTTCGATCCTCACTCCAACCCCGCTCCACCCTCCCCGGCCATCCGGGCCGCCATCGTACGCCGACCTCCGATTCACCTCCCGCCCCGCGCCCCCGCTCTCCGCGGGCTGACCCCATCTTCACCAGTTTCACACGGGACCGCCCGGCCCCTTCTGTTAACCAACAAATCCAGGCAAAAACACTTGTGTGAACCCCGTTCGTCCGACACCGCGCCGCAAAAAACCGCTGATGTTTGCAAAGTGTTTGGGTATTCGGCTTTCCCTCCGGCGTCGAAACGAGGAAGATACTGCTCACTACTGGGAGGGCTTGGTCCATGCCGGTTCGTCGCGACACTCTGATTCCCGGCCCGCGTCGGTCGTTGGGCGCCTTGGTCGCGCTCGCGGCGATCGTCGCGGCCTCGGGGCTGGCCTGCGCGCAGAACGCGCTGGGCGACGGCCGCGGCCTCCAGCGTGACCTCAACACCGCCGGCGCCGCCGCGGGCAACGTCAACTCACGCTCGCGCTTTGCCGACGAGGTCCGCTTCCGCAACGCGATCATCACCGGCAACGCCCCCGGCGGCATGTCCTTCCGCGGCGACGTGCGCTACCGCGCGCCCGACGACTTCCGCGGGCGACTGGGCTCCGACGACCTCTACGCCTTCCGCCGAGACTCGCTCTACTCAGGCCTCGGCGGCATGGGCATCCGCGGCACCGACGCGCTCCAGTACCAGTTCGGGCTCTCGACCGGCCGATCGGGCGGCGGCGATCTCTTCGGCGGCGTCATCGCCACGCGACAGGGTGGCTTTGC
The DNA here is from genome assembly GCA_033763435.1 of Planctomycetota bacterium. GTDB lineage: Bacteria > Planctomycetota > Phycisphaerae > Phycisphaerales > UBA1924 > JANRKN01. The sequence goes on from JANRKN010000047.1 coordinate 7,577, forward strand.
GTCCTACTCCCCGCCTCGGACCGGCGGCGTGGGCTCGGCGCCGATCGATGTGACCAGCGCAACCCGCCGCGCCCCACGCGACGAATCGCCGATCCTTGGACCGGGCGAATCGCTCTCGCGCCGCACGTCGATCGACGGCTCGCTGCGCTCGACCGCGAGCTATCTGTCGGGCCGATCGCTGCAGACGGCCGTGCTGGGCGAACGCCGCGCGCCGGGCGTCGGGATGGAAACCGTGGAGGCCTCGCCGCTGGTGGGCGTGCGCACGCGCCCGAGCGATATGCCCGGGGCCAAGAGTGCTGGCATCCTCGCGGGCGGCAAGGCGGCCGATCCCTCGGCACCCAAGCCCAAGCCGGCCGACAAGCCCGCGCAGGAGCCCTCCGATTCCCGCACGCCGCTGGACCGGCTGAGGCCCGCGCCGACGCCCGAGGGCGCGACGACGATCGAGAATCGGCTTTCGCGCCTGCGTGAGGCGCTGCGCGAGCGTGACGAGGCGGACCAGCAGGCGGCGCAGGCGCGGACGCGCGAGGCGCTGGACCCGGAGACGCTCAAGGTGCTTCGCGAGCTGGCCTCGCAGGCGGGCCTGCCGGCCGAGCGCGCGGGCGAGCCGCTGACGCCGGGCGCTCCGCCCGAGACCGCGCCTTTGCGCGACGAGCGCGGACGCCTGCGCTCGCTGATCGAGCTGGACCCGAAGGTGCGCATCCCCGTCACCGACCGCTATGCCCAGCACATGCGCGACGGGCAGACGATGCTCGGCGCCGGGCGCTACTTCGACGCCGAAGAGCGCTTCACGCGCGCGCTGTCGGCCCGGCCCGGCGACGCGAGCGCGCGCCTCGGCCGCGCTCACGCGCAGCTCGGCGCGGGGATGTTCATCTCTGCCGCGGTCAATCTCCGCGAGCTGCTGGCCGAGAAGCCCGAGCTTGCGGGCGTGCGCTACGCGCCCGAGCTGCTGCCCGCGCCCGCCCGCGGCGTGACGGTGACGCTCCAGCACCGCGAGGCGCTCAAGGACGCCGACACCGCCAAGGCCGCCGCGCTGCTGCTTGCGTACATGGGCTATCAGGGCCTGACGCGCGAGACGCTCGACGGCCCCGCGCGCACCTCGCCCGATCCGCAGGCGATCCGCGAGGGGCTCGACGCGCTCGAGCGTTCGCCCGCGGCGACCGAGAGCGACCGCGCGCTGGTGCAGTTGCTCCGCTCGGTCTGGCTCGCGCCCGGAGGCCGGGAGTGAGCGACGTGGATCCGCGCCGCGATCACGCGGGCGAGCTCTCCATCACCGACTTCATGACCGACGGCTCGCTCGCCTCGCTGTGCGCCGAGCTGGGCGAGCTGCTGGGCGTGCCCGTCGAGCTGCGCGACCGACTGGGCCGGCCGATCATCCGCGGGCCCGCCGCGCAGCCCTCGGCGTCGCAGGCGGCGCAGTCGCACGCGCAGTCTCAGGCCCAGTCGATGCGCCATGCCGCGGGCTCAGCCGCCGCGTCCGATCCGCCCGCCCGCGCCGAGCACGGCGACGCGGCCCGCGCCTGGAGCGTCGCGCCCCGCCCGGCCCCCGTGCGCCCGGGCGAGATCGTCGTGCCGATCCATGTGCAGTCGGAGATCATCGGCGCGATCGTGGTCGCCGCGGGCGAGCCCGAGCTCGCGCGCGACGCCCGCCCGCGTCTGGAGCACTCGCTCTCGCTGCTGGCCAGCGCCGCGGCCGACCTGTGCGAGCACGAGCTGGAACTCCGCCACGCCTTCAAGGAAACCAGCGCGCTGTTCAAGATGTCCTCGCTGCTCGCGCGCAACGAGAGCGTCGACCGCGTGCTCGAGGTCGCGCTCGATCTCGCGCTCTCGGTGTTGGGCCTGGACGCGGGCTCGATCGTGCTGCTGCGCGAGGACGAAGAGGGCAACGTGACGGTCTCGGGCGAGCACGAGACGGACCTGCAGCTCCGCGCCTCGCGCAATCTGAGCCGCGAATGGCTCGAGGACCCCAAGCCCCTGGGCCGCGGGCGAGTCTTTGATCGGCTGGCGCTCGGGCTCGACGGCCCCGCGCCCGAGCTGGTCGCGATCGAGGATCTTCAGGCCGACGAGCGCGTGCAGGTCAAGCCCGAGGCGCGCCGCGAGGGCGTCCGCGCGTTCCTCAACTGCGGGCTGATGTTCCGCGGCCGGCCCATCGGGCTGATCCGGCTCTACTCGCGCCAGCCGAGGGTCTTCAATGATTCGGACAAGCGCCTGCTGCGCTCGGTCGCGTCGCAGGCGGCCGTCGCCGTCGAGCAGGCGCGCCTGCTCTCGCTGCAAGAGCAGGAAAAGCGCACGCAGCGCCAGCTTCAGCTCGCGGCCGAGGTGCAGGGGCGGATGATCCCGCGCGGCCTGCCCGCGACGATCGCCGCGAAGGTCACCGACCGGCTCGATATCGCGGCACGATGTACGCCCTCGTCGGACCTGGGGGGCGATTTCTACGACTATCTCGACCTGCGCGGGCATCTGGGCATCGTGGTGGGCGACGTGGTGGGCAAGGGCGTGCCGGCCGCGCTCCTGATGAGCGCCGTGCGCGCAAGCCTGCGGGCGTATGCGCAGGAGGTCTACGACCTCGATGAGATCATCCGCCGCGTGAATGTCGCGATCGCGTCGGACACGCTCGACCGCGAGTTCGTCTCGCTCTGGTACGGCGTGATCGACCCCGAAACGCTGCGCCTCACGTACTGCTCCGCGGGCCATGAGCCCACGCTCGTGCTTCGCCGCAACGCCGGGGGTGCGGAGATCCGGGAGCTCTCGGTCGGCGGCACCGTCGTCGGCATCGACGCCTCGCAGACCTACGAGAAAGCAATCTTCGATCTCGAGCCCGGCGACGTGCTCGTCGCGTACACCGACGGCGTGACCGACACGATGGACTTCTCCAAGCGCAAGTTCGGGCGCGAACGGCTGCGCCGCGCCGTGCTGACGATCACAAGCGCCGAGCCCGACGCGAGCGCCGAGCGGATTCTCAGGCACATCCAGTGGGAGCTGCGCCAGTTCGCGGGCCTCGCGCCTCGCACCGACGACGAAACCATCGTGGTCGTGCGGGCGCGGTGACGCCGGACGCGGCCACTGAACCACAGTTCTTGGGCTAGAACGGCAGATCGACCGAGAACGTGAACAGGCGCTTCTCGTCGAACTTTTCCTTCTTCAGCGGCGTGCCGAAGTCGAAGGCCAGCGGCGCCGGCGAGAGCTGCTTGATGTAAATCCGCAGGCCCAGGCCCGTCGACACGCGATACTCGCTCAGCCCGGGCGAATTGCGCACCGTGCCCGAGTCCACGAACCAGACGACCGAGAGGATGTCCTCCCACAGCGGCTGGCGGAGCTCGGTGCCCGCGAAGAAGGCGAACGTGCCGCCGACGGGCGTGTTGGTCGTGACCGTGCCGTCCGGGCGTGTGCCGCGGGGCGAGACGGTGCGGAACTCAAACCCGCGCAGCGACTGACCGCCCAGGTAGTAGCGCTCGTAGACGGGGACCTTGGACTCGCTCTGAGGGATGTACGACGCGCTGGTGCTGAGCTTCAGCACCGTGCGGTAGCCGAAGAAGTCTTCGTGGATGGTGAGGAAGACCTGATATCCCGCGCTGAACTTGGTGAAGTTGAAGTCGCCGCCGAGCGAGCCGACCTGCTCGGCGCTCAGGTCCAGCTTCGAGCCCTTGCCCGGGACGAAGCGGTCATCGAGCGTGTTGCGCGAGAGCGTGACGCCCACGCCCGTGAGCAGGTTGCGCCCCTCGTAGCGCGTGATCTCGACGGGCCGATCGGCCTGGAAATCCCGCAGCAGGATCGACTCGCCGCGGACGGGGATCGAGCCCGTCCAGCGCGTGCCGAAGCGCCGGCCCACGGCGAAGTTTCCGCCCAGGCGCTCCTCGGTGTACTCATCGAAGCTGCGCTCGTTGTAGAACGCGCTGACCGAGCCCGAGAAGTTGGTCTCGAGCAGGTAGGGCTCCGAGAGCGAGACCGAGTAGGTCTGGATCTCTGAGCCGGGCAGGGCCTCGATCTGGAACGTCTGGCCCGCCCCGCGGAACGCCCGGCCGCTGGTCAACTCGCCGAACGTGCTGGGCGTGTCGGCGACGTCAAAGTTGTTCTGCTCGAGCGCGATGCGCCCGGTGACGCCCGAGTCCGACGCGACCGCGCCGCCGATCGAGAACCGGCCCGTGTTCGTGTCCTGAACCTCCACGAGCACGTCGCGATAGCGCGGGTCGAGCTCGTCGGGCTTCTGCAGCGTGACGCGCGGCGCGCGGCGCGGGTCCAGGTCGAACAGCCGGAGATCCTCGAGCCGGACCTTGGTTTCCTGGATCGCCGTCGCGTCCAGCGGGCGCTCGGGCTGCAGCTGCACCTGCCGGCGCACCACCGCCTGCTGCGTCAGCTCCGACCCGCGGATGATCACCTCGCCCGTCCGGAAGCGCTGCCCCTCGCGGATGATGAACAGCAGATCAACCTCGGGGCGGTCCTCGGCCCGGCGCTCCTTGCGCTCGACCTCGACGTCGGCATAGCCCAGCTTGCCGATCGCCGCGCGGATCGATTCGGTGCTCTCGTTGATCTTGTTGACCGCGTACACGTCGCCGGGCTTGAGGAACATCAGCCCCTGCACCTGCGCGGGGCTCAGCACGCCGCCCTTGAACAGCGTCACCTCGCCCGGGCCCAGCACCATCATCCGATCGTCGGGCCCCATCGCGGCCTGCGCCGCCTCGACGGTGCGGAAGCTCCGCATCTCGCGCTCGGGATACACGACATCGACCGAACGCAGCGTGTACACACGCCCCTCGTCGATCAGGAACGTCACGATCGCCTCGCGACCGTTCGGGCTCGGCCTCACCTGACGGTCCGCACGCACGTCCAGATACCCGCGGTCGCGATAGAACCGCACCAGTTCCGCGACGTCGGTGTCGAGCGCGTTGTCATCGACCGGCCCGCGGTCGAGCAGCCACGCCTCGCGCGGCTTGAGCTTGTCCTTCAGCTCCGAGGGGCTGAAGGCCGTGTTGCCCTCAAAGCGAATCTCGGCGACCTTCACCCGCTCGCCCTCGCGGATGCGGAACAGCACCTCGCCATCGGTCTTCTCGAGGTGCTCCCGGTCGACGGTGACCTGCGCGAAGTAATACCCACGCTTGCGGTACAGGTCCTGCACGCGGCGCGAGGCACGGTCGAGCTGCAGGTTGTCGATCGGCGTGCCCACCAGCACGTCGACTTCCTTCGCGATGTCCTGGTTGCTGATCTGCCGGTTGCCGACCGCCTGCACGTCGCGCACGATCGGCTGGGGCACGACGAGATAGATCACGCGGACCGAGCCGTCGTCCATGAGCTGGGCGAGGCTCTCGACGCGCTTGAAGCGCCCGAGGCGGTTGAGGCGGTTGATGTCCTGGCTGATCGCCGCGGCGGTGTACGCCGCGCCCTCGCGCACACGCACCTGATTGATCGCGAGCGACTCCGTCTGCGCATCGACGGCCGCGAGCGCGCCGGGCGCCGCGCCCTCGCTCGTGTCGGGCCGACGGACGAGCACCTCGCGGATCACGCGCCCTTCGAGCGCGTCCAGATCGCCCGGCTGAGTCGGAGGTGGGGCGCTCGGTGCCTGGGCAAGCGCGGCCGAGCCAGCGGGCAGCGCGAGTCCCAGCGCGACACCCGCCGCACGCAGGAGTGCGCGCGGGACGGAGGGATGGAACCGGGTTGGGCCGGGCGTACGGACGATCACAGGAGCGGACGATACACCCGATCCGCTCCCGGCGTCGGACGCGTCCTTGTCGGGCCGGGCGTCGGAGTGGGTCACGGGGCCTGATCTCGCGTCGAACGGCCGACCGCGGGCATATCGGGCAGCGTGCCCCCCGACCGGAACGCCTCGCCGATGCGCGCCGACTCGACCTCCAGAATCCGCCTCACGTGCGGGTTCTTGGCCGGGTCGTGGTCAAAGCTCAGGGCCTCGTCAAAGGCCCGTTCGGGCGTCCAGCCCTCCACCACGATGCGGTACAGGCCCGACGCGCACCCCGTGCGCTGCGCCCCGGCCGCACAGTGCACCAGCACGGGCTGACGCGCCGGATCGGTCATGATCCGCAGCGCCTGAATGTAGTTGTTCAGGTTGCCCTGCCCGTCGCCCTCCATGGGCAGGACGATGCGCTCGACGCCCAGCGCCTCGGCCGTCTTCTGCTCGCGCCGCAGCACCACCTCGGGGTCGTCGATCCGAAAGTCGATGATCGTCCGGATGCCGCGCTCCCGGACGACGCGCGCCAGCGCCGCGGGCTCGAGCTCGGCCGAGCGATAGACCTTGCCCTCGGCGACGACGCCGAAGTTGCGGGGGTTCAGGTGATGCGCGGCCGACCACGCCCCGAGGCTGACGACCAGCGCCAGAAGCAGCAGAACGCCGACGACCTGCGAGCGGACAGAGGGGACCATGCGTTGAGCGTACGCGGGTCAAACGGCGTGCCAAACCGGGCGGTTTCGGCCGGGCGGGGGCGTGCCGCGCGGTACGATGCCCGCATGGCGAGCGATCGGCCCCAGCCTGGTTCGGTGTCGGCGTCCGTGCCCGCACGGGCCACGACGAGCTATCCGCAGGCGGTGGATCGGTTGATCGCGGCGCTGGCCACGATGCCCGGCGTGGGCCGGCGGAGCGCCGAGCGCATCGCCTTCCACCTGCTGAAGGCCCCCGAGGCCGAGGCGATGGGCCTCGCGCGCGCGATCGAGGACGTCAAGCGCACCATCACGCACTGCGCCCGCTGCTGGAACCTGACCGACGTGACGCCCGGCACGCCGCGCGATCGAACCCTCTGCCCGATCTGCTCTGACCCCCGCCGCGACGGCAGCACGCTCATGGTCGTCGAGCAGCCCAAGGACTTGATCGCGCTCGAACAGACCGGCATGTACCGCGGGCGGTACCACGTGCTCATGGGCCGGATCAGCCCGCTCGAGGGCGTCCGCGCCTCGGAACTCACCATCCCCGACCTGCTCCGTCGGCTCGACGGTCCCGAGAAGGTTGAAACCCCTGAAAACGGGGAAGGATTGGGGTCCGAGAACATTCGAGAGGTCATTCTGGCACTCAATCCGACGGTCGAGGGGGACGGGACGGGGCTGTATCTGGCCGAGGAGATCCGGAGGCGTGGTCGGCGTGTGACGCGTCTGGCGCGCGGTTTGCCGTCGGGAAGTCAGCTCGAGTACGCGAACAAGGCGGTTTTGGCCGATGCGATCTTGGGCCGGCAGGGGGTCGAGTAGCCGGCGGGATGGAATAAGGAAAGGAAGTCCGCGGTCGGATGAGGTTCGAGGCGTCCCAATCTCTGCGGATGGGCCAGCACCTGAAGCTGGCGCCCAGGATGATCCAGTCGATGGAGATCCTGCAGATGCCCCTCGCCGAGCTCGAGGAGCGCATCGAACAGGAACTCGAAAGCAACCCGACGCTGGAGCTGGTCGAGCCCGGGAGCGAAGCGCCCGCGGCGAGCGATCCGCGCGCCGCCCAGACCGCCGCGCTGGATGCCGAGGCCTCGGCCGAGCACATCGACGACCGCGGGCAGGACGAGCACTTCGAGCGGCTGGCCGAGTTCAGCGAGTCCGAGCCCGAGGCGATCGAGAACGACACCGACGCGCCGGGCGCCTCGTCGACCGAGCCGATCGAGCGCGACCTCACGCGCTCGCTCTCGCGACTTGATGAGGAGTCTTCGTACGCCCCCGCGCGCAGCGACGGCGAGCGCGACGCCAAGATGGACGCGATGGCCAGCGCGCCCGACCGCGCCGAGCCCCTGGGCGAGCAGCTCGCGCACCAGTGGGCGCTGGTCGAGACCGATGCGCGGACGCGCGCGCTGGGCGAGCAGATCATCGCGGCCCTGGACGAGGACGGTTTTCTTCGCACGCCGCTGGAAACACTCGCCGAGCGGCTGAACGCGGCGAAGACCCCCGAGATCGGCGCCGTAGGGCTTGCGGAGCTGCACGATGCGCTGGTCGAGGTTCAGACCGAGCTCGAGCCGGCGGGCGTCGCCGCGCGCGACACGCGCGAGTGTCTGCTGCTGCAGCTCCGCGCCGCCTCGCGGGGCGATGCCGCGGGCGCTCGCTTTACCGACGACGAATCCGAACACCTCGACGCCGCGCTGATCCTGGTCGAGGATCACCTCGACGACCTGATGAAGAACCGCCTTCCGCGGATCGCGGAGAAGACGGGCCTGTCGCTCGATGAGATCCGGGGCGCGCTGAGCGTGATGAAGAAGCTCAGCCTCGCGCCCGCACGACAGCTCGTGCAGGAGCAGGTGCGCCCCATCGTGCCCGACGCGATCATCGAGTTCGACGCCGAGAACGACCGCTACGTCGCGTACCTCAACGATCGGCGCATCCCCGCGCTGCGCCTGAACCGCGAGTACGCCATGCTCGCGCGCCAGAAGGCGACGCCCCAGCGCGACAAGGAGTTCTTCCGCAAGAATCTCAGCAACGCGCAGTGGCTCATCGATGCCGTCGAGCAGCGCAAGGGCACCGTGCTCCGCGTTGTGCAGGCGGTTGCCGATGCGCAGCGCGAGTTCTTCGACTTTGGCCCCGCGGCGCTCAAGCCCCTGCCCATGACGGGCGTCGCCGAGAAACTCGGCATCCACGTCGCGACGGTCTCGCGCGCGGTCGCCGACAAGCACGTCCTCACGCCCCGCGGCGTCATGCCCCTCCGCAAATTCTTCTCGGGCGGCATCCAGACGCGCACCCGCGTCGAGGAACCGCAGGGCCCCGCCGGCCCCGTCGAAGTTTCTGGCGGCGAGGCGCTCGCGTGGGACGCGATCAAGGAAGCCCTCAAGGCCGTCGTCGACGCCGAGGACAAGTCCAAGCCCCTCAGCGATGAGGCGATCGTCGCGAAGCTCAAGGAGCGCGGCATCGACATCGCCCGGCGCACGGTCGCCAAGTATCGCGACCAGCTCCAGATCGCGCCCGCGCGGATGCGCAAGCAGTTCTGACCGCGACTATCGCAGCGCGCGGACGATCACGATGAGAATGAACCCGAGCGCCAGCGAGATCGCGGTGATCATGACCCACTTGGGCGTGCTGCTGCCTGTTTCTTCGCTGGCGCTGAGCACCGCGCCGCACTTGTGGCACCACTCCGCTTCGTC
>JANRKN010000048.1:0-21318 GCA_033763435.1 Planctomycetota bacterium
GCGGGCGTGCAGTTCGTCGCGGCCGATCTCGAAGAGATCCGGCGCTTCATCGCCAGCGTCGCCCGCACACCCGAGGCCGTCGCGGCCTGAGGCCAACCCGCGTCAACGCAACGCACCCCGCGGGGCCGAGACTCCACGTCTCAACCTCGCGGGGTGCGCGCTTGAAGGTCCTCACCGGCGCCTCGGGCGCCCCGGCGTCAGAGGGCCCGATTCACGACTCGTGCGCGAGCTCCCAGTGGTCGGGCGAGCGCCAGAGGCGCGAGCGCAGCAGCTCGCGCTCGAGCACGAACTCCTTGGGCAGGCGGTCCAGGAACCGGTCGAACAGCTCCTCGTGGCTGCGCGCCTCGGCCGTGCCCGCCTCGCGGTCGACGCTCATGAGCTTGTAGAACGTCTCGGCGGGGAAGCTCAGGCCCGTCCAGTCGAGGTCCTCGTGCCGCGGCATCCAGCCGATGGGGCTCTCGACCGCGAACGCGCCGCCGCGGACGCGCTCGACGATCCACTTGAGCACCCGCATGTTCTGGCCGAAGCCCGGCCAGATGAACTTGCCGCTCTCGTCCTTGCGGAACCAGTTCACGCGGAAGATCCGCGGCGGGTTCGACAGCTTGCGCCCAACGTTCAGCCAGTGCGTGAAATAGTCGGCCATGTTGTACCCGCAGAACGGGAGCATCGCCATCGGGTCGCGCCGCATTGCCGCCTGACCGATCGCCGCGGCCGTTGCTTCCGAGCCCATCGTCGCCGCGAGGTACACGCCGTGCGACCAGTTGAAGGCCTGGAACACCAGCGGCATGTCCTTGCTCACGCGCCCGCCGAACACAAACGCGCTGATCTTCACGCCCTTGGGGTTCTCCCACTCCGGGTCGATGCAGGGGCACTGGCTGGCGGGGGCCGTGAAGCGCGCGTTGGCGTGCGCCGCGGGCCGGCCGCAGCCGGGCGTCCAGTCCTCGCCCTTCCAGTCGATCAGGTGCGCCGGGGGCGTGTCGGTCATCCCTTCCCACCACACGTCGCCGTCGTCGGTGAGGGCGACGTTGGTGAAGATGGTGTTCTTGGCGATGGCCGCGACGGCGTTGGGGTTGGACTTCTCGTTGGTGCCCGGGGCGACTCCGAAGAACCCGGCCTCCGGGTTGATCGCGTACATTGAACCGTCGGGGCCCTTCTTGATCCACGCGATGTCGTCGCCGACGGTCTTGACCTTCCAGCCCTGCAGTTCCTTAGGCGGGATGAGCATCGCGAGGTTGGTCTTGCCGCAGGCGCTCGGGAACGCCGCGCCGAGATACGTCGTCTCACCCTTGGGGCTCTCGATGCCCATGATGAGCATGTGCTCGGCCAGCCACCCCTCATCGCGCGCCATCACCGAGGCGATCCGCAGCGCGAGGCACTTCTTGCCCAGCAGCGCGTTGCCGCCGTAGCCCGAGCCGTACGACCAGATCTCGTACGTCTGCGGGAAGTGAACGATGTACTTCTTGCTGATGTCGGGCTGGCAGGGCCAAGCGACGTCCTTCTGGCCGGGCTCCAGCGGCGCGCCGACCGAGTGCATGCACGGGATGAACGCGCCATCGCCCAGGGCCTCGAGCACCTTCGTGCCCGCGCGGGTCATGATCCGCGTGTTGACGACGACGTACGCACTGTCGGTGATCTGCACACCGATCTTTGCGATGGGCGAGCCGATCGGGCCCATGCTGAACGGGATCACGTACATCGTGCGCCCGCGCATGCAGCCGGAGAAGAGCGACTTGAGCGTTGCTCGCATCTCTTCAGGGGGCGCCCAGTTGTTGGTCGGGCCGGCGTCCTCGCGCGAGGCCGAACAGATGTACGTGCGCTCCTCGACGCGGGCGACGTCCGACGGGTGCGAGCGCGCGAGGTACGAGTTGGGCCGCTTGGCCGGATTGAGCTTGATGAACGTGCCGGATTCGACCATCTCCTCGCAGAGCTTGTCGGCCTCAGCCTGGCTTCCGTCGACCCAGTGAACTCGGTCGGGGGTGCACAGTGCGGCCATCTCTTCCACCCACGCAAGAAGACGGGCGTTGGAAGTGGGCGCCTTCGAACTGAACACCTTCGGGGCTCCGGCCTTCGCGCCGGTGGACTTGGTTGAGGACGAGGGGGTCGGGTGGGTCATGGTGGTCATTCTTCGACTCCTTGAGGGGGTCCGTGGGCCGCCCGATGCGGCGTTTTCATTATACCGGACTTCAAGGTCCTATTCAACCCGCCAGGCAACCTCGGGAAGCACGGATTGACGTCCGGGCGATTGACCACAACCGCGGAGGCTGCGCGCGAAAAACCCTCGGGATGAGGAACCCCGAGGGCCTTCGTGGGCCGGCGCGCCGAGGAACCCCGCGCGCCGGTGGATGCGTGATGTCGACTCAGCGCCGGCGGCGCACGACGGCCGTGGCGCCCAACGCGAACAGCAGCGCGCTGCCCGGCGCGGGCACCATCACCGACATCGCAGTGATCACCGTTCCGCCACCGATCATGCCCATGTCGCCCAGGAACGTCCCCGCACCCGTCGAGAGGTCAACGCTCCAGAACGTGCTCTGCGAGCGCGCGGTATCAAGCACCGTGACGTACGCCCGGCCCGTGGTGCCCGAGATGTCGAACGCGCCGACGTCGGTCAGGTTCGCGCCGATCGCGCCACGGCTCATGAGTCCGCCAGCGTTGGGCGGGTTCTGAATCGCAAGGATGTCCAGCCCCGTGTCGAGCACGAACAGTGTCGTCGAGGTCGCGCCCGCGAACGAGTTCGTGTACGCGGCATGCACGGCGTTCGCGTTTCGCCCGAAGTTCGGATCGCCCGCGACGTACGCGAGCGGGCCGTCGACGATCGCGGCGCCCGTGTCCACGTTGATCCGCAGATTCTGGTCGGCATCGGTGATCACCCGCAGACGATCGACCACCGGGTTGAAGTCCATGCCGAACGAAGAGCCGTTCAGCGGCGTGGAGATCTGCGAGACGAACGAGGCCGCGCCCGTGTTGAGGTTGAGCGTGTAGATGTTGCCGAACGATCCGATGGCGTAGAGCTTGCCGTTGGAGGGTCGGAAGTCGATCGAGCGCACGACCTCGTTGGCCATCAGGCCCGAGATCGCGGCGCCACCCAGGATCGTCGAGGGCGCGGAGCTGTCCCAGCGCACGAGCGTCTGGGTGTTGGTGACGCCGAAGATCAGTTCGGCGTTGGCCGAGGCAGCGCACGAGGCCACCGCGGCGAGCATCAGGATGCCGCTCTTCATGGTTCTCTCTCCGCCGCCGACGCTCCCGCGCCGACGGACCACGTAAGGGAAATGAGGCGCGACCGCCGGCACGCACACGTGCACGTACACCTGGGGCCCGTCGGTCGCGCTGTCGACGTCGATTACGCGCAGACGATCTCCGCGGATTCAAAAACACTGGGACGATTCTCACGGGTGATGTAGAATCACCGCGAGTGTCCGCTGGCCGCCCAACTCCGCCCCTCTCCAGACTCGCCTCGGGCGACAGCTCGGCCATGCGTGCGATCATCGACGAATACGGCGATCTTCTCTGGTCGCTCGCTCGCCGCATGACCCGCAGCGAAGCTCAGGCCGAGGAAGCCGTGCAGGACATCCTCGTTCACCTCTGGCAGAAGGCCCCCAAGTTCGACCCCGCGCTGGGCGAAGAGATCACCTTCATCTCCCTCGTGGCGCGCCGACGGCTGATCGATCGTCTTCGCAAGTCGGGCCGAACGCCCACGCCCGCGCCGCTGGAGCAGGAGCCGGCCGCGACGCGTGACACCGCCGCGCCCGCGAGCGAGGAGGCGCGTGAGGCCCGGCGCGTGTTTGACACGCTCGTCGAGGAGCAGCGCACCGTGCTTTGGCAGTCGATCGTGCAGGGCCACACGCACCAGATGATCGCCGCGACCACGGGCATGCCGCTGGGCACGGTCAAGACGCACATCCGCCGGGGGCTCGCGGAGATTCGTGATCGGCTTCTCGGGCGCACGGGAGGTGAGCGATGAGCATGCTCCCCGATCCGAAGCAGGAATCCATGAACGCCGACGCTTTCGACGCCGCGTTGGGCGAACCGGCCGGTGCTTCCGCCGCGCCCAGCGCCGAAGAGCGCGCCGCCGCGGCACTTCACAATGCGCTGACCCCCGCCGAGAAGATGCCCGAGGCCGTCCGCGCCCGCATGAACGCGCTGGCCGAGGCGCTGACCTCCTCCGCTGGCACCGCCGGACGCATCGGGCCCGAGCCCACCGCGCGTCCGTCGCGCAACGTCGCGCTCTGGGCGGCCGCCGCGGCCGTCGCGCTCGCAAGCGTCTCGATCTTCTCCTGGCGCACCATCCAGGCTCGCGATGCCGAACTCGCCGACCTTCGCACCCGCTTTGCCCTCGCCGCGTCGCAGGCCCAGAGCAACGAGCAATTGCTCGCCGAGGCGCGCTCGCGCGTCGCGGCACTCACGGGCGAGCTCGGTCAAACCCAGTCCACGCTCACCGAGCGCGAGCGCACGCTGGCCCAGACGCTCGCGGAACAAACCGCCCTCGCCGAGCGCCTTGCGCAGGCGACCGGGCGCCTGGCCGAACAGGACTCGCGCCTCGCACAGGCCGGGCAGCAGCGCGAACAGCTCTCCAAGGAACTCGACGAGGCCCGGCTGAAGATCGCGCGGTTCGAAACACCCGTCGACCCCGCGACCCTCGCCGCCAACCGCACCAAGCTGCTCGAAGTCCCCGGCACCGTCCGCGTCGCGTGGGCGCCCTTTGACCTGCCCAACAACCCGGCCGAGCAGCAGACCGTGCAGGGCGATGTCATCTGGAACGACAAGCTGCAGACGGGCTATCTGCGCTTCGTGGGCCTGAAGGTCAACGACCCGGCCGTCGAGCAGTACCAGGTCTGGGTCATCGACGAGCGCGGCCTTGAGCAGAAAGTCAGCGGCGGAGTCTTCAACGCCTCGGCCGATGGCGAGGTCATCGTGCCCATCGAGCCCGGCATCGCCGTGGGGCGCGTCGCGCTGTTCGCCGTCACCGTCGAGAAGCCCGGCGGCACGTGGGTGCCCGACCTCAAGCGCCGCGTCGTCGTCGCGCCGCGGGGATAACTCTCGCTCGGCTGAGCGGGACGCAACGGCACGCGCGAAGCTCGCAGACAAAAACGAACAAGCCCACGGCAGGCCGTGGGCTTCATCAAGCGAGGCGGACGGGACTCGAACCCGCAACCACCGGATCGACAGTCCGGTACTCTAACCAATTGAGCTACCGCCCCAGATTGTCAGGCCGGCGAAGGTGTCCCCGCGCCGGGAGCAAAAGGTAGACGCGTGCGGCCGAATGTCAAGCGTCCGTCAAGCACAACCCGCATCGCCCAAGCACCTCCCAACCGCCGCCTCACCCCGCGAATCCGGACCGTCCCCGCGTGTTCGGCCCTCGGCATGGAGTCGGGTCCAAGATGAGCCGTGAACGGTCCGCCATCACCGCCGGCCCAGAGGTCCCAGAAGCTCGCGCCCCGGCCCGAGCCACAAACAAACACGCCCCCGGCATGTGCCGAGGGCGTGTGGGGTTTCGTCACGGATTGGCGCTCGGCGCCCGGCTCTGGGGCTCGGGTTTCAGTTCGCCTTGCCGGAGGCGGCCGCGGGAAGCTTGATCTTGCCGGCTTCCTGAATGCTGAACGCGCCGCCATCGGGGCTGACCTTCGTCGCGCCCATCCACGCGAAGACGCAGGCGGCCGCGAGGAAGAGCAGCGCGATCAGCGCCAGCCCCGTGTACACGTTCGGGCTCGAACCGCGCCTGCGACCGCCGGGCATGGCCATACCAAACTGGCTCATGGTCTGTTCCTTTCGTGAGGTGGGCTGGCGTTAGCGGGAGAGACGCGACATGACGAGGTCGCCGGCCTGAACCTCAACGGTCCGGCCGAGCGTGTCCACGCGGCAGATCGAGAACTTCAGGTCCGACTCGATCACCACGAGGTTCGCAAGGAACTGGTTGTTCCGCACGGCATAGAGCTGCGTGTTCTTCGCAAGCTTGTCCGCGGTGCCGAGGTTGATCTTCACGAGCGTCGCGCCCGTCGCCTTGTCCTTGTCCACGCTCTCGACGCGGCCGTTCAGCACCGACGCAGCCTCGAACGGACGCTCCTCGCTCGACGCCGAACGCACCACGCCCGCCGCGCCCTGGCCCTGCGCCAGCGCCTGCTGCGCCTCGGCGAGCTGCTCACGCAGCTTGCGGAGGTTCTGATCCAGCACGTCGCGCTGGCTCTCCAGGTCGCTGATCCGGTCCTCAAGCTCGAGCTTCTGCTGACGGAACTGGATCTCGCCCGAGCGCAGGCTCGTCACCTCGCCCGAGTACGCCCGCAGCAGCGCGGTCTGAGTCTTCACCGTCTCGCCCAGCTCCGCGATCTTGAGCTGGATCGACTGGCGCTCCTGCTCCGCGGCGTTCTTCTCGCCCAGCAGGCGAGCGTTGTCGCGCTGCAGGTCGCGAAGCTGATTCATCAGCGAAGTGTTCGAGTCGGTCAGGGCCTGAGCCTGACGCTGAAGGCGCGAGCGCTCATCGGAGTTCGTCGCCGAATCGCTCGCGAGGCGCGCCTCGGCGGCCGCCCGGCGGTTGGACTCGAACTGGTAGTCCGCCACGATGCGCCCGGCGTTCAGCGAATAGGCGATCACGAGCGTCGACAGGAACACGCTCAGCACCGCCGCGACAACCACCAGAACCTTCGTCAGAATGTGCACGCTCGACTCCTTCGATGACTCCGGACCACCTGCCCCACCCGACCTCACAGCCTCACCCGACTGCCGTCCACGCACCGCCCGAGTGCCGATTGTTCGGGCCCCGACCGGCGGAATCCACCCGCCCCGAGCCCGAACTCCTCGCCCTCAAACCACACTCCCGCGCCCCAGCATCCCTCGGGCTCACC
Source organism: Planctomycetota bacterium (assembly GCA_033763435.1). Classification (GTDB taxonomy): domain Bacteria; phylum Planctomycetota; class Phycisphaerae; order Phycisphaerales; family UBA1924; genus JANRKN01. The sequence continues at coordinate 6,834 of JANRKN010000048.1, forward strand.
CAAGCCCGCGGTCACCCCGCCGGCGATCTGCCGCCGGGGCATTCAGCAAGGGCCGACAGCTTACCGCGCGGTGCTCGCCCGTGTCGGCAGGCTACCGCGTGGAGAACTCTGCCCGGGGTCGAGCTGCAGAATCGCCGCCGCGGCCTGGACCGCGACCAGCGGGTCCGGATCGGCCAGCAGAAGCAAGAGCTTGTCCGGCGCGAGGGCGCTCTGGGTATATCCATAGACCGCCGCGGCCTGCTGACGCAACACCGGGTCCGGGTGCTGGCGGTACTCGTCCGCGATGAAGTCCCCGTCGCGCACGCCCATCTTTGCGAGCGCAATCGCGATGCCCATCCGCACCTCGGCGGGCATCGGTTGGCCCGCTCGGTCCTTGTACTGCAGCAGGAAGAGCATGTGGTCGATGCTCCGCCGGTCCTGCACCTCACCCAGAATCTGCACCGCCAGCGCCGTGCCCTCGAGGTCCTCGGGCCGGGCCGCGTACAGCGCCGACCGCAGACCTTCGACCGCGGACTGATCCCCCACCTTCACGAGCGCCTCGGCAATCTGAAGCTGGAGCGACCGCACCTCGCCCGGCATGGCCTTGGGGAGCTTCTGCCGCGCCGATTCGAGCAGCATGGGTCGCGCAGAGGGATTGCGCAGTTCACCCAGCACCCACGCGGCGTGGGCGCGCAGCCGCGTGGATTCCTGATTGAACAGGTACGCCGCCAGCGGCGATTGATCGATGTCCGCCCCCGCGTCGGTCTGCCCCGTCTGCACGGCCGCGAAGATCGCCGAGACCTGCACATAGGGCGAAGGATCGGCCAGCAGCGGAAGCACCCGAGGCCCGATCGCCGTGATCTTCCGCCGGCCGATCGTCGTCGCCGCGACTGTCCGCACCGCCTCGTTGGGATCTCGCAGCGCCGCGACGATCAGACGGTCAGTCTCGGGCGAGCCGAAGCCTGCCGCCTCAACGGCATTGGCCCGCACCTGCGCATCATCCACGCGCACGGCCTGCTCCAGCACGCGGATCGCCCGCGTCCGAACCGCCAGCACATCCACACCCGGCGCATTGGCGCCCGCCGCATTCACATTCCGCGTCACACTCGACCGCACAGGCGCGCCCGCGCGCGACTCTGACCCCGACGACGAGCACCCGCCCGCCATCAGCGCGAGCGCGCCCGCGATGCTCAGCGCCCACCTGATCCCTGCCGCTCGATTGCTCATGCGCGCGCTCCCTCCGTCGGTCGGCCCATCCCCCGGCCCGTCCCTCGTCCCTGCCATGCCGCGAGCGCGATCGCGCCCGCCGCCAGCGACAGCATACCCCAAGGCACAAACGGACCGAGGGTCGTTCCGAACAGCGTCGACCGGGTCGCCATCGGCACATCCGCCGCCAGCACGCCGTCGACCCGCGCGCCCCGCTCCAGCGCCGCGGCAAAGTCCGCCATCACCTCGGGCCCCGAGGCGTCCGGGTCGGGCGTCAGCGTGCCCGGGTCGATCGCCCGCGCCTTCACCCGCCCGCGCGTGTCAATCAGCGCCGAGATGCCCGTGTTCACCGCGCGAATGATCGGCGTGCCCAGCTCGACCGCGCGCCAGCGCGCGAGGTTCAGGTGCGTCTCGCGCCCCGCGTCCGACCACGCGAACCACCCGTCATTTGAGGGGTTCACGATGATGTCCGCCCGCCGGCCCTCGGAGCCGTACACCAGCCGCCGGCAGACGTCCGACACTGTCGTCTCATAGCAAATCGGCGTCACGATCCGGAACTCGCGCCCGCTCTCGCGCGCCTTCACGCGGAACACCGTCGCGCGCGTCCCGGCCGACAGATCCGTCCGCAGGCCCCGCGCGGCAAAGTCCTGCAGCGCCTTGGCCAGCCCCGGGATGTGCCGCACGCCCGGCATCTCCTCGCCGAAGGGCGTGAGCCGGAGCTTGTCGTACCGCTCGGCCTCGACTCGGCCGCCCCGCACCATGAACATCGAGTTGTACCGATGCCGATAGTCGGGCACGACGCCCCCGTCGGGCCGTTCCTTGAGACTGAACCCCTCGTACGCGATGGCCCCGACCAGCATCGGGATGTCCGCCTCCTGCTGGAGCGCCAGCAGCGCGTCGGTGAAGAACGTGGAAGCCAGCTCGCGCCTCCGGCCCGCTTCATCGAGGTAGGGCAGCACCAGCCCGAGCTTGCGCTGCGTCGCGTCGCTCTCGGCGTCAAGGCCCGAGGTTGGGTGCATCGTCTCGGGCCAGACGATCAGGTCGGGCGCGGGCCCCTCGGGGGGCGTCGCGGCATGGCGCGTCAGCGTGATGAACCGCCGCCAGTCCTCGAGCATCTGCCTAGGCGTCCACCCGACCTTGTTGTTCATCGGCACGTTGGTCTGGATCGACGCGACCCGCAGCGCAGGAGGCGCCTCGCCCCCGCGCACGCTGTGCAGCGCGCCAGGCACGCACGCCAGCCCGAGCACCGCAATCGCCGCAGCCACCGGCACGACACGCGCGATCAGCGTTCCTCGCACGAGCAGCGCTGAGGCGAGAAGCGCATTGACGATCGCAACCATGAGCGACACGCCCGGGGCGCCGAGCACCGTCGCCAACTCAGGCGCCATCGGCGCATCGATGAGCGGGTGTCCCGCATAAAACCACGGAAACCCGCCGAGGACCATGTCGCCGCGCAGGACTTCGACGCCCACCCACACCGCGCCGAGCGCGCACGGCCGCGCGAGCGCCCGCTTCGGTCCTTCGGGCCAGCGCCGCGCGACAAACGCCATCAGCCGCACGGCGAGCGCGGCGTAAAGCGCCATGTAGAAACACAGCGGCACATACCCGAGCGCCGTCATCGCCTCGATGTACGCGAGCAGATACAGATACAGCGGCACGCTGCCCAGCATCACGCCGAGCGCGACCATCCAAGGCCGCTCGCGCGCCGCGTGCGACGACGCGACGAGCACCAGCGGCACCAGCGCGACCAGCGCAAAGGGCCAAAGGCTCGCGCCCGGGTGCGCGAGCGCCGTCAGTACCGCAAAGCCCAGCGCCGAAACAAAGCCCAACCCCAGCGCCCGCGCGCGCCCCACCGCTGCGACCTTGCTCGTCCCGCCGGGCTGATTGGCTGTCGTCATGATCGCGCGTCGCTCCCTCGAATGCCGTGGCCTTACGCGGGCGAGGCGCCCGAGTTCGCCGGTCCGTTCGTCGGCGGTGGAACATACGTCGGGCACGCGAGCGGATCGAGATACCAGCGCAGCTCCCCGCCGATCGGGATCACGCCCCCCGCCTCACCCCGGTGCACGCGCTCGAGCGTGGGCCTGACCGTCGGCCCGCCCGCGAGCACCGCGAGAAACCGCGAGCCCGACACCATCCGATGCGTCATGCTCACGCGCGCGCCGTGACGGGCCACGAGCCGCTCGGGCGCCTGAGGCAGCCCGCCCGCGATCCAGTGCTCGGGCGAGAGCAGCACAAAGTCGAGCCGGTCGTGCCCCTTCTCGCGCCAGCCGAGCGTCTCCTTCAGTCGGCGCTCGTACGCGTGCTCCGCCGCACCGCCCTCGCCCGAGATCAGGTGCACCTGGTCAGACGGGATATCCGAGGGTTCGACGACCAGGTCGTACAGCGTCGAGCCCAGCGGGCCTCGGGGCGCGCCCTCAGGCGAGCCGAAATCCTCATCGAGCAGCCAGAGGTGCGTGCGCTTCCAGGGCAGTTCCCGCAGGGCCGGATCGAACATGATCTGGCGCAGCAGGGGCTCCGAGCCCGGGAAGACCGAGAGCGCGAGGTGAAAATCGCCGAACGCGCGGACGCAGTTGCTGGCCTGGATGAACAGGTCGGCCGCGACGGCATCGAGCACCGTCTCCGCGTCCTCCTTCAGCACCAGCGTGCCGGGGAGCGCGGGTTTGCGGAGTTTCACGGGCCGGGGGCTGTTCTCGGGCAGAAGATCCATCGCGTCGGAGGCAACGATATCGTTCTCTCGATGCCCGAGCCCGCGCTGCTGCGAATCCTCGACGCCAACGCCAACCGCGCCCGCGAGGCGCTGCGAGTTCTCGATGACCTCGCGCGCTTCGCCCTCGACGACGGGGCCCTGACGGCCGAGCTCAAGGCCCTCCGGCACGCGACGCTGGGCGCGGTCGCTCGCGCGGTGCCCGACGCGGGCCGGCTGCTTGCCTCGCGCGACACCGAGGGCGACGTCGGCACGGGCCTCACCACGCCGACCGAGTTCCGCCGGGACAGCCTCGCCGAGATCGCCGAGCGCAACGCCGCACGCCTGACCGAGGCGCTGCGCTCGCTCGAAGAGACGCTGAAAGCCTTGGGCGAACCGGCCGCCGCGGGCGAGATCGAGCAGGCCCGCTATCGCGCGTACACCCTGCACCGCACGCTCGCGCTGCGTCTGGGCTGCGCCGCCAGGGGCCAGCGCACGCTCTGCGTCCTCATCACCGAGTCCATCTGCACGCACCACGCGTGGGACGCCGTCGCGCGCCTGGCGATCGAGGGCGGCACCGACGCGCTGCAACTGCGGGAGAAGCACCTGTCCGACCGCACCGTGCTCGCTCGTGCGCGCACACTCGTGGCGCTCGCCCGCGAGATGAACCCGGCCGTGCAGGTCTGGGTCAACGACCGCCCGCACGTCGCGCTGCTCGCCCGCGCCCACGGCGTTCACGTCGGCCAGAACGACCTCGCGCTCCCCGACGTCCGCGCGATCGTCGGCCTCGGGATGCTCGTGGGCGTCTCGACGTCGTGCCTCGACGACGCTCTGCGCGCCGCCGACGAAGGCGCCGACTGCTGCGGCGTCGGGCCCATGTTCCCTTCAACGACCAAAGCCAAACCTTCGCTTTCGGGGCCTGCGTATCTGCGGGCCTATCTCGCGGAGCCTCGCACCGCGCGGATCCCGCACCTGGCGATCAGCGGGATCGACGCCCAGCGCGCCGCCGAACTTGCGCGCCTGGGCTGCAGGGGCGTCGCGGTGTCGTCGGCGGTCTGCTCCGCACCCGATCCGCGCGAGGCGGCACGACAGATTGCCGCGGCAATGCACCCGACCACGCCGTAACGCCTCAGCGAAGAACGGCTCACCGAAAACACAACCGCCCCGCGCGAGCGCGCAGGGCGGTTGAAAAAAGTCAGCTTCGCGTCCGAGGCTCAGGCCTTGGCGGTCTTCTTGGCCTTGAGGCGCGCGCTCATGCGGCTCTTGCGGCGGGCGGCGTTGTTCTTGTGGATCACGCCCTTGGCCGCCGTGCGGTCAACCAGCTGGCTCACCTTCTTGAACGACTCGGTCGCCTCGGCGACGGTGCCGTGCAGGAGCTTCTCGCGGAAGTCCTTCACCGCCTCGCGGAGGGTCGTCATGCGCCAGCGGTTGCGGGCCGCACGCTTCTCAGACTGACGAACGCGCTTCTGTGCCGACAGGGAGTGAGCCATAGGAGTCCTGAACTCTTCCGAAAATGACCGGCAGACCGCGTCCGCCGGGTGGGAAGCTTTGCACCCTTCCCGCTCCCGGTCAAGCTCCACACCCCCCGGAGACCCTCGGAAGACCAGAAAGCCCCCGAACACCCCGCCTCGCCGCTTGCCAATCGACCGGAGGTGGATTATGGTTCCGCGAAGCTGGCCTCGGTCAGCCTCGGAGCGGGTGTAGCTCAATTGGATAGAGCACCTGACTACGGATCAGGAGGTTTCAGGTTCGACTCCTGACACCCGTGCTTCGATCGTCGGCGGTCCTCCTCAGGGCCGCCGATCGTCTTTTTGGGCCCGACGGGTCCCTTGCAACCCCAACCGACCGCCCGGCGCCCCACGCACGCCGCCCCCAGCATCCCCGCCCGTCCGGAACCGGAGCAACCGGGGCCCCCGTTCCGGGGCGGGGCCCGCACGGCCCAGACAATCCTCGCAGGCCTCGCACGCCCGAACTTCGGAGCCCCCAAACACGGCCCGATAGTCCCGGGGATGCCCGCGCGAAACCGCGCCAACTCTGCCTGCCCGACCCCGCCGCGAACTCCGCCCCGCGACCGTTCGGGCTTTGCCCTCTCGGCGTTCGCCCGTGCGGCGCTCGATGCCGTCCCGGCCCACCTCGCCGTCGTCAACGCCCGCGGCGAGATCGTCGCCGTGAATCGCGCCTGGCGCGCCTTTGCCCGCGAGAACGGCGGCGGCTCGTGCGTCGGGCTCAACTACCTCGCCGTGTGCGACCGCGCGACGGGCGAGGGCTCGGAGCAGGCCGCGGCAACCGCGCGCGCGCTCCGCGCCGTGCTCTCGGGCAAGTCCTCGGGTGAGATCATCGAGTACCCGTGCCACACGCCGGGCTGGCCCGAGCGGGCGCCCGCGCAGGCGTGCCGGTGGTTTCAGGCGCGGATCACGCCGATGCGCCACGCGGGCCGCAGGCTCGCGCTGATCGCGCACGAATCGATCACCGAGGCGCGTCTGGAGCAGCACCGACTGCGCGCGCAGCTCGACCGGCTCGCGCAGCAGCAGCGCTTCACGCTGCTCGCCGAGCTCTCAGCAACGCTGGCGCACGAGCTAAATCAACCCTTGGCGGCGATCGGTGCCTACGCCGCGGGCGCCGTGCGCTCGCGCGAGGATGCCGAGCGCGTGCGCTTTGCGCTCGAGCGGATCCAGGCCGAATCCTCGCGGGCGTCGGCGATCGTGCAGAGGCTCCGCGGCTTCGCGGGCCGATCGTCGGCGTCGAATGAGTCCGCCACGCTCGATCAGTGCGTGCGCGAGTCGCTGGCGCTGATCGAGCCTCTCGCGGCCTCGCGGGGCGTGCGGCTCGTCCGGCGCGTCTCAAACCCGCAGAGTTCGATCGCCGCCGACGCCGTGCGCGTCCGCCAGGTACTGGTCAATCTGCTGCGCAACGCGATCGAAGCGGCCTCGGGAAGGCGGGGCGCGCGCGTCGAGGTCAAGGCGCGGGTCGTGCGCGAGAAGGCGATCCTTCGCGTGCGCGACAACGGGCCGGGCCTTGCGCCCGAAGTGCGCTCGCACCTGTTCGAGCCCATGACCACCACCAAACCCGATGGCCTGGGCATGGGCCTGGCCCTGAGCCGCTCCATCGCCGAATCGCACGGCGGAACGCTCGAGCCCGAGCGCACCACCGCCGGCACCAGCTTCCGCCTCACGCTTCCCGCGGCGCGCCCGCGCGGCACGCCCAGCACGACACTCCGCCTGACATTCAGCCCTGCAACCCGAAGGAGAGCCGCATGACCACGCTCGCCAACACCACCACGCCGACCGACCGCCCCTGCGTTCACGTCGTCGACGACGATCCGGGCGTGCGTCAGGGCCTGCGGTTCCTGTTTGAAACGATCGGCCACACGGTGCGGACGTACTCCTCGGTCGCGGACTTTCTGGCCGTCGTGGAGCCCGACCCGCGCGGGTGCCTCGTGCTCGACGTGCGCATGCCGGGCGAGTCGGGGCTGGACCTGCTCGACCGCGCCGACGCGCGCGGCCTGCGCTTGCCGATCGTGATGCTGACGGGGCATGGCGATGTGCCGATAGCGGTGCGAGCGATGAAGGCGGGCGCCGTGGAGTTTCTGAGCAAGCCCTGCGCCGACCAGGTGCTCATCGAGGCCATCGCGCGGGCGCTGTCGCTCGACGAACGGCAGCGCGAGCAGCGCCGGGCCCGCGAGAGTGCACGGGCCAAGCTCGCACGACTCACGCCCCGCGAGCGCGAGGTGCTCGAGCACATCGTCGCGGGCAAGAGCAACAAGCAGACGGGCGCGGCGCTGGGCATCGCGGAGAAGACCGTCGAGGTCCACCGCGCGTCGCTGATGACCAAGCTCGCCTGCCAGACGCTGCCTGACCTGGTCCGCGCGTGGATCCTCGCGACGGGCAACCTGCAGCCCTCCGGCGCCGCCCCGCACGCCCAGGCCGAGCACGCCGCCTGAGCCCGCGTCCGAGAACCGCCGAGCGAGCCGCTATGGGACCCGTCGGATCCCCTCGGAGCGGGTGCCGATCGCCCGGGGACTCGGCGGGATCCCGTGAGCCCGCGGGACTGGGCATGAAGAGCCCGGAAACGTCGGCCGATCCTTAGGTTCGAGCCTTCTGCGCGGGCGGTCCGCGCACAGACATGCCCCGCGAGCAATGCCCAGCAGCCCAGACGCCCAGAACCGACTTCACGGCCAAGCGCCCCACCACCACGGCGTGGCGCGGTCGGTTTCCGTCGTGGGGCTCTGGACGTGGGACGAGGCCGCCGATCGACTGACGCTCGACGAGCACGCGGCGCGGCTGCTGATGCTCGAAGGCACCCCCACCGTCTCGACGCTGGAGTTTCTTGATCGCGTCGACCCGCGCGACCGCCACCGCGTGCACGATGCGATGCGGACCATCGCCGACGGGATCGATACCGAGATTGACCTCGAATGCCGCTTCCGCGCCGGCGCGGGCGACGCCGAGCGCGTTGTGCTCGTCCGGGGCGGCGTCGAACGCGCGACGCCCGAGGCGCCCGCGATGATCCGCGGCGCGCTGATCGACATCTCCAACCGCCGAAACGCCGAGCAGGTGCTCCGCGGCGCCGACCGCACGCTGCGCGAACTGGCCGCGGTGATCCCGGGCGTGGTGTTCCAGCTCCGTCTGCGCCCGGACGGATCACGCGCGTTCGACTTTGTCTCCGAGGGCGCGCGGACACTGATGGGCATCCCCCCCGCGCACCTGACCGCGAACGCCGACCGCGTGTTCGCGCTCGTGCACCCGACGGACCGGACGGGCGTTGCGCGGGCGCTGAACGACGCGCGCGCGAGCGCCGCGCCCTGGACCGGGAGCTTCCGGATCGTGCGTGCCGACCGTCAGACGCGGTGGCTGCGCGTCCATGCCGTTGCGCGCCCGGCAGAGAACGGCGACCCGGGCGACGTGACCCTCAGCGGCGTCTTCTTCGACGCGACCGAGGAAATCCGCTCGCACGAGGACCTGCTGGCCTCCAACGACCAGCTCACGGCCCTCGCGGCGCAGCTGCGCGAACAGGCCGAGGAACTCACGCAGCGCTCGGACGACCTTGTCCGCGCGCGCGAAACCGCCGAGCACGCCTCGCAGGCCAAGAGCCAGTTCCTCGCGAACATGAGCCACGAGATCCGCACGCCCCTCAACGGCGTGATCGGGATGCTCGGGCTGCTGCTGCAGTCGCCTCTGAGCGAGCGCCAGACGCGCCAGGCGCGCCTCGCGCGCGCAAGCGCCGAGCACCTGCTCTCGATCGTCAACGACATTCTGGATTTCTCGAAGATCGAGGCGGGCAAGCTGAACCTCGAGCGCGCGCCCTTCCGTCCCGCTGAGGTCGTGGAGCAGGTCCGCGCGGCCGTCGAGCAGCAGGCCTCCGACCGCGGCATCGCGCTGCAGGCCCGCGTCCACGCGGACGTGCCGAGCGTGCTGCTGGGCGACGCAGCACGCCTGCGCCAGGTGCTGCTCAATCTCACGTCCAACGCCGTCAAGTTCACCCGCGAGGGCGGCGTCATGATCCTGCTCACCGTCGACCGCACGCTGGACGACGAAGTCGAGCTGCGCTGCGTCGTCACCGACAGCGGCATCGGCATCTCGCCCGACCGCGTGGGCGCGCTCTTCGAGCCCTTCGTGCAGGCCGACGCGTCGACCACCCGCAAGTTCGGTGGCACGGGCCTCGGGCTTGCGATCTGCAAGCAGCTCGTCCAGGCGATGGGCGGGCAGATCGGCGTGGAGTCCGAGGTCGGGCGCGGTTCCACGTTCTGGTTCACCGTCGCGCTCAGGCCGGGCGACGAGTCCTCGAGCGCGCGAACTCCGCCGGCACACTCCGGCTCGCTGCGCGCGGTGGTCGTGGACCTTCGCTCGGGCGAGCCCGAGCCGCTGGATTGCGGCCCGGGCGTGCAGGTCGTCCACAGCTTCGGGCAGGCGCTGAATCTGTGCCGGGAGATGGGCGAAGCCTCGGGCCCGGTCGCAGCGGTCGTCGCGGCCGATGCGACCGATGCCGCGGCGCTGCACGACGCGCCCGCCTTTGCGATGTCCCTGCCCGAAGGAAGCGTGCTGGGACTCGCGGCGCCCCGGCTCGACCCACGACCGGACAGCTCGACGCGCATCGCGCCGTGCTTCCGCGTGTGGCAGGAATCAACCGCGTCGAGCGAGACCGTCGCCGACGTGGTGGTCGAAGCCTCGATGTTGCTCTCGCGCGGCGGGCGCAAGCCCGAGCCGGCCGCGAACGTGAACCCCACCAGCGCACACTCGGCGCCGTTCGACGCGCGCGTGCTGCTGGTTGAGGACAACGAGGTCAACCGCGAACTGATGCTCACGCTGCTGACCGAGTCGGGGTACGTCGCCGTCACGGCCGAGAACGGGCGCGAGGCGGTCGAAAAGTGGCAGGCCGAGCACTTTGACCTGATCCTGATGGACTGCCAGATGCCGGAGATGGACGGGTATCAGGCGACGGCCGAGATCCGCCGCATCGAGCGCGAGACGCGCGACGCGGAACTGCGGATCCCGATCATCGCGCTGACCGCGAATGCCGTGCTGGGCGACCGCGAGCGCTGCCTCGAGGCCGGGATGGACAGCTACGCGACCAAGCCGATCGACGCCCCGGCCGTACTGGGGCTGATCCGCCGGACGCTGCTCGAACGCCGGGGCCCGAGCCAGACGCGCATCGAACCCCGATCGGAGAAGACCATGCCCACCCCCACCGACACGATCGACGTGCCCTCGCTGATGGGCCGATGCCTCAACAAGCCCGCGCTCGTCGCGCGCGTGCTCGACCTGTTCACGGCGAGCGCGCAGCAGAGGCTCGCGGAGATCGAATCGGCGGCGCAGGCGAGCGACCTCTCGCAGCTTGCCAAGGCCGCGCACGCGCTCAAGGGCGCCGCGGGCAACATTTCCGCCGAGGGTCTGCGCAAGGCCGCGCAGGACCTCGAGCAGCTGGGCAAGGGCTCGCTGCAGGGCTCGGCGCCCGAAATGCTCGAGCAGCTCCGCACGCAGCTGGACGCGACGCTGAAGGCGATCGGGCCCGTGAAGGCCAAAGTCACCGGCAGCGTCTGAGAACCACGCGCCGCGCACCCGCTGCCTCGCACGGCATCAACTCCCGCCCGCTTCACGCCGAAGAGACCCGACCACTCCGGAGCCCGCATGCGAGCCCTCATCGCCGACGACGACCTGACCGGCTGCGCCATCCTGCAGGAGATTCTCACCCACGAGGGCCTGGAGTGCGAGGTCGTGCACGACGGCGACGAGGCGCTGCGCGCGCTCGAGAGCAAGGACATCCAGCTCGCGCTGATCGACTGGGAGATGCCGGGCCTCTCCGGCCCCGAGCTGTGCAAGCGCGTGCGCTCGGAGATTACCGGGCGCTACATCTATCTGATCCTGGTCACGGGGCGCGACTCCTCGTCGGACATCGTCGAGGGCCTGAGCGCGGGCGCGGACGATTACGTGCGCAAGCCGTACAGCCAGGAAGAGCTCGCGGTGCGGATCCGCGCGGGCATCCGCGTGGCGTCGCTGGAGACGCGGGACGTCACGATCTTTGCGATGGCGCGGCTTGCCGAATCTCGCGACCCCGAGACGGGCGCGCACCTCGAGCGCGTGCGGGCGTACTGCCGCGCGCTGGCCGAGGAGATGCGCCGCGAACAGGTGTACAAAGACGAGATCGACGCCGAGTTCGTGCAGCTCATCTACCAGACCAGCCCGCTGCACGACATCGGGAAGATCGGCATCCCCGATTCGATCCTGCTCAAGCCCGATCATCTGAGCGACAGCGAATACCAGATCATGAAGTCGCACACGCAGATCGGCTTCGAGACGCTGGACGATGCCGCGAGGCAGTTCCCGACCGCGAAGTTTCTGTCGATGGCGCGCGACATCGCAATCTCGCACCACGAGCGCTGGGACGGCACCGGGTATCCGCGCGGGCTCAAGGGCGAGGCGATCCCGCTGTGCGGGCGCGTCGTCGCGGTCGCGGACGTCTACGACGCGCTGGTGAGCAAGCACGTGTACAAGGCCGCGCTCCCGCACGAGACGGCGCGCGACATCATCCTCAAGGGCGCGGGCTCACACTTTGACCCGACGATCACCGCGGTGTTCTCGAAGGTCGACCACAAGTTCCGCGAGATCCGCGAGCGCTTTGCCGACGACGGGCACGCCTCGCAGGCCCAGCCCAAGCTCGCCGCCTGACGCAACCTAGCGCCGGGCGACGACGTACGCGACCCAGTTTTCGTCGAGCCGGTCATTGTCCCCCATCGGGCGCACGTGCAGTCGGCCCGAGCCGTCGATCGCGCCCCCAAGCCGGTCGTGGACCTCGACCGCGCGGAAGCCCGCGTCGAGCATCGCGTCGCGCAGCTCGGTGAGCGACCAGAGTCGCCAGTGGTACGTGAAGGCGTCGCGGAGGCGCCGGACGACCTTGCCGCGCTTGACGCGGAAGTGGAGCACGTCCAGAACCAGGTTTGTGCGCGCGTCGGCCTCGCGCTGCTCCCAGGACTGTTCCACGTGGAACATGCCCAGCTTCACCGTTCGCACAAGCGTGAGCGGCGAAAGTGCATCCCGCCCGCCGTAGGTATCGCAGAAGAAGACGCCCCCAGGCGCCAGGCGCGCGCGCGCGTGCTTCAGGTAGGCCACGAGCTCGCGCCGATCGTGCAGATAGCCCACCGGGAAGTTGGTCGCGGCGATCACGTCCGCCCGCTCGCGCGATCGGCGGACGTCAGCCACCTCGACGGTCACACGCGGCACCTCCGCTAGGCGCGCCAGAGGCTCGGGATCGCTGTCCACCGCGATCGCGCGGTGTCGGGGGCTCAGCGCGGCCCACGCGCGGGCGAGCGCGCCCGTGCCTGAGAAATGCTCGGCCAGCGTGCGCGGCCTCTTGCCGTGGACCGCCTCGGCAAAGCGCGCCAGGCGCGGCCCGTCGGTGACGCAGGCCTCGTACAGCGCGTAACGGTCTGGAAATTCCGGTGCGGGCTTGCGGCTCACGCCATGCGGATCCACTTGACCAGCGTGCGGAAGTTCGGGGGCTTGCCGTACATCAGCACGCCGATGCGGAAGACCTTCGACGCGGCCCACACCGCAAACAGCACCGATGCCAGCCCGATCGCGATCGCGCAGAGCGTCTGCCAGAGCGGGATCGGCTCGGTGCCGCCCAGGCGCACGACCATCACGAACGGATTGAGCCCGGGGACGAACGTGAGCACCTGCGCGAGCATCGAGTTGGGGTTGCGCGACAGGGGCATGACCAGCAGCCAGGGGATGATCAGGAAGGTCATGATCGGACCCAGGAGTGTCTGGGCCTCGCGGAGGTCCTGCACCGCGGAGCCGACCGCGGCGAAGAGGCTGCCGATCAGGAAGAACGCGATGAAGAAGAACAGCACGAGAAAGACGATGTTGATCGGGTCGATCAGGAAGAGGCGGTTGAAGATCGCCAAGCCCGAGAGCCCGAGCGTGAGATAGATCGCGAGCACGAGGAGCCCTGCGCCCATCTGCCCGATGATCTTGCCGGCCATGAGCTGCACGGGCGAGACGGCCGAGAGCAGGACTTCCATGACGCGCGAGGCCTTTTCTTCGACCGTGGTGGTGAGCAGGTACTGCCCGCCCGTGAAGACCGAAGCCATGAGCAGGATCATGAACGCGAAGGGGACGAGGATCTGAGCCGCGGCCGAGCCGGTCTTGTCGCCCTCGGCCGTCGCGGTCTTGACGATGGGCCTGGGCACGTCGGTCAGGGCGCGGATCTGGGCGGGGTCGAGCCCGGCGGCGCGGACGCGCGCGTCCTCGATCGAGTCGCGGACCGCACCCGAGATGACACGCTGCACGCGGTCGTCGAGCTTGTGCTTGGCGAGGATCTCAAAGTTGCCGAAGGGCTGATCGGGCGAGGGGCGCGACACGGCGTCGGGCGCGACGACGACGAGCGCGAGGCGCCCGCCGTCCTTGGCCGTGCCCTGAAGCAGGGGCTCGCGCTCGCGGTCAAAGTCCGCGTCCTTGGGCAGGGCTTCGATCGTCAGCTTGGGCACCTGACCGATGGCCGCGGCAATCGCGGCGTTCTTGATCATCTCCTGCTGTGCGCCGCCCGGTGCGACGGCCTCGGTGACCTTCTTGGCGGCCTCCATGGCCTGCTCGGAGTCGCGCTGATACTCCGCCGCGAGCGATTCGGGGCTCAGGCGCGCTTTGACGTCGGCGATGACCGGGCTCGCGTCGGGCGAGGCGGCGCGGTCGATGATCGCGACCGAGCCCTCGACCTTGGGCGGCTTTTCGCTCATCAGCACGCTGGCCGCGGCGATCGCGACGAACATCATCACGGGCATCAGCAGCACGCCGACGAGGAACCCCGCGGTCATCACCGTGCTGGCAAACTCTCGCCTGGCGACCTGGAAGGTCTTCATTCGCTCTACCTCACCTTTGACTTCCCCACCGGCCTGACACCGCCCGCCCCCGCCCTACCGCCCCAACACCCCACCGCGACAACACCCCGCCGCGATTCACCCGCGCTCGGATCAATCTCCGCCCGACCCGCGCGAGCGCCCGCCCCCCCCCCCCCCGCCCCCCCCCCCCCCCCCCCCAGCGGCCCCCCCCCCGCCCGGGGCGGCCACCGCGGTGTTGGCCGCGCGGCGGGGCATACCCCCCGCCCCGCGCGCCGCGGCCGCCGCCG
>JANRKN010000049.1:0-24358 GCA_033763435.1 Planctomycetota bacterium
ATGGACGCCTCGGGCCAGCGCGACGACCGCTGGCACGATTGGGGCTTCCGGCACGCGTGGAACCTGAATCTCTCGGCGCCGCGCGAGGCCGTGCTCGCCGTCGGCGGGTTCACGATCTATCCCAACCCCTACGGCTACGAGGACCTCGATCTCGCGTGGCGTCTCTCGGAGCGCTTCGGCATGGCGGTCGTGTATCGCCCCGAAGCAATCGCGCCCCACGAGCACGCGTACGCGCCCGAGGACTATCTGCTCCGCGAGCTGCGGCTCGGCTACGCGGCCGTCGGCTTCGCGCAGCGTTCCCGCGGCTGCGCGCTCGCGACGTTCCGGCGCGATGTGCTCGACGCGATGGAAGTCGCCCTCACCCGCCAGCAGGTTCACGAGGGCCGGGGCGAGGCCGAGCGCCTGGCCGAGTGGTTCATGGGCCTGGGCCGGATGGACGGCAGTTCGCTGACCCGCGAGGACCTTGACCGCATGTACCGCGAGCATCTGCCCCTGAAGCGCTGGTGCTGGCGCCGCGGGTTCGTCGCGGCCGCCGAGGGCCAGACACGCACGCCCGACCTCTCTGAGATCATGCCGCGCTTCACCGCCGCGGCCGGAGCCTGAGCATGACGGTTGCCCCCGCCGCTTCGACCGCTGCGATCCAGACGCCCGCCCATACGCCCGTGTGGGAACGCGCCAAGTTCCCCGGGCGCTTCCCGATCGAAACGATGCTCTCCGAGCACGAGGTCCACTACCTCCACTGGGTCGGTGCGCAGGCTTATCGCGGCGCCGGTCGCGTCGTCGACCTCGGCCCATGGCTCGGCGGCAGCACCGTCGCGCTGGGCACAGGCCTCACCAGCAACCCGCGCTGGACCGGCAAGCTTCTGAGCTACGACATGTTCGTGATGGACGAGGGCAGCGCCCGCGCCGCCAAGAGCCCGCGCGTCGCCGGCGAGAGTTTCCTCGTCGAATACCTCGCCAACACCGGCTTCCTGGGCGACCGCCTCGTCGCCCGCCCGGGCCGACTGCCCGAGTTTGCGTCCCTCACCCAGCAGCGCGAGCTTTATCCCGAGCAGGATGCGATCGAGGTGCTGTTCGTTGACCTCTGCAAGGTCTGGGGCGTGCACAACACGGTCCTCTCGGCGTTCGGGCGTCACCTCGTCCCGGGCGGCCTGCTCATCCAGCAGGACTTCAAGTGGGACTGCTACTGGCTGCCCATTCACATGTGGCAGCTCCGCTCGACCTTCGAACCCGTCGCCGACATCCCGGGCTCCGCGACCGTGACCTTCGAGCTGCGGGGCGATCTGGCCTCGCGCCTCGAAGACCTCTGGCAGCCCCAGGACTTTGCGCCCGACGAGTGGGCCGACGTCTGGCGCGACGTCTTCGCCTACTGGCGCGCCCGCAAAGCGACATGGGTGCTCAGCACGCTGTTCGTCCAGCGCGCGATCCACATGCTGACCTTCGGCCGGCGCGATGCCGCGTTCGAAAGCCTCGAGGAAGGCGCCCGCTTCATGGAAACCGAGGCCGGCGTCTGGGAGTGCTGGACCTACGAAGGTCTCTACGGCCTCATGCCCTACTACGTCCAGCCCGCCGACCAGGCCGCCGCCCGCACGATCCACGAACGCGTCCGCAAAGCGCGTCAACGCTAAGAACCAGTTCACCCCGCGCGACGTTACGATGAGGCGATGCCCAGCCGCCGCTCCGTGACCGCTGCTTTGTTCGCAACGCTGACGCTTTCCGCCTCGGCCATTGCTCAGTCGCCCCAGCCGAACGCGAAAGCCCCGGCACCAGCGTCCAAAGCACCCGCCGCGCCCAAGCCGCGCGCCGAACTTCTCTCGCCCGGCGCTGAGCCGCGCACCGCGCTGCGCTACACGCTCACGCCCGACGCGCGATGGCTTGTCCGGCCCACGACCAAGCTCACACCCATCAGCGAGGTCGACGGCAACGCCGCGCCCGTCGCCGAGCCGCCTTTGATGATTCGACCCTTTGACCTCACGCTCGAAGGCTCACCCGATCCGACGGCGGGCCTGGGCTTCTCGCTCTTCGTCGCGCCCCGCGTGCCCGAGGTCGGCGCCGACGGAAGCGAGGCGCTTCGCGAGCTCGTCAAGGGCCAGCCACTCAACCCCGGGCCAGCCGTGCGCGTCAAGCTCTCGCCCCGCGGCGAAATCCTCGAAAAACAAGCCCCCGAACGCACCCCCCGCCGCCCAAGCGAGAGTGAGCTGGGCATCCTTGATGGCCTCATCATCCCTCTCCCCGAGCAGCCCGTGGGCGTCGGCGCGACCTGGCGCATCAATCGCACCGAGGGCGTCCGCGGCTATCTCGGGCGCCACGGCCTTGAAGCCACGCTCGTCGAACTCAAGGGCAACCGCGCGAAGATCAAGCTCACATACTCGCGGATTTTCCGCGCCGCCGACGAGGACGCGCTCACGAAAGTCAAGAAGGAACTCCCCGACGCGACGATCGAGGGCTCCTCGCGCGTCGTCGAGATCGCAGGCGACTTTGAGCTCGATCTGACCTGCCCGGTCCCGATCTCAGGCTCACTGCTCAGCAAGGAGCGCGACGAAATCCGCCTGCGGAACAAGGGCATTCAGAGCCGGATGATCGTCGGCAGCGACACCAAGCTCACGCTCGATCGCACAAGGGCTCAGTAGCACCGCGGTGCCCAAGACTCGGGCAACCGGACTCAGTTCGCGGGCACGCCCGAGATCGACGGCTGGCCGTAGGGGAACCCAACCTCGACCGTGATCGACCCTTCGCCCGTGCGGAGGTCGACCGGATTGGCACCCTGGTTGATGCGCCCGGACCACAGCGCGCGGGTGACCTTGACGTTGTCGAGCACCGCCGTGCGCGACGCGACGCCGATCTCGCCCTTGTCCGCTGAGGCCGTGAGGCTCGCGGTCGAGGTCTCACCCACGCGAAGGCGAATGTCCCCGGTCGTGGTCTGCGCCGTGATAGGCGCGCGGAATTCCTTGATGGTCAGCAGGTCGATCCCGCCGCCCGCGCCGCCCTTCAGGCCATTCTGCACGGTCACAGGCCCATCGAACCCGACGATCCGCACCGAGCCGCCCGTGTTTCGCACGCGGATCCCGTCGATCCGCGGCACGCGGATCACCAGACCCACGCGAATGTCCGACTCATCCGCCGCCGGACGCGCCGAGAGCACGCGGAGCACCCGCTTGTCGGGGCGCGAGCGCATGTCCGCCGAGATCCAGCGACGGGCCAGCGCTTCGGTGTCAGGGTTGGGCTTGGTCACGCTCAGGGCCGAGGTGATCCGCGCCTCCACAAACGCCCGGCGTGCCTGCGGGTCGGCGATCACTTCCACCGAGCCCAGCTTGTTGTCAACTTCAATCTCGATCGGGATCGACGCGTCGATCCGCTGTTCGATCGGCGCCACGGGCACGCGGTAGTCGTTCGTCACGCAGCCCGCAAGCGCGAGCATCCCCACCATCCCCACCACTCCGGCCATCCGCTGACCGAGCCGAACAATCGAGCGACGACGAGCACGCGGCATTCGATACCCCTCTGATCCGATCACCTGACCCACCAACACGACCCCCCCACCCACGCGTCCATCTTGGACGGCCCCCGCCCGAGGCGAGCGTAGGGCCGGCGTTCGGTCGGTACTCCGCCCGCCGGTGGCTAGATCGGCCGAACAGCCCCGCCCGGCCGACATTCGCGGGGGGGCGACATCCTCCTGACATCCGGGATGCATCTGGGGGAATTCCGGCGAAGCTGCACGCGACCTGAACATTTCGGTCCGGAGCGTGGTAGGATGGGCATGCCCGGACAACGGGCCGACGACCGGCGGATCCCCTGATTCATTCCCGCCGAGCGTTGCTGATTCGACATCCCGGACCGTCCGAGCCCGCCCACGCGGGGCTCGCGTCTGCCCTTCGCGGGGCGGGCCGAGCCGGGCCCGAACGGACCTCCGCCCCGCGTGCAGCCGACGGACTTTGGTTTCGACTACAGACCCGCCTTCGGACTCGATCGGACGCCTTCAGACGCCTCCCCCTCTGCCGTGTCGCCGCGCACTTCGCGCGGGCGCCAAGGCCTCCGGGGTCGGGGGGCGAGGAGCCCCGTTGAACTCCCCCAGCCCGCGCCATGACCGCCCGTTACCAGCCGCCATGCAAGGCCGGCAACGTTGCGTGATGCTCGGGAACGAGGGACGCTGCACGAGGTGAGCCGGGACCGCCCTCACGGGCACCCCCGGCACGCGGACAACCCGGAGCATGTCAGATCGGCTTCGCGCCGTCGGCCATCCCATGACCCGGGCGGGAGCCGTCTCGTATGCGCGAATCCATCCAGCCCTTCCACACCCTGACGCTCGGCGTCGAGGTCCCCGATCTCATCCTCATCCTGATCGTCGCTGGCGCCATGATCGTCGGCTTCGTGATCGCCTTCGGCGTCATCAAGATCACCTCAGGCCTGACGATCGCCCGCGCCCGGGCCGAAGCCAAATCCATCCTCGAGCGCGCCGAGCTCGACGCCAAGACCGCGGGCGAAAAGGCCCGACTTGAGTCCGAACGCGGCCTCCTTGAGCGCAAGGAGCGCTTCGAAAAGGAGCTCGAAGGCCGGCGCAACGAGCTGGGCGAGCAGGAGCGCCGCCTGGCCAAGCGCGAGGATGTCTTCGAGCGCAAGGAAGAGGCGCTGGCCCTCAAGGAGCAGACCCTCACGCGCCAGGCCGACGGGCTCAAGCAGCGCGAGGCGGGGCTGACGACGAAGGAAGCCGAGCTGTCCAAGGTGCTGCAGGACCAGAAGGAACGGCTGCAGTCGATCGCGGGGATGAGCATCGGCGAGGCCAAGGACCTTCTGCTCAAGCGCGTCGAGGACGACGTGCGGATGGACGCCGCGAAGCTGACGCGCGAGGTGGTCGAGAAGGCCGAGACCGAGGCCAAGAACAAGGCGCGCGAGATCATCCTGATGGCGACCCAGCGCTACGCCAACGAGGTGACGAGCGAAAGCACCGTCCGCACCGTCGCGATCCCCTCCGACGACCTCAAGGGCCGGATCATCGGGCGCGAAGGGCGGAACATCCGCGCGATCGAGAAGGCCACGGGCGTCGACATCATCGTCGATGACACGCCGGGCGTCATCGTCGTCTCGTGCTTTGACAAGGTGCGCCAGGCGATCGCGGTCGAAGCGCTCGAGCGCCTCGTCGCCGACGGGCGTATGCACCCAAGCCGCATCGAGGAAGTCGTCGAGAAGGTCAAGGGCGAGGTCGGCGAGCGCATCCAGAAGTTCGGCAAAGACGCGATGCTCGAGGTCAACCTCCGCGGCCTGCACCCCAAAGTCGTCGAGGCGATGGGCAAGCTGCATTACCGCACAAGCTACGGACAGAACGTTCTCCGCCACTCCATCGAGGTCGGCTTCCTCTGCCAGATCATCGCCGACATGCTCGGGCTCGACGGCACCCTCGCGCGCCGCTGCGGATTCCTCCACGACATCGGCAAGGCCATGGACCACGAGATGGAGGGCGGGCACCCCAAGATCGGCATGGACTTTGCCAAGCAGTTCGGCGAGCGCGAGCAGGTCCTCAACGCCATCGGCGGGCACCACGGCGATATCCCGTCCACCAGCTTCTACACGCCGATCGTGATGGCGGCGGATGCCGTGAGCTCCGCACGCCCCGGCGCCCGCCGCGAAAGCATGGAGCGCTATGTCCAACGCCTTAACGAGCTCCAGGACATCGCCCTCTCCTACAAGGGCGTGACCGAGGCCTACGCGATCCAGGCCGGGCGAGAGGTCCGCGTCATGCTCGACGCGGCCAAGGTCTCCGACGACGAGGCCTTCCTCATGGCCCACGAGATCGCCAAGCGCGTCAGCGCCGAGATGACCTTCCCGGGCGAGATCCGCGTCACCGTGCTCCGCGAGACGCGCGCCATCGAATACGCCCGCTGAACGCGGGCGTTGGTGCGGCACATCCGAATGTTCCAGGCGCCCGGGGCTCAGCCGCCCTGGGCGCTTTCGCGTTCGGGACGACGATCGCTGCTGCGCCCACTGAGGTGCCGGTCCAGCGCGCGGACGACGTTCTCGTGGAAGTCCATCGCCGCGCGGATCTCGTCACCCTGAACGTCGTTGACCATCACCGAGTACGCGTAGCGCGTGCGCCCGTCGGCGCTGGTGACCACGCCCGAGAGGCAGCGCACGCCGTTGATCGCGCCGCTCTTGCCCCGGATGTCGCTGCGAAACGGGCGCGTCTTGCGCTCATCGAACCGCGAGCGCAGCGTGCCCTCGCCGGGCTTGGGCATCGAAGCCAGAAACGCGTCGCGCGTCTTCGAATCATTCAGCAGCGCGGCCATCCACTTGGTCAGCGTCGAGGGCGCGACCTGATTCAGCCGGCTCATGCCCGATCCGTCCGCGATCGTCGTCCCCGCGGCCGCCTCAGGTCCAAGGCGCTCAGAGATCATCATCCGCATCACCGCCGCGGCGTTCGCGAACGAGCCCGGCTCCTTGGTGACCTGGTGCCCGACGCGCTTGAACAGCGCCTCGGCGTACAGATTCTGCGAGTCCGCGTTGCAGCGCCGGAGCACGTCGCCGATCGGCGTCTTGATGATCGCCAGGGGCGTTGCCGTCGTGAACTTCTCTTCCGCGCCCGCGAGCCTCACCGCCCGCAGCGCGCCCTCCCGCTCCGTCGAGCCCCCCACCGTCACGCCCGTCCCGACGATCGACGACGCGAGCACCTGCCCGAACACCATCGCGGGCTCGTGCAGCGTCACCTCGACCGGCTGCTGCACGGGCATGCCCACTTCGCCGAAGAGCGTAAAGGCGTTTCGATCGGCGGGGCGCGTGAGCCAGACGGAGTTCTTCTGCTCCTTGACCGTGCGTGCACGATTCTCCACGCTGATCCAGGGCATCGCCGGCTGCAGCGTGTACGTCGGCGCGCCCCCCGGTCCGTCCGAGCCCGGGCGCGTGTACACCGCCAGCACGTTGCAGTGGAAGTTCACCCCCGACACTTGTGCGCAGTACCAGCGGTTGAGCTGATCCGTCGGCCACGAGGGGTGCACGTACTCGCGGTCAAAGACCCGGTCGTCGACCACGATCTCGCTCACCGCCTGCACGCCCCCGCGCTGCACCGACGAACCCAGCAGCGAGATCACGTCCGCGACCGTCCGCCGGGGCTGGGCTTCGGTCAGCATCTCGGGGTCGACCAGCGACGGATCGCCCGAGCCCGTCACGATCAGCTTGTCGCCGTCCATCGCGAGCGTCGTCGTGAAGATGAAATCCGGCCCCAGCGCCCAGGCCGCGGCACCCGCCGTGAGGATCTTCATGTTCGACGCGGGCACCAAGGGCGTGTTGCCCGCGATGCTCACCATCGTCCGCCCGCTCGATACATCGATCACGCTCACGCCGACCTTGGCCTTGTCGAGCTTGGCGGTCGAGAGGATCCGCTGCACCTCGGGGTTGAGCTCCTGCGCGCCCGC
Organism: Planctomycetota bacterium; assembly: GCA_033763435.1. Taxonomy (GTDB): domain Bacteria; phylum Planctomycetota; class Phycisphaerae; order Phycisphaerales; family UBA1924; genus JANRKN01. Next base: position 7,401 of record JANRKN010000049.1, read on the forward strand.
GCGCTGCGCGACGCCCGCCGAGGCCAGAAGCGCCCAGGCCATCATCACCGTCCGCGCACGCACGACTCGCGACTGAAGCACAGGCATCCGTTCCCTCCGAGCGACGCTGGAATCCGTTCTGACGCCCATCGGCCCCGGATGGGTCCCGCAGACCCGTGCCGCGCAGAACGTCCACTGGGCCGATACATCGGCGAGGCCGCCCCGACCCCTGCAATCCCTGCGCGAACCCAACCCCGCTCGGGCTCAGGGCTTCCACCCGGGCCCGGACAATCGTCACGACCGTTCCGGATTCCGTCGGCCGTTCAGGCCTCGGCCAGCGCGGGCGCCCGCAGCGCCACGAGCATCAGCACCTCGTCGGCACCGGCCTTGGACGTGATCTCCCACGCCGGCCAGCGCACGCCATCGATCTCGACCGAATGCAGAATCGCATCGCGGATGTGCCGCGGCAGGCGCCGCTGAGGCAGCCGATCGATCTGACCCACCGTCATCGGCACCGCCAGCAGAGGCTTGGCCGGGTTCGGCACCAGAAACGCCATCGGCACCGCATCACCCTCGACCGCGTACTTCAGCGACCAGCGCCAGGGAATGCCGTGCCAGCCCAGCGTCTCGCGCACGCCCGGAACGGCCGAGAGGCGATCGCGCACGTGCTCAAGCACCGGCGCCACCGGCTTGGGGAACGCCTCGCGCAGCACCGTCCAGGTCGGTGTCGTGAACTTGTCTTCCCAGGGTGCCCGGGCGGGCGAGGCCGGCATGCGTTGTTCCCTCTCCTGCTCTCGATCGAACGGGCCATTCTCCGCGAAACACCGGGCGCCCGTCAAGGCTCCCGTGGCGGGTACCATCATACGACGCGGCAACGCCCCCTCCGGTTTCGGCGGGCGCTTCCGCGCCAGTCCGAGAACCGCTCGCGCAAGGACGACTCATGCCCCCCACCGATCAGGACGGCATCGCCGGCTCCGACATCCTCCTCGTCGACGACAACGAGCAGAACCTCGAGCTGCTGATGGCTTACCTCGAAGACCTGGGCGGCTCAATCCGCACCGCGCGCGACGGCCTCGAGGCCCTCGACGCGATCAAGTCACGCATCCCCGACATCGTCCTGCTCGATGTCATGATGCCCCGCATGTCGGGCTTCCAGGTCTGTCAGCGCGTCAAGGCCGACCCCGCGACCAAGGACCTGCCGATCGTCATGGTCACGGCACTCAACGAGGTGGGCGACGTTGAACGCGCCGTCGATTCGGGCGCCGACGACTTTCTCTCCAAGCCCGTCAACAAGGTCGAGCTGTTGACGCGCGTGCGGTCGCTCATCCGCCTCGGGCGGATGCAGAAGCAGCTCCGCGAAAGCCTCGCCGAGCTTCGACGCCTCAAGCCCGAGCAGAACTGACGGCGCCCGGAACGACCGGCGACTCAGCAGCCCGCGTTGAAGCGCTCCACGAACAGAATGAAGTCGTCGCTGTCGATGAAGCCCGACGTGTCATAGTCGGCGCTCTTCACGCACGCCGGATCGGGCGAGCCGGGCCCATCGCAACCCAGCGCGAACTGCTCGGCGAACAGGATGAAGTCGTCGCTGTCGACGAAGCCCGAGCCGTCATAGTCGGCCGGGATCACCGTGCTGAACGAGAACACCGCGGGCGTCGAGGCCGTGCTGCCCACGCCGTTGACCGCCGTCACGCCCCAGTAGTACGTCGCACACTCGCTCAGCACGCCCGAGCCCAGTCCGAGGCTGGTGCCCGGAACGCCCGGCACCGCCACGATCGGCGCCGAGAGATCGCTGTTGAGCGAGATGCGGACGGTGTAGCTCGTCGCGTTGCTCGAGGCGGACCACGTAAGCACGGGCGTAAGCGACTGGCCGATCGCGCCGTCGGCCGGCAGCGCGAGATTGAACGCCCCGGGCGCAGGCGGGGGCGGAGCGGGCAGGACGAAGTCTGCGATCACCGGGCGATGGTCCGAGGCCGTGCTCGAGATCGTCGCGGCGCCGCCGAGATAGCCGACGATCTCGTTCGGATACCACGTGGCGGGCATGCCGGGGTCGGTCGAATTGAAAATGAACGCCCGCCTGAGCGTCGCGATCGAGTCCTGCCACATCAGGTAATCGAGCTTGCTCGAACTCTGCGTCGTCCGGTTGTTGGCAAAGGGCGTCCGCGCGTCGTCGAGCGTTGCGAAGCTGCGATCGCGGTCGGTGCCGCCGGTGCCGTCGGCGCGGGTCATCCAGTGCACGGGCCCGTCGCGCCCGTTGCTGTTCTCGTCCTCGTTCATGTCCCCGCCCCAGATCACGGGCGTGAAGGCGTCGAGCACCCGCGTCGCGGCCGGGGCATCGTTGATCCGCACCCGCGGATCCGGCGTGGTGCCCGCGGGGCCGCCGTTGAAGAGATAGTCGATGTAGTACGCGATGTTCTTCGCCGCGTTGAGCCGGTCGGTGAAGTCGGCCGTGGCGCCGCCGCTCTTGAGGTGCCCGTTGCCGACCACCAGATCGCCGCGGTACAACGCGTTGGGCAGGTCGATCTCAGCGAACTGAAACCCGCGGATGCCGCCCGTGCCGCCCGGCGCATACAGGTCGGCGCTGATGAACGGCAGGTCCGACACCTGCGAGCGTCCGTCGCCGTTGAGGTCGATGAACGGATAGCGCGAAAGGATGATGTTGCGGTTGAAGCCGTCGTTGGAGTTGGAGACGAACACGAAGGGCAGGTCGTACGACGCGTCGTACTTCTGCACAAAGGCGGTGATGCCCGTGCCACCGCGGAGCCACTGGTTCACCGTGGTCGTCAGCGTCGCGACCGAGTCCACGCCCGAACCCGTGCCGTTGCCCGAGTTGTCGCCCGTCTCCTGAAGGATGAGCACGTCGGGCTTGAACGCGGCCACGATGCGCGCCGTTGCCGTCCAGTCGTTGAACCCTTCGGTCTTCGTGTTGGTCGAGCAGATCGTGTCGCGCACGTTCCAGGTCATGACGCGCAGGTCACGCGCATCGGTCTTGCCCCACTGGCGCGCGGACGGATTCCACTGCGCCAGCGTGGTCCCACAGACAAGAGCAAGAACGGCGGCCGAGACAACCATCTCCGTGCGCATCGACAAGCACTCCTGAGCCCACGAACTGCCGCGCGCCGGGACCAGCTCTCCCGAAGCCACGCGAGGGGGAAGGGTACGTCCGAGTTGCAACGCACCGTTCCCTGTACGAAACCGGGGCCCCCGCTCTCGCGGAGGCCCCGGGATTCAACACACTTCAGCCGAGCAAGGGCTCAGCAGCCGGTCTCGAAGGCGTTGACGTAGGACACGAAGTCATCGGAGTCGACGAAGCCCGAGCCGTCGAAGTCCGCGCTCTTGATGCACGCGGGGTCGGGCGAGCCAGCGCCGTCGCAGCCGAGGGAGAACTGGCTCACGAACGTCACGAAGTCGTCCGAGTCAAGGAAGCCCGAGCCGTCGAAGTCCGCGGGGCAGGGGACGTAGCCGATGTACATCAGCGCGCCATACTGCTGGTCGGGGCTGGTGGGCTCCTGCGGGTTGGTACCCGTGGGGCTGTTGTAATCGCCGTCGTTGTCGTAGTCATAGACGATCGACGCGTTGAGCACGAGGCCGCCGAGCGTGCGAGACTGCTCGTTGGCAAAGTCGCCGGGGTTCTCGCCGTTGAACGCCGAGACGATGGCGTTGTTCGAGAAGAACGTGCCCGACGAGGTCGAGTCCGCGTCGGCCAGTTCGAGGAACTGGACCTGGTAGCGCGTCTGCGAGTTGCGGCCCAGGAAGGTGTCGCCGACCTCGACGAGCACTTCGAGCTGCCAGCTGAACGAGGCCTGGTCGTAGACCGCGCGGAAGAGCATGTTGTCAAAGTCCTCGAACGTCGAGCCGTCCTGCAGGCGCTTGCGGATCACGCCGGTGCCCACGAAGTAGGCGTTGCCGTTGGCGTCAAACGCCGGCGGCGAAATCGAGGGGCCTGAGGGAGCGCCGCCGGTCAGCTCGAACAGCGAGGCCTGACGGCCGATCGCCGCGTCCTGATCGTCGATCACGCCGTCGAACTCACCCGCGTCGCTGGTGAAGGGGAAGCCGTCGTTGCCGTAGTCGCCGCGGATGATCTTGCCGTCGGGCAGACCGGTGCCGAGGTTGACGTCAGTCCAGCCGATGAGGGTCCACGCCGGGACCGAGTTCGCGTTGGTCGGGTCCCACTTGACGACCGCGATCGCGTTGTAGGGGTTGGCCTGCGTCTGAGCGCTCTGGGGCGGAGCGCCGTTCGTGGGCCAGGCAAACAGCGTCGCCGCGGCGAGCGCCTCGGTCTGACCCGTACGGACGACGCTGGTGGTGCCGTTGCCGCCACGGAAGGCGACCTGCGAGTTGTAGTGACGGAAGTCGCCGACGCCCGAGGCCTGAGCCCAGTTCCAGGGCGTGATGGCGCCGCCGGTCAGGCCCGGCAGGTTGAGGTTGTCAACAAGCGCCGTGGGCCGCGTGAACTGGCGCGTGCCGCTGACGTTGCCGCCGCCGTCCACGCCCCAGACCATCAGCAGCTCGGTGAACGAGGGGTCAAGCTGCAGCTTGCCGATGATCGCGCCGGTACCCACGGTGCCGGGGAAGACGGTCGCCTGTGAGAACGAGACGCCGCCGCGGTGGTCAAGGCCCGAAGGAGCCCGATGCGTCGCGACCGCGGTGGTCGCGCCCGGAGCGTTCTCGTACACGTAGTTCCGGTTGAAGTTCGAGCCCATCAGGCGCCCGTCGCCCGACGTCGAGCGGTTCTCGGGGAGCAGCGTGGGCGGGTTGTGCGAGGTCGTCGTCGAGTTGATGAGCCAGTCGGTCGAGCCGACGTCGCTGACGCTGCCGGTGTTGAGGCCGACGGCCACCGGCCCGCGGATCTGGTTCAGATTCGCCGGGTTGCGCTGGTCCATCGACACGCGGAAGTAGTTGACGCCCGTGATCGCGGGGCTGCCCGTGACGGCGTTGGCGTCGGCGCGGAAGGCGATGTTGCCGTTCGAGTCGACGCCGCCCATGCCGAACTGCGCCGTGTCACCCGCCGAGCCGCTGGGCGTGTTGATCGCCGCGTTGACGCGCGTGACGTACAGCCGGCCCGGGTCAGCGGGGTTGAAGTTGACGATACCGCCGATGATGTTGTTGACGCTGAAGTTGCCCGCGCTGGTCGCAAACTCAGCGAACGCCACGCCGAACTGCGTCGAGCTCTGCAGGCCCGGCAGCGTCACATTGAAGCTGGCGTCGTTCTCGCTGGGGTGCACGCCGCCGCCCTGGCCGCGCCACGCGCTGTAGCTGTTCGCGAACGAGGGCACCTGGAAGCGCATCGTCTGGCTGATCGTCTGCCCGGAGAGCAGCGACGAGTAGAACGTCGGCGAAGCCTTCGAGGCCTTGATGATCGGCGCGATGCCGAAGAACTTGCCCGTCGTCGAACGGAACGGGGTCAGATCCACCACGTACGAAGCGCGCTGATGCACGCCCGTGCTCCACACTTCCAGCGAGTCACCGGGCAGCCCGCCCACCTTGCCCACCGAGTCCTGCGCCATCGCCGGCGCCGCCAGACCCGCGGCCGTCAACATCAGAGCGATCGTCGTCTTCCGCATTGAGCACAGCTCCTTCACTTGATTCGATCCTCAACGTCTTCCGATCCGCACGCGGGCATCCCCCGCACTCGGACTCGAGCCGCCGTCGGCCCTTCTACCGTCTAGCCTCCGCGGCCAGCCAGTCCGCCGAGACTCACCGCCGCCACCCGCCGCGAGCGACGGGTGCGACCATGAATCCTGCCCCAGTCCGAGGGACCTCTCTCTTCGATCCAACTCCAGCGGGGGCTCACGGCCTCGACTCGCGCACAACCCCCGTTACGCGCAAATCTCGCCCGTGCTTGAAGATGATACCCCCTCGCTCGGCGTCGCCCATCAGGGGGAGTACGGGCTTGTGTGAAGATTCCGTTCAGTCGACAACCCGTGCCTGCTCAACGGATTACGACATCCACCAAGGCCCATGCTTTCCCTCAGTTCTCGGACGACGTGCCCAAGGTTTGCGAGGGGGAGCTTCTCTGTCGCGCTCAGGCCGGCAGCGCCGCGGCGATCTGTGCCGCCAGCCGCGCGTTCGATCGCACGAGCTCGATGTTGGCCCGGAGCGTCGCCCCACCCGAGAGCTCATGCAACGCGCCCAGCAGCGCGGGCGTCACGCCCCGACCCGTCACGCCCGCCGCCTCGACGCGCGCCCGCGCCGAAGCGAGCCACGCCTCCCACTGCCCGCGCGCCAGCTCGTGCTCGGCCGCGATCGGATTCGCGATCACCAGCCCCCGTCCCGTTCGTGCAAGCGCCGACTCGGCAAACCGCGCGAGCTCCGCGACATCATCGATCCGCACGTCCACGGGCAGATCGAACCCATCCGCCTGCCGACGGTAAAACGCCGGGAACTGATCGCATCGGAACCCCACCACCGTCACGCCCAGCGTCTCGAGCACCTCGCGCGTCGCGGGCACATCCAGAATCCCCTTCACCCCCGCGGTCACGACCGCGACCGGAAACCGCGTGAACGCCGGCAGATCCGCCGACACATCCGCGCTGGTGCCAAACCCCGGATGCACCCCCCCAAGCGCCCCGGTCGCGAACACCCGCAGCCCGGCCATCGCCGCCAGCTGCATCGTCGTGCTCACCGTGGTCGCCGCGTGCGACCGCCGCGAAATCAACGGCAGCAGGTTGCCCGAATTGGCCTTGGGCACGCGCCCCGCGCGCAGCAGCGTCCCGAGCTCCTCGCGCGATAGCCCGACCACCGGCTCGCCGCTCACAACCGCCACCGTCGCAGGCAACGCGCCCTGCGAGATCACATCCTGATCGAGCCGCTCGGCCAGCTCCATCGCCGCCTCCGCGGGCACGCCGTGGAGCAAGAGCGTGGATTCCAGCGCCACGCAGCGCGAGGGGAGAACACGTCCTCGATAGGCAAACCGTGGGTACATGCGCGTTCAAGATAGCTCCGCCGCCCCACCCACGCCCACCCACGCCCCACCCACGCCCCACAGTTGCCCGCGGTATTCTGCGAAGCTCAGCCCGGCGAACCGGCGCCGGGATTCCTCTCCAAGGAGCGCCGCATGACGCTGGCGGGCCTCGCAGTTCTTGTGCTCGTCGCCCTCACCGCGGGCTACTTCATTTATGGGCGCTTCATCGCGCGCCAGTACAACCTGCGTGCCGACGCCCGCACGCCCGCGCACGAGCACCACGACGGGCACGACTTTGTCCCCACGCGCCCGTTCTTCCTGCTCGCCCAGCACTTCAGCGCGATCGCCGCCGCCGGGCCCATCGTCGGCCCGATCCTCGCGTGCATCGCCTTCGGCTGGCTGCCGTGCGTGCTTTGGATCCTCCTGGGCGTGGTCCTCATCGGCGCGGTGCACGACTTCTCCGCTCTGGTCGCCTCGGTCCGCCACGGCGCGCACTCCATCGCCGAGATCGCCCGCGTGCACCTGGGTCGCCGCGCTTGGCTCTCGCTCAGCCTGTTTATCTGGGTCGCGCTGATCTACGTCATCGTCGCCTTCACCGACGTCACCGCCCAGACCTTCATCGGCAAGGGCGAAGTCGACGCCGTCACGGGCGCAACCTTCAACCCCGGCGGCGCCGTCGCGGCCTCCAGCGTCCTCTATCTGCTCCTGGCCATCGTCATGGGCCTCCTCCAGCGCTACGCCAAGCTCCCGCTCTCGATCGCCACCATCATCTTCGTCCCCGCGACGCTCGGCGCCGTCTGGGCAGGCACACGCATCAGCGAGATCCTCGTCCTCCCCATCGCCGCCTGGCACGCGATCCTCCTCGGATACTGCCTCGCCGCCTCCATGCTCCCCGTCTGGGCCCTCCAACAGCCCCGCGGCTACCTCGGCGGCTTCATGCTCTACGCCACCCTCGCCGTCGGCGCCCTCGGCGTCCTCTTCGGCGGACGCTCCATCGAACAACCCATGCTCCGCGAGCCGGTCACGCAGGAGCTTTCCGGACTCTGGGCCTTCATTACCAACCACGCCGACGCACCCGCCATGACCGGCCTGCTCTTCCCCTTCCTCTTCGTCACCATCGCCTGCGGCGCCTGCTCCGGCTTCCATGGCCTCGTCTGCGGCGGAACCACCAGCAAGCAAATCGACAAAGAGACCCACTGCACACCCATCGCCTTCGGCGCCATGCTCCTCGAAGGCTTCGTCGCCATCATCGCCCTCGCGACCGTCCTCATCCTCCTCCCCGCCGACACCACCGGCAAATCGCCCAACGCCATCTTCGGCGCCGGCATCGCCTCCTTCATCACCCAGTTCGTGGGCCCCGAGCATCTCAAGGTCGCGCAAACCTTCGGCACGCTCGCCGTCGCAACCTTCGTCTTCGACACCCTCGACGTTTCCGTCCGCCTCGGACGCTATCTCATCCAGGAACTCACGGGCCAGACCGCCGCGAAGGTCGGACGCCTGCGCGCGGGCGCGGTCGGGTTCGCCGCGGCGCTCGCCACGGTCAGCGTTCCGTTCCTCATCCTCCGCACCGCCGACGCGGGCTCTTGGCAGGCCTTCTGGACGCTCTTCGGCACGTCCAACCAGCTCCTCGCCGCCCTCACGCTTCTGGGCGTCACCGTCTGGCTCAAACGCTCGGGCAAGAAGTACTGGTTCGCCGCCGGGCCCATGCTGGTCGTCATGACGATCACCCTGTCCGCGCTCGCGCTTCAGATCCTGACCGGCGTTCGCGCCGCCCTCAACGGCCGATGGACGCTCGAGTCCGGCGCTTTCAACCCGGCGGTCCTCAACGCGGGCGTCGCGATCCTGCTCGCGGGCCTGGCCGCGATCTTCATCTTCGACGGGCTCATCTCGGGCAAGCGCGGCGAACGCCGGCACACGAGCCATCATCACCCGAGCCACTGACGCGAGTTTGCCCGCCGCGACGCGCCGCTCCAGAACGCGCGCCTCCAAAACGCACAGCCCCCGCGTCCCGATCGGGGCGCAGGGGCTGTGATCGACCGTGATTCCGCCGGAGTGCGTGCGTCCGGTGAAGCGTCGTGCGAGCTCGCGTCCCTTCGAATCAGCCGGGCATCCTGTTTAGGCGTTCGCCCGTGCCGGGCGTTCCGCCGAAAGGATGAGCGAGCGTTGCACGCCGCGCCGGAGCGATGGACCGACGTGGTCCGCCGGCGGCGGTTGTTCCGTGGAGCCGAGGACGCCCGATCAGGCGACCATCGACTTGAGGCCCTTGAGCGGGCGCACCTTGATCACCGTGCGCGCGGGCTTGGCCTTGACTTCCATCATCTCACCCGGCTTGAAGGGGTTCGGCTTCTGCGTCGCCTTCGTCGCGGGCTTGTGAATCGCCGTGATCTTCATCATCCCGGGGACGACGAAGACCTTGTTCTTGCCGGCCGAGGGCTTCGCGAGGTCGACCGCGATCACCTTGCCCAGCACCTCGAACACGCCCGCGACCTGCTTGCGAGCCAGGCCCGTGTGCGCGCCGATCACCGTGAACAGCTCGCTCTTCTTGCGGGGGCCCGACGAGGCGCTCAGCTTCGGGGGCTTGGGGGCGGCAACGGGTTTCGCCTTCGCTTTGGTCTTCGTGGCCATCGTTTTCTCCATCAGTTCCGATCATCGAGTGCGATCGGACGTGTGTGTGGCCCTGAAAATCAGGGCCTCCCGGTTGATTCATCCATGTTGTACTCTCGCGCTCGCACAGTTTCAAGTCAGCGGGCATTGTGCAAAACTCAAAATCCCATGCGGGAGGCGACGTTTTTCAGACCCCCTCCCCCGGCGCCCCCAACTCCACCATCAGGGCCGAGTGGTCTGAAATCCCCATTTCCCGCAAGGAATCGGCCTGTTCAAGCCGATACGCCCCCGCCGCCACGCTTGACGACAGGTGCACCGCGTCGATCCGGAACCCTGCTTTCCCCTGCGGCAGACCCGCAATCGCGTCCCGCGACCTCGCCCAATCTCTTCCAGAATCCCCAGACGCCAGCCCCGAAGGCATCCACCCCGCAGGCGCGATCCACGTCGCCCCCCGCACGCCGCCGCTTCGCCCCGCCCCGCTCTCGAAGGCGTCGCGATACCCCATCGTCCACAGCCGGCCCAAGTTGGCCGTGCAGGAGAACGTCGCGCCCGGCTCGTCCACAAAGTGCCGGCCCGAGTTCCAGTCTCCCGCCAGCACCGCGTCCGCATCCTTCCATACCCGCGCCCGCTCCAGCACATGCCCCCACACCCGCGCCCGCGCCGTCGGGCGTGAATCGTCAGGGATGTGCAGCCCGCCGACCCACAGCCCCCGGGGCCACCCGCTCCCGGGCCGGACGCACGCCTCGAGCCACCGCGGCGCGTCGGCGCCCAGCGCCTCGGCCGGTCCGGGGCAAACGTCCTTCAGCTCCCAGCGTGACGCGATCAGGATGCCGTTCTTGGCCGTCGGGTGGGCTGCCGGGTGGGCTGCGTGTCCGTGCGAGTCCGCCTGATGCGTGAGCCCAAGGTCCGCGAGCACCGCCCGGATCGATCCCCCCTTGGCGCGGTGAAACTCGGTCAGAACCACCACATCAGGGCGGAGTTCGGCGAGGCCCAAGGCAATCAGCGGAAGTCGGCGCGACGAGCCGCCGTGCAGAATGTTCCAGCAGACCAATCGCATGCCGCGTGCCTCCGTACCGTCGGGCATGAGCGAGCGTACCCCCAGCGCCAACCCCGTCTCCCGCCCCCGTGTCGCCTTCTGCCGGAGCGTCCCGCCCACGATCGACCTGCCCGGAGCCGAGGTCGTGATGGGCGGCACGCGCGCCCTCGACCGCGCCGAGCTGCTTCAGTTCGTCCGGGGCGCATCTGTCGCTGTCACCTGGGTCTCCGAGAAGGTCAACGCCGAGTTTCTCGATGCCGCGGGCCCCTCGCTCCGCGCGGTCTGCAACTTCGCGGTGGGCACCGACAACATCGATCTGGCCGAATGCAAGCGCCGGGGCATTGCCGTCAGCAACACGCCGGGCGCGGTGACTGAAGGCACCGCCGACCTTGCCTGGGCGCTGATCCTCGCGGTCGCGCGCCGGCTGAACATCGCCGATCGCTTCGCGCGCAGCGCCGAGTACCCCAAGGTCGGTCCACTCGGGCCCGACGAGTTTCTGGGCCTGGACCTCACGGGCCGGACACTCTGCATCTTGGGCGCCGGTCGCATCGGCTACGCGACCGCCCTCCGGTCGATCGGCTGGGCGATGCGCGTCACCTACGTCGCCCGCCAGCGTCACCTCGACTTTGAGATGGCCCCGCTCGGCGCCCGCCGCGTCTCGATGGAAGAGGGCCTCTCAACCGCCGACGTCGTCAGCATCCACACGCCCCTGACGCCCGACACGCGCAGGCTCATCGGCCCCGCGCAGCTCGCGCTCCTCAAGCCCTCGGCGATTCTCGTCAACACCGCCCGCGGGCCGGTCGTCGATGAGGCCGCCCTGGTCGACGTGCTCACACAGAAGAAGATCTGGGGCGCGGGGCTGGACGTCTTCGAGGACGAGCCCCGGGTCCACCCCGGGCTCATCAACCTCGACAACTGCGTCCTCAGCCCGCACATCGGCAGCGCCAGCCAGTGGTCCCGCGGCATGATGACGCGACTGGTCTGCGAAAACGCCCGCGCCGTCCTCGCCGGCCTTGAACCGCCCAACCGCGTGGTGTGAGTTTGGCGCGTCGCCGAACCGCCCGGATGCTCGCGCATCCGAAACTCTGGTGCGGCCTCGACGGAACATGCTCGGCCCGTTCTGGCACCTTCGGTGGTGGATGGGTGTGAGCGTCTCTTTGGCCTTGGCCGCGGGCGCGGTGTACCTCATCGCGCGCCCGCCCGACTCACGCGTGCAGCGGGCCCTTGGGCGCGACATCGCCGCTCGCCTGGCCCGTACGGCCTTGGCCGAAACCCAGCGCTTCCCGCCCGACCCGGCGCTCCCGATTCTCAGCCTCGCGCCTGTGCCGGGGAAGAACCTCTCGCCCGCGACACTCGCCGGTCTCCGCGAGGCGATCCTCAGTGACGCCAGCTACGTCTGGGACGACGCCAAGCCCTGCGTGTTCACCGACGACGTGCGGATCACACTTCTCGACGAACGTCGCAACCCGATCGCCCAGATCGTGCTGTGCTTCTCGTGCAACGAGTGGTCAATCAGCGTCGGCGAACGCCAGCTGTTGGAAGACTTCGACCCCGTCGCGGGGCTGCTCAATCAAGTCGCGGCCGAAGCGTTCCCGGGGGAACGATTCCCGCCCGATCGCGTTCCGCGCTGACAGCGCAATGGACGGGCGCTCGACCCGCCTCGGAAGTCGATCAGATCCGACGCGGACCGTCCGTCAGCTTGCCCTCGGCAAAGTGAATCTCGAGATACCGGGCAACATAGTCCACGATCGACTGCGCCTCGGGGATCTCGGGGTTGTTCGTCTCGCCCATCGGCTCAAAGCGCATGCCCTTGAAGCGCTTGACCGCCTCGTTGATCGTCAGCCCGTGCTGAATCGCCAGGCTGAACGCCCGGCAGAACGCCTGCGCCATCCCCGAGATCGTCGAGCCTTCCTTGGCAATCTTGATGAAAATCTCGCCCGGGCGCCCGTCGGCGTACAGCCCGATCGTCAGATAGCCCTCATGGCGGGCGATCGCGAACTTGTGCGTGAGCGACTCGCGGGTGGCGGGCAGACTCTGGCGTGTAGCGACCATCTTGGCATCCTGCGCTGGAGGGCCGGGGGGATTGTCCTGCGACACCGCGTTCGGCGTCGTCGCCGGGTCGTTGCCTGGACGGGGCTCGGAGCTGTCGTGCATCGCGACTCTCCCCGGCGCCCGGCCTCGGCTTCCGATCCGACGCAGTCACACGACTGCGAACTCAGGTATCGGACGCGCCTCGGGGGCGGGGTCCACAATATCATGGACTTGGCCTCGTGTGCGGCAGGTCTTCCCCCCGACCTGTTGTGCCGTCGGCAACGCCGGGCCAGCCCCCGGACCGCCCGATTTTCCTCCATTCAGGCCGGGCGCCCGCCCCGCCGGGCCGATATTCTCCCGGACACACCCGTCGGGGTTGACCCTTTACCCCGTCGCGTGCGTACAGACTCGCTCACGCCCGTGCCCTCTCCGGCACCAGGCGAGTGCTTCACGGGCGAGTTCTTTGGGAGCGTGGCCCTTCGGAGTTGGCCTGATTGGCGTGGACGCATCGAGATCCTGAGCCCCCCGCCGTCGCGAAGGCCACCGGCCCCGCGCTGGCCCGCGGCGCCATCTCGACCGCGCTGCTCCTGGCCCTCGCGGTGAACGCCGCGGTCGCCGCGATCGTCGCCGACTCGGTCCGCGCCCTGCCCGCGCACGAGCGGACCACCATCCGGATCATCTCCGAGGCCGCGGTCCAGACCATCCGTCTGCTGGTCCAGCGGCGCGAGCAGAAGCTCGACACCACCGACTGGCGCCTCACGCTCCGGGGCCCCGAGCCCCGCGACTGGCCCCTCTCGAACCGCGATGACCTGACGGGCGCGCGGGCGTTCCGGGCCGCGCTCATGGAGAGCCTGCACAACCTGCCCCCGCCCGCGCAGGCCTGAGGCCGCGCCATCCTCGCGCCCGCGCCTTGCGCCGGGGCCGAGTTCCTCTCCTTCCCGCATCCTGCAGAGTCCGCGAGGCCCAAACCTCGGGCGCGGTGAACGCTTCACCGGCGCTCCATGACGTCGGGCCTTGCATCCCCGCATTTCTGCGTCCGCCGCGGCCTCGACCGCGAGCCGGGCGCGCGTTCCCAAGGACACGCTTCCCATGGCTGACATTCCGATTCTGGGCCCGATCATCAACCGCATCGTCGGCACGCGCAACGAGCGCTTCGTCAAGAAGTACACGCAGCGCGTCAACGCGATCAACTCGATCGAGGACAAGACCCGCGCCCTGACCGACGAGCAGATCCGCGGCAAGATTCACGAGTTCCGCGCGCGCCTGGACAAGGGCGAGAAGGCCGACGACCTCATGGTCGAGGCTTTCGCCGTTGCGCGCGAAGCCATGGACCGCGCGGTCGGCATCCGCCAGATCTTCAACCCCAAGCGCAACTTCGACCCCGCGCTCCTGCCCGAGCGCCTGCGCGAGACCTACGCCCGCCTCCGGGCCGAGGCCGACGCGAAGGCCCCCGCCGAGCCCATCGGCCCGTTCCAGGGCTGCTCCGACGCCGTCCCGGGCTACATGCAGATCGAGATCCCCAACGAGATCTACGAGGCCGTCCGCGAGCTCTATCCCGAGAGCCGCCCCCCCTTCCGCGCCCGCCCGTTCGACGTGCAGCTCATCGGCGGCATGGTCCTCACCCAGGGCAAGATCGCCGAAATGAAGACCGGCGAAGGCAAGACGATCGTCGCGCCCCTCGCGACGTACCTCGCCGTCATCCAGCGGATGAAGGTCCATGTCGTCACCGTCAACGACTATCTCGTGCAGCGCGACCGCGACTGGACCTTCCCCTACTTCTGGGCCCTGGGCCTGACCGTCGGCGCGATCCACCCGATCCACATGCAGCCCGAGGACGTCAAGCGGATCATGTACCGCTGCGACGTGGTCTACGGCACGACGGCCGAGTTCGGCTTTGACTATCTCCGCGACAACATGAAGCGCCGGGCCGAGGAGCAGGTCCAGCGTCGGCGCAACTTCGCGATCGTCGACGAGGTTGACTCAATCCTCATCGACGAGGCCCGCACCCCGCTCATCATCTCGGGCAGCGCGCACGACGACCAGCCCCGCTACGAGCTGGCCGACCGGATCGCGCGCCACCTGGTCGAGAAGCAGCGCCCCTGGCAGACGGCCGACGACCGCGTCAGCGACTGCAAGAAGAAGATCAAGGGCTACGAGGGCGAGATCCGCCAGACGCGCGACCGGGGCCGGATCCCCGAGTTCGAGCGCCTCATCAAGGAGCTCAAGGCCGATCTCCCGCGCCTCGAAGCCGAGCGCACCAAGCACGTGCAGTACTACGAAGTCGCGATGGAACGTAAGCAGTCGCACCTGACGCACGACGGCATCGCCGAGGCGCAGCGCGTCGCGGGGCTGGGCTCGTTCTACGTCGAGCAGAACATGGACCTGCCCCACCTCGTCGAGCAGGCGCTGCGCGCCCACGTGGTGTACACGCGCGACAAGGACTACGTCGTCATGCAGGTGCCCGATCAGGCGACCGGGCGCGTGCAGCCGGGCGTGGTGATCGTCGACGTGAACACGGGCCGCCCCATGGTGGGCCGGCAGTGGTCCGACGGCCTGCACCAGGCGGTCGAGTGCAAGGAAAAGGTGCCGATCAAGCAGGAAACCCAGACCGTCGCGACGATCACGATCCAGAACTTCTTCAAGATGTACAAGCGCCTGGCGGGCATGACCGGCACCGCCGACACCGAAGCGCAGGAATTCAACGACATCTACAAGCTCGACGTCGTCGCGATCCCCACCAACCGCGCCGTCACCCGACGCGACTTCCAGGACATGGTCTTCCTGGGCGAGCGCGACAAGTGGAACTGGATCGTCGACGAGATCAAGGCCTTCCACGACGTGGGCCGCCCCATCCTCGTCGGCACCACCAGCGTCGAGAAGAGCGAGATGCTCTCCAAGATGCTCACCCAGAAGTACGGCGTGCAGCACGAGGTTCTCAACGCCAAGCAGCACGAGCGCGAGGCCAACATCGTCGAAGACGCCGGCCAGCTCGGCGCGGTCATGATCGCGACCAACATGGCCGGCCGCGGCACCGACATCAAGCTCGGCGCCATCACCCGCGAAACGCTGCTCGACCACTGGCTGCGCCGGGGCATCGCGCCCCGCACCGTCACGGTCGAATCCACCGTCGAACAGCTCCGCGAGGGCGTCTACCGCAAGGTCGCGCCGGCCGAGCTGGGCATCCCCAAGCGTGAGGCCGGGGAGATGCCCTTTGCCGACCTTGAGCTGAAGCTGCTCCGCCACTGGGCGGGCAAGAGCACCTGGCTCGACGACAAGGCGATCGACCGCATGAAGGCCGATGAGCTCCGCGCCGAGCTCGACAAGTCCGGACGCTTCCTGCTCCACAACCTCCGCTGGTACGAGAGCATCGAAGACCTGGGCGGCCTGCACGTCATCGGCACCGAGCGCCACGAGGCGCGCCGCATCGACAACCAGCTCCGAGGCCGCTCGGGCCGCCAGGGCGACAAGGGCTCGACCCGCTTCTTCGTCTCCTTCGAAGACGACCTCATGAAGCTCTTCGGAGGCGAGTCGCAGATGCGCCTCATGTCGCGCTTTGGCATGAAGGAAGGCGACGCCATCGAGCACCCCTGGGTCTCGAGCGCGATCGAGCGCGCCCAGCGCAAGGTCGAAGAGCGCAACTTCCAGATCCGCAAGACCGTGCTCGAGTACGACGAGGTCATGGAGTATCAGCGTCAGACCTTCTACGGCCTGCGCCAGCGCGTGCTCGAAGGCCGCGACGTGAAGGGCCTGCTGCTCGACTGGATCGGCCGCGCCGTGCGCGACGCGATCGAGGAGTACACCGACCCCGACTACGCCGCGATCTGCGCCGCGGAGTTTGCCAAGGCGCGACTGGACACCTCCGTCCCGCACGAGCGCCTCAAGGGCCGCGACCGCGTCGAGATGGAAATGGCCATCCGCACCGAGGCCAAGGCCGACGCGCGGACCAACATCGACGTGACCTTGGGCGAGTACATCCCGCTCGAGGGCTCCGAGATCGCCGTGGACTTTGACTCAGCGGGCCTCATCTCCTGGGCGCGCTCGAAGTTCGGCGTCGAGCTCAACCCGCAGGAGATCCGCGAGGGCGGCGCCGAGGAACGCGCCCACGTCAAGCGCATGCTCATCCAGGCCGCCGAGGACAAGATCGACTCGACCGACCTCGACGGGCTCGATGAGTTCGTCGACGGCGAGTACGGCCTCAAGCGTCTCTCGGCCTGGGCCAAGGACAAGCTCACCATCGCCGTCTCGCTCGACGAGCTCAAGCGCGCCCGCAAGAACGCTGAGCTGCCCGAGGACGACGAGGACACCACGCCCCTCGAGCAGCGCGACGACGCCAAGCTCAACCTCCAGCAGCTCATCATGAAGCGCGCCCGGCAGCTCTATCGCCTCCGCGAGATCGAGTACCCGGTC
>JANRKN010000050.1:0-25176 GCA_033763435.1 Planctomycetota bacterium
GCCTGAGTGGGGCCTGAGTGGGGCTCGAAAGACGTGCGAAGAGATCGGGATCGCGGAGGGTCTGACGCGTGGCGGAGTTGACGACAGGTGAACGCTTGCAGCCGGCGCTGCTCGATCGTCTGCGCGACGACGAGCCGCAGGCCAAGAGCGAGAGCCGCGAACGGCGGGTGATGTCGATGCGACAGCTCCGCGAGGCGGTGCTGCGCGACCTGTCGTGGCTGATGAACACGCCCAGCAAGCCGGACTTTGACGAGATCCATCAGTTCCCGCTCGTCGCCAAGAGCGTGCTGAACTACGGCATCCTGGACTTCACGGGCCTGAGCGTCGAGACGCTGCGGAGCGTGCGGCTCGAGTACGTCGTGAAGGAAGCCATCGAGGCCTTCGAGCCGCGGATCATGAAGATGGGCCTGGCGGTCCGCGCGGTCGAGAACAAGCGCGAGAGCCAGCCGACGCTGGTGGCCTTCGAGATCAGCGGCGACATGTGCCCGCTGCCCATGCCCGAGGCGCTGTTCGTGCGGACCGAGCTGGACCTTGACACGGGCCAGTGCGAGCTGAAGGAGCGCGGGTAAGGCACAGGGTTCGGGGTGGTCGGCGACGGGGAAGGTGACGGAGCGGTATGGACACGAGACTGCTGCGCTATTACGACCGCGAGCTTCGGCACCTTCAGACGGTGGCGACCGAGTTCGCGCGCGAGTTTCCGAAGGTGGCCGGGCGGCTGGCGCTCGACGATTTTCCGTGCGTCGATCCGTACGTTGAGCGGCTGCTCGAGGGCATGAGCTTTCTGTCGGCGCGCGTGCAGCTGAAGCTCGACGCCGAGTTCCCGCGCTTTACGCAGAACCTGCTCGAGGTCGTCTATCCGCACTATCTGGGCCCGACGCCCTCGATGATCGTCGCGCAGCTGGAGCCGGATTACAAGGAGGCGGGGCTGGCGGAGGGGTACGTCGTGCCGCGGGGCACGGTGCTGCGCAGCGTGCTGGGCAAGGGCGACGTGACGAGCTGCGAGTATCGCACGGCGCACGACGTGACGCTGTGGCCCATGGTCATCGAAGAGGCGCAGTACTACACGCGCGACATGGCGCTGCTGAATCTGCAGGTGCCGGCGGACAAGACGGTGGGCAAGGCGGTGCCGATGCCGCGGGCGGGTTCGGCGGCCATGAGCGCGGGTCAGGGCGTGCGCAGCGCGATCCGCATCCGCCTGAGCCTCACGGCGCCGGGCCTGACCTTCAACAAGACCAAGCTCGAACATCTCGACCTGCACCTGCACGGCGGGGACGTGCTGCCGCCCCGGCTGTTCGAGCTGATCGTCGGGCACGTCCGCGGCGTGGTGGTTCGCCCCGTGGGCGCGATGGAGTCGCGCGCGGGCGGGGCGCGCGTCGCATGGCAGAGCGTGCTGGAGGCCGGGCCGGGCGATGAGGGCGCGGTGAGGCGCCTGGGCATGTCGCGCGACGAGGCGCTGCTGCCCTACGACGCGCGGAGCTTCCAGGGCTATCGCCTTGTGCACGAGTACTTCGCGCTGCCCCAGCGGTATCTGTTCACGCGGATCCAGGGCCTTGCGCCGGCGATGCAGCAGTGCGCGGAGACGAAGGTCGACATCATTCTGCTGCTGGACACGGTGGATGAGCAGCTCGAGGGCGCGGTGGATGCGTCGCACATTGCGCCGTACTGCACGCCCGCGGTGAACCTGTTCCCCAAGCGCTGCGACCGGGTGTTCGTGACCGACCGGAGCAACGAGTGGCAGGTGATCCCCGACCGGACGCGCCCGCTGGACTTTGAGGTGTATCGCGTGCAGCGTGTGACGGGCTATGGCTCGCGCACGGGCGAGGAGCGCGAGTTCAGGCCGTTTTATGCCGCGCGCGACACCGACGACACGGTCAGCGGAGTCGAGGGCGGGGCGTTCTACGCGATCAACCGCGTGCCGCGGCTGCTGAGCGAGACCGAACGGCGCAGCCCGCGTTCGCGGTATGGCGGGAGCGAGGTCTGGGTGTCGCTCGTGGATTCGAAGGCGACGCCCTACAGCGCGGAGCTGAAGCAGCTGGGCGTTGAGGCGCTGTGCACGAACCGCGACCTGCCGCTGATGATGCCGGTGGGCAAGGGCTCGACGGACTTCACGCTGGACGTGGGTGCGCCGGTGACGCGGGTGATGGTGATGTCGGGTCCGACGGCGCCGCGCTTGAGCGCGGCCGAGGGCGAGGCGGCGTGGCGGCTGATCAGCCACCTGAGCCTGAACTATCTGTCGCTGACCGACTCGGACGAGCGGGAGGGCGCGGCGGGGCTGCGCGAGGTGCTCAAGCTGTACGCCGACACGGGCGAAGCGACGAGCCGCAAGCAGGTCGAGGCGGTGCGGAGCGTGCAGAGCCAGGCGATCACGCGGCGCGTGCCGGACGAGGCGGGGGGCCCGATCGCGTTTGCGCGCGGGCTGGAGGTGAGCGTGCTGCTGGATGAGAGCGGCTTTGCGGGCAGCGGTGCGTTTGTTCTGGGCAGCGTGCTGGAGCAGTTCTTCGCGCGGTATGTGAGTCTGAACTCGTTCACGGAGACGGTCGTGAAGACCGTCGACCGAGGGGAGATCATGCGATGGGGCGCCAGGCTGGGCCAGCGGCCGATCTTCTGAGAGGTCGGGGCCCGATCCCGACGCGGGGCACGCCGGCGGGCGCGCCGGGTGGTCGCACGCCCGCGCAGGGTGCCGCGCCCGCGGGCCCTCGCGCCAGCGCGTGGACGCAGGACGCGGCCCGGCGGTACTCGCGCGGGCAGGACTTGCTCGAGCGGCTGCGGACGAGCCCGTGGAGCTTTGATTTCTTCGGCGCGGTGAGGCAGCTGGAGTGCGCGTTCCGCCACTTGCCGCGGGTCGGCGCGAGCCAGCGCGTGAGCGACGATCCGGTGCGGTTCTGTCAGGAGCCGAGCCTGGCGTTCTCGCCTTGCACGGTGAGCGAGTTCCGCCCGGCGGGCCATTCGCCGGGGATCGGGATGGCGGGGGCGACGAGCGATCAGTGCTCGAGGCCGCCGCGGCTGTTCATCAACTTTTTCGGATTGCTCGGTCCCAACGGCCCGATGCCGCTGCATCTCACCGAGTACACGCGCGACCGCGAGCGCAACCACCGCGACCCGACGACGTCGCGGTTCTTTGACGTGTTCAACCATCGCATGGCGAGTCTGTTCTACCGCGCGTGGGCGCTGAACTCGATGCCAGCGAGCTTTGACCGCGCTGTGCCCGAGCCGGGCGCGAGCGAGCGGGATGTGATCGCGGGCACCGCGGGCGGGCGGTGGGAGGACGACAAGTACTCGATCTACGTGGGCAGTCTGTTCGGGCTGGGGCTGCCTCAGCTGGCCCGGCGCGACGCGATGCCCGACCCGGCGAAGATGTTCTACGCGGGGCGGCTCGTGCCGCAGGCGCGGAACGCCGAGGGTCTGCTGAGCGTGATCGCGGATTACTTCGGCGTGCGTGCGCAGGTGCGCGAGTTCGCGGGGCGCTGGGTCGAGCTGCCCGCGCAGTATCAGTGCAAGCTGGGCGGCTCGCGGGCGAGCTCGACGCTGGGCGCGGGCGCGGTCGCGGGGTCGAAGGTCTGGGACCGTCAGAGCATGATCGGGCTGACGCTCGGGCCCATGAGCCTCGAGGACTATGCGCGGTTCTGCCCGGTGGACGCGGTGGATGCGGGCCCGGGCCCGAGGCCAGCGGACCCGCCCAAGGCCGCGGGAAGGCTGCGGGCGTGGATGAAGAACTACTTCAACCTCGAGCTTGCGTGGGAGGCCCGCGTGGTGCTCAAGGGGTCGGAGGTGCCGGGCACGAAGCTCGGCGACGGCGGGCGTACGGGCATGGGCTCGCGCCTGGGTTGGACGACGTGGATCGGCACACATGGGATTGGCGCGGCCCCCAAGGCCGGCGCGCCCGACCGGGGCGACCTGGTCCTGCGCGGTTGAGTTGGAACACGAACGGCGCACGAAACTTCGGGCGCCCGTTGCGGAGGTGATCGATGGCGGAGATTTCCCGTTCGGCGCTGTTCGGCAAGCTGAACCCCCTCGCGTACAAGGCCCTTGAGGGCGCGACGGTGTTCTGCAAACTCCGCGGCAATCCCTACGTCGAGTTCGTGCACTGGATGCACCAGGTCATGCAGCAGCCCGACTCGGACCTGCACCGCGTCATCAAGCACTTCCAGCTCGATGTCTCGCGCCTCGCGGCCGACGTCACCGCGTCGCTCGATCGACTGCCCCGCGGCGCGAGCAGCATCAGCGACCTGTCGAACCACCTCTGCGAGGCGGTCGAGCGCGGCTGGACCTACGCGACGCTGATGTACGGCGAGAGCGCGGTGCGCACCGGGCACGTGATGGTCGGCGTCATGAAGACCGTCTCGCTCAAGGGCGTGCTCGTCTCGATCTCGCGCGAGTTTGACAAGGTCAAGGAGGAGCAGCTCTCCGACGGCTTCACGAAGATCACGCAGGGCTCGCCCGAAGCGACGATGCCCGCGCAGGACGGCTCGGGCCTCTCGGGCGCGGCGCCGGGCGAGAGCTCGGGCGCGATGGCCCCGGCGCAGATGGGCAAGCAGGAGGCGCTGAAGAAGTTCTGCGTGGACCTGACGGAGAAGGCCGCCAAGGGTGAGATCGATCCGATCGTTGGGCGCGATGAAGAGATCCGCCAGTGCGTGGACATCCTGATGCGCCGTCGGCAGAACAACCCGATCCTGACGGGTGAGGCGGGCGTGGGCAAGACGGCGGTGGTCGAGGGCTTCGCGCTGCGGATCCACGCGGGCGATGTTCCGCCGCAGCTCAAGGACGTCCGGCTGCTGACGCTGGATCTGGGCCTGCTGCAGGCGGGCGCGAGCATGAAGGGCGAGTTTGAGAACCGCCTGCGCCAGGTGATCGAGGAGGTGCAGGCCTCGCCCAAGCCGATCATCATGTTCATCGACGAGGCGCACACGCTGATCGGCGCGGGCGGCGCGGCGGGCCAGAACGACGCGGCGAACCTGCTCAAGCCCGCGCTCGCGCGAGGCACGCTGCGCACCGTCGCGGCGACGACCTGGGCCGAGTACAAGAAGTACTTCGAGAAGGACCCCGCGCTCACCCGGCGCTTCCAAGTCATCAAGGTTGAGGAGCCCAGCGAGCACAAGGCGCTGCTGATGATCCGCAACCTCGCGGGCACGCTCGAGAAGCACCACCGCGTGCTCGTGCTCGATGAGGCGCTGGAAGCGGCGGTGCGGCTCAGCCATCGGTACATCCCCGCGCGCCAGCTGCCCGACAAGGCGGTGAGCCTGATCGATACGGCCTGCGCGCGCGTGGCGATCAGCCAGCACGCGGTGCCGCCGGAGGTCGATGACTCGCGCCGGAAGATCCAGGGCCTGGAGACCGAGCAGCAGATCCTGCAGCGCGAGAGCGCGATGGGCATGGAGCACGCCGAGCGGCGCGCGCAGGTCGAGGAGTCGCTGAAGACCGAGCGTGCGCGCCTCGCCGAGCTCGAGAGCCACTGGACGAAAGAGCGCGAACTCGTCGACAAGATCCTGGACCTGCGGGCCAAGCTGCGCGCGGGCAGCGAGCAGTCGCTCGACCCCAAGACCGCGGCCGGTCAGGCGGCGGGTGCCAGCAGCGCCAAGCCCGCGGCCGCGGCCGCCGGCGCCGCCCCCGCCCCGGGCGCTGAGGCGCCCAAGCCGCTGACGGAGGATGAGCGTCTGAAGCTGCTCGAGCAGCTCAAGCTGCTGCAGGGCGAGCTCGCGGCCTTCCAGGGCGAGAATCCGCTGATCCTGCCGAGCGTCGATCATCAGGCGGTCGCGTCGGTCGTGGGCGACTGGACGGGCATCCCCGTCGGCAAGATGGTCAAGAACGAGATCGAGAACGTGCTGAAGCTCGCGGACATCCTCGAGCGGCGCGTGATCGGTCAGCGTCACGGGCTGGAGGCGATCGCCAAGCGCATCCAGACCAGCCGCGCGGGCCTGGACAACCCCAGCCGGCCCATCGGCGTGTTCATGCTCGTGGGTCCGTCGGGCGTCGGCAAGACCGAGACGGCGCTCACGCTCGCCGAGACGCTCTACGGCGGCGAGCAGAACCTCATCGTCATCAACATGAGCGAGTTCCAGGAAGCGCACACCGTCAGCACGCTCAAGGGCGCGCCCCCCGGCTATGTCGGCTACGGCGAGGGCGGCATCCTGACCGAGGCGGTCCGCCGGAGGCCCTACTCGGTCGTGCTGCTCGACGAGGTCGAGAAGGCGCACCCCGACGTGCACGAGATCTTCTTCCAGGTGTTCGACAAGGGCATGATGGAAGACGGCGAAGGGCGCGAGATCGACTTCAAGAACACGATCATCCTGCTCACGAGCAACGTGGGCAGCGACCTGATCATGAACATGTGCAAGGACCCCGAGCTCAAGCCCGAGCCGGAGGGGATTGCCAAGGCGCTGCGCGAGCCGCTGCTGAAGGTGTTCCCTGCCGCGCTTCTGGGCCGGTTGGTCTGCGTGCCGTACTACCCGATCAGCCCCGAGATGCTCCGGCAGATCATCCATCTGCAGATCGGTCGGATCCAGAAGCGGATGATGACGACGCAGAAGGTGCCGCTGACGTACGACGAGAGCGTGGTGGAGCTGGTCGCGGCCCGGTGCTCGGAGGCCGAGAGCGGGGCGCGTGCGGTGGATGCGATCCTGACACACACCGTACTGCCGACGATTTCGCGGGAGTTCCTGGTGCGGTTGATGGAAGGCAGGCCTATCTCCAAGGTGCACGCGGGCGTGAAGGACGGCGATTTCGTCTACACGTTCGAGTGAGCCCTCGGCGGGTGCCGGCTTGGGGTGGGGCGAGGTCGGCGGCGAGCGACCGGCGGCGCGGGGGCGCCGGGATGTCGCGCAGGTGATGTGCGGGCGCGGAGACGGGTGAGGAATCGGGCGGGGAATCGGGCGGGGAATCGGGTGGGAAAGCGGGTGGGGTGAGTTCGGAGAAAGGCGGCGGATCGATGCCCAAGTACACGCAGGCCACGCGGCATATGGCGATCTCGACGCCGCTGGGCGAGGACAAGCTCCTGCTCGTGCGTTTCCGCGCAGTGGAGCAGCTCGGCCGGTTGTTCGAGTTCGAGGCCGAGTGTCAGAGCGAAGAGCGGAAGATCGACTTCAACAAGCTGGTCGGCCAGAACGTGACGGTGCGGATCGAGCAGACCGGCGTGTACAAGGTCGCGGGGACCGACCCCGAGCGCTACTTCAACGGGTTTGTGTCGCGGGTGACGCAGACGGGGTACTGGGGGGCGCTGGCGCAGTATCGGCTGACGATCGTGCCGCAGATGTGGTTCCTGACGCGCGCGAGCAACTGCCGGATCTTCCAGAAGATCGCGATCCCGGACCTGATCGAGAAGATCCTGACCGACAACGGGATGGAGAAACCCGAGCGCGGCCTGAGCGCGAGCTACGAGAAGCGCGAGTACATCGTGCAGTACCGCGAGACGGACTTCAACTTCATCTCGCGGCTGATGGAGGAAGAGGGCATCTCGTACTTCTTCAAGCACGAGAACGGCAAGCACACCGTCGTGCTGGCCGACAGCCCTGCGGCCAGCAAGGACACGCCCGGCTACGCCGAGATCCCCCTCGCGCCCGTGAGCGAGGACAAGAGCCGCGGCGAAACGATCCAGGAGATCATCGTCGAGCAGGAGATCCAGCCCGGCGAGTATGCCGTCAACGACTTTGACTTCACGAAGGTGAACACGAAGCTCCTGGCCAAGGCTCAGATCGCTCGCTCGCACGAGCAGTCGAAGTTCGCGATGTACGACTATCCGGGCGAGTACGACAAGCCGCCCGAGGGGCAGTCGCTGGCGAAGATTCGGCTCGAAGAGCTGCAGGTGGGGCACGAGGTGATCCGCGGGCGGGGCGATGCGCGCGGGATTGCCGTGGGCGCCACGATGAAGGTGATCGAGCACGATCCGCTCACCGGCAAGCAGCTGCTCGTGACCGGCACGGTGGTCCATGCCGAGACGGATGAGTACGGCTCGCAGCAGGGCGGCGGCAGCGGCGCGAAGAACTACAGCGTCGCGTTCACCGCGATGCGCACGGAGCTCGGAAGCTTCCGACCCGCGCGGATCACGCCCCGGCCCATCATCGCCGGCCCGCAGACGGCGATCGTCGTGGGCAAGGCGGGTCAGGAGATCGACACCGACGAGTGGGGGCGCGTCAAGCTGCAGTTCCACTGGGACCGCTACAGCAAGGGCGACGAGAACAGCTCGTGCTGGGTGCGCGTGAGCCAGGCGTGGGCGGGCAAGAAGTGGGGATGGATGTCGATCCCGCGGATCGGGCAGGAGGTCATCGTCGAGTTTCTCGAGGGTGATCCGGACCGGCCGATCGTGACCGGGCGGGTGTACAACAACGAGAACCCGCCGCCGTACGACCCCAAGTCGATGCCGACGATCACGACCTTCAAGAGCTCGACGAGCAAGGGCGGCTCGGGCTTCAACGAGCTGCGATTTGAGGACAAGAAGGGCGACGAGCAGATCTTCATCCACGCGGAGAAGAACCTCGACATCCGCGTGAAGAACGACCGGTTCGAAACGATCGGCGACGATCGCCACCTGCACGTCAAGAACAAGAAGTTTGAGAAGGTCGACGCGGACTCGCACGTGACGATCGGCGGCAACCTGTTCGTCAAGGTCGACACCGACGTGCACGAGAAGGTCGCGAAGAAAGAGGCGCGCGAGATCGGCGAGAGCAAGTCGCTGAAGGTGACGGGCGACGTCATCGAAGAGTTCATGAAGAACCAGTCGACGGTGGTGAAGGAGAACCACTACCTCAAGGCTGACAACATCGTCATCGAGGGCCTGACGAACGTGACGGTGAAGGTGGGGCAGTCGTACATCGCGATCGAGTCCGGCGGGATCAAGATCGGGACGACGGGCAACATCGAGCTGGAGAGCACAGGCGACACGAAGGTCAAGGCGACGGGCAACTTCAAGGCCGAGGCGACCGCGAACGCCGAGATCAAGGGCACCGCGGGCGCCAAGCTCGAGAGCACCGCGACGTGCGACGTCAAGGGCATGGTCACCAACGTCAAGGCCGACACCGCGCTCACGGTGAAGGGCGCGATCACAAACGTCGGTTGAACGGAGCCCCGCGATGCCCAGCGCCAAGAGTGGAACGGCCGGTTCGATCGTCGCGCCCCAGGCGCCGACGGCGCCGCACGATGCCGACGAGGCCAACCCCGTCGAGGTCGCGGTGGCGAAGGCGCGCGACCTGAAGGACCCCAAGAGCAAGTACGGCCAGCAGAAGATTCAGGCCGAGAAGAAGGCCGAGCAGGACAGCAAAGAGAAGGGCCTGGCCTGGATCGAGATCGAACTCGTCGGCGAGGACGACAAGCCCATCGCCGGTGAGGCGTACTACGTCGTCGGCCCTGACAAAGAGGAATACCACGGCACGCTCGACGACAAAGGCTTCGCGCGGCTCGTCGGCCTCCAGAAGGGCTCATGCAAGGTCTGCTTCCCCAACCTCGACGGCGAGGCGTGGGAGAAGATCTGAGGCGCAGGCGTCAGATGCACGATCCGCTCAAGGTCATGATCCTGCGTCGCGCTGAGCTCGACGCCTATGTCGAACTTCCGGGCATCACGTCGCGACTGAACACCGTCGCGAGCCCGCTCGGTGGTACGTTCGGGATGGTCCGGAGCGGCGGCCATAAGCGCCACGGCGGATGGGATCTCTACGCCGCCGTCGGCACGCCGTGCTTTGCGGTCTGCGGTTGTCAGTTTGAGTTCGAGGGCGTCATCAGCGGCTACGGCCTGTGTCTGGTTCTCAAGCTCTTGGACCCGGAGGCGATAAGCCTTGCGCGCAGACACGGCGCCGAGAACCTCTACGCGCTGTACGCGCACCTGGCGTCAGTGACGGCAGGTCGCGCTTCGTACATGGCGGGCGCGCCCGTCGCCCTGGCTGGCAACAGCGGGAACGCGTCCAACACGCCGCCGCACCTGCATCTGGAGATTCGTACGACACCACTCCCCAAGCGAGGCGACGGCGCCGCGATCGACCCCGCGGAGCTTCTTGGCTCCGCACCGCTGGTCAGTCGGTCGGACGATGTCGTGCGTCTCAAGAGAATCTACGGCTTGCGCTGAAGTGCGCGTCCCCCGCCCCGGTCAGCCCTTTTTCTTCTCGGCCAGCGCCTTCTTCGCCGTCAGGTACGGCGTCACTTCCGTCGGGCTCGCCACCAGGCCCTCGTAGAACACCGCGACGGTGAAACCCAGCAGCTTCGCGGGCGTGTATATGAGCTTGTCGGTCTTGGGGTCCTCCCAGACGTCCATGAGCCGCATGCCCAGCACGGGCCCGTACGCGCCCTTGTCGGGCGAGAACGAATGGACCCAATTGATGAGCGAGTATGCCCAGTGCTCCCGACCCTTGGGGGGCTTGGCGCTCGTGAGGTCGGCGCGGATGTTCGCGTACGGGTCCTTGCCCTTGGCGGGGGGCAACGGCAGGCCGTTCTCGTCGGGCCCGAAGCAGTTGACGATGAAGTCGCGTGTCACGGGCTTGTACGCTGAATAGAGCTCCCAGTGCACGCGATAGCCCGCGTCCTGCGCCACGCCGTCGTGCTCGTCGGGGTTGAACCCGTTGCACTGCCGGCACGCGGCGAGCATCTTCTCGAGCGTGTCTGCAAGCAAGCGCCGGTTGTCGTGGATCGCGGCGATCACCAGGCCCTTAGGCGAGACGCCCGCGAAGATCCCGTCGCGCCACCAGCGCTCGACGTCGTAAGGCGAGAGGCCGGGCTTGAACGTGCGCGCGACATCGTGCGGCGCAACCTTGAGCCCGCGGTGCCGAAGGCTGTTCAGAACGTCCAGCTCCTTGGGCGAGTCGACCAGCCCGGGCTCGTCGATGACCACCACCGGCATGTGCATGTTGATGACCGTCTCGAGCTGGCGCGCGGTGACCTCGACGCCCTGAGCCCGCGAGGGGCGCTGGCGCTTGGCGGCGACCTTGATCTCCGTCTGCACCTGCCCGTAGCGCTGCGAGGGGTCGAGATACTCCACCCCGTTCTTGGCAAGCTGCAGTTTCACCCAGCCCTCGAACTGCTTGACGATCTTGGCGTGGACGATCTGGGAGAGATTGTCGTTGAACTCGGGGCCATAGGGCTCGAGCGCGCGCCCGTTCTTGTCCTTCATGGCCGCGGCGATGTCGTCGGGCGTTGGCTCGTACTTGAAGCTGCGGACTTGGCCGCCGGGCCCGATGCCCAAGCCCTCGGCGACGGGAACGATGGTCCTGTCGGCCCAAATAGGCCTGCCCGCTTCGGCCTTCTTGCGGAGCGATTCGGAGACGCCATGGCCCATTTCGGCGCCAGGGATTTCGGTCATGGGCTTGCCCTGCGAGTTGTCCTCGCGGGTCTCGCCCTTCCAGTCTTCCATCCAAAGTTTGTTGGCCGCGCGGCGGTTGGCCAGCGCGAGGTCCTGACCCTCGTCCTTGTCGTTGCCGAACCAGATCGCTCGGCCTGAGTTGCCGTCGACCATGTCGGCGATGTCAAAGTCGGCGTAGTACCCGACCTTCGCGGCGTTCATGACGCGGACGAAGGTGTTGTACTCGGCCTCGGTGATCACGCCGTGTGCGATGAGGTTGTCGACGCCCTTGCGGGACGAGGCGTCGGTCAGGTCCCACGCGGTGCTCTTGGAGAGCTGGTTCATGACCTTGAGCACGGTTTCCTGCTCGGTGGGCGAGAGCCCCGCGGTCTTCATCTTGACCCAGCGCTTGATCTGCGTCGGGTGCGTGACCACGCCGTTCTCCAGGACGATCACGCCCTTGGAGCGCATCTCGCTGGCGTACTTGTTCCAGCCCTTGATGGCGGCGTCGTAGTTCTTGTGCGTGTCCTCGGGCCCGGGTCCGTCGCCGGGCTTGCGGTTGGGGTCGGTGGTGGGCTTGAGCACGAGGCCCAGCTTGTCCTGATCCTTGTACTTGGGGTTGTCGGAGGTCTTCGCGTGCACCTCCATGACCTTGGGCTCTTTCGCGCCGCGGGCCTCGCCCGTGGCATGGCGCAGGCGCGTGTTCTTGGGCTTGTGCGCGAGGATGTAGCGCTTGAAGTGGTCGCAGTAGCGCCGGACGCCCGCGGCGACGGCGGGCTCAAGGTTCGTGTCGGGCCAGCCCTCTTTGTTGTAGAAATCGGTCGTCAGCGGCTTGAGGCGCCCCGAGCGGATGTTGTCGATCGCGACCTCGAACTTCGAGGCCTCGTACGAGTGCGCCCCGCTGGTGGGCGCGAGGCGGATCGTCGAGTCGGAGTTCCACGAGACCGTGGTGTTCGAGGCGACGTCCCAAGCTTCCTTGAAGCTGCGCGTCTCGGAGACGCCCTGCGTGCGGGCGTACTCGGTCATGCGCTGGCCCTGGCGGTTGAAGAACCCCACGAGCACCGACTGCACCAGACGCATGATGATCGTCGGCGCGTCGTTCCAGAGCACCTCGCCGACGGGCTCGCCCGTTTTCTTGCTCGTCTGCTCGGCGTTGCGATAGTCGCGGATCAGCGCGCCCGAGGCGCTGGTGGCGATCGCCTTGGCCCAGGTCTTGAGCGCCGTGTCGGCCAGGCCCGTCGGCAGCACGGACCCGATGATGTGCTCGGCGAACTGGGCGATGCGGTTGGTGAGGATCGCGTCCCACTGCTCGTCGCTCAGCGGTTTGCCGGCGTTCTCGTCGAACGCGCGGAAGACTTCCGCGGCGCCGTCGATGCACTGCTGGATGATGTGCACGACCAGCTCGCGCTTGAAGAAGCCCTGCCCGAGCCCCTGGATGATGCCCAGGCGCTTGATGAACACCATCATGATGTCGGCGATGGTGTTGGGGCCTTCGGTGCGGATGACGGCCCAGGCTTCGCGCTTGAAACCGCCCAGACCGCCCCAGGCGAGCGCGCCGCCGCCGCCGCGAGCCGCCGCACGCACCGCGAGCACGGCCAGCTTGTACGCCGCTTCGCGGATCGGATCCATCATCGTCAGCGTCGGCACGACGTTCAGGATTTGGAAGCTCAGGCTCTCGACGCTGATCAGGCCCTGCGTCGTCTGGTCCGCGCGCTCGATCGCGCGCTCGCGGAAGTTGGAAACCGCCTTCTCAAGCCGCTGATGGTCCGTGCGCACGAGCGCCAGCGCCAGACCCTGCTCGGCGAGGTGGGGCGCCTCGAGCTTGTTCTCGGCCAGCTTGCTGTCGATCTCGTAGAGCCGATCGAGCAGCTTGCCGTATTCCTTGATGTCCGGGCGCGGGACCTTTTCGATCTCCGCGAACCACTTGGGCGCCATCTCGTGGATGGTGCCCTTGAAGTTGGTCGCGAGGATGTCCCAGAAGTACACGACGTTCGCGACGCCGGCCTGGATGAACTCGCGCGGGTGGGCCCACTCTTCGTACACGTCCCGGCATGAGCGCACCTGCTGCATGAGCAGGATGACTTCCTTGCGCTGATACTCGCGGTACATCCACGCGTCGCGCTCGAAGAGCTTGGGGTGGATGTAGTGGACCTTGCCGAACCAGATGATCCGCAGATAGCCGCGGGGCTTGAGCGTGTTCGAGACATCCTTGCCCGGCGCGACCGGTGCGGCGCCCAGCGGCCCCTGCGCCCCGGGCCAGCGCTGGCCCAGCGCGCCCTGCTCGACGCGGATGTCTTCGGCCTCCGCGTTGCTGAAGGTGTACACGTCCTGCTGGGGGATCTCGCCGGGGTTGCTCATGGGCGCATCGATTCAGGCAAAGGTTCGGCGCCGGTGCGCGCCTCAGTCGGGGGTCAGGACTTGTGAAGTTCCTTCAGTTTGTCGCGCAGCTCGTCGTCGATCGGGTCGTCGTAGCGGTCCAGTTCGCGGAGTTTCTGCTCGGCCCGGAACTTGCGCAGGGCTTTGTCGAGGGGCTCGGACATCTCGCCGTCGATCGGCCCGCGCCAGTGGCCGAGGTTCTTCAGCCGATGCTGCACGCCCCGGATCGTGTCGATCGGGTCGAGGTTCCCGAGCTCAAGCTGGTAGGGCCCGTCGTCGTACTTGTCGCCGAGCCATAGCTTGCCGGTGCGGGCGTTGTTGGGGATGTACTCACTCAGGCCGCCGTCGCCGTCGAGCGTGCCCTCGCGGACGATGATGTCGTCGATGATCAGCCGGTACTTGGTGTTGGCGTGGGGCTGACCGTTGAGCTTCTGGAGCCGGACGTTGAGCTTCTCGGGCACGCCCTTGCGGCGGAAGCGATGGCGCTTCTCGGTCTCGCAGGATTCCTCGCGGGTCTTCAGCGGCGGGATGTACAGCTCGTCGCCCGCGGCAAGGATGTTCGGCTCCTTGCGCTTGCTCTTGAGCCGCGAGTTCTCGGGGTGGTCCCAGACGGTTTTCCAGAACAGACCACGCTCGAAGGCGAGCTTGGTGGTGGAGTCGCCGTAGTCGATGATGAAGACGTTTTCTTTGGTGGGGTGCCGCGAGGCCATGGCTCAATATACAGGCTCGAGGGTGCGAAACCGACCCCCGCGGACCTGAAACGGCCGAACCCGGGTCGGAACGCCTCGGCAGGGCCTTACTGGAGCGGGCTTTGTGGTAGGCTGTGGGGCCCAGCGGGCGGGGTGGGAGGAGGTCAGCGTCATGCCCTCGGCAAAGGACGGCAAAGCCGGTTCCATCGTCGCTCCCACGGCGCCCACCGCGCCCCACGACGCCGACGAGGCCGATCCCGTGGAGGTCGCCAAGGCCAAGGCCCGCGAACTCAAGGACCCCAAGACCAAGTACGGCGCCCAAGAGGTTCAGAAGCGCAAGCACGAAAAGGTCGAGCAGACCGAGACCGCCGAGACCACCTGGATCGAGGTCAAGCTCGTCGACAAGGACGGCCAGCCCGTGCCGGGCGAGGCGTTCGAGGTCTGGTCCTCGGGCGATGAGCCGGTCGCGGCGGGATCGCTGAACGAGCATGGCTTCGCTCGCGTCGAGGGGCTCGAACCGGGTTCGTACAAGATCACCTTCCCGCGCTACGACAAGCGCGCGTGGAAGCCCGCCTGACCGGCGTCGCAACGAGCGAGGGAGAACTGGCAGATGCCGACACAATTCACCGCACAACCGGGCGACTGTCTGTGCGGCTTGGCGATCCGCTTCGGGTTCGTCAACTGTCAGCCGCTGCGCGACGCGAACGCGGGCGCCGAGTTTCTCTCGCGCCAGCTCCGCCCGGGCGACGTCGTCACGATCCCTGACTTTGAGCAGCGCGTCGAATCAGGTCGCGCCGTCGAGACTTTGCACGAGTTCGTGCTCGAGACGGCGCCGCCCGCGACGATCCGCTTCGTCCACGGCACGCCCAATCTGCTCTGGAAAGACGACCCGACCACCGAGTTCCTCAACGTTTCCAACTACGTGACGACCCGTGGCGGAACGCAGGGCACCCAGGGCCAGCAGTTCCCTCGCTCGGGCACGCGCTTCAACGACAACGCGCACCAGGACCCCGACTCGTTCAAGGTCGAGGTAGTCGACCCGCAGCAGACGGGCAGCACGGTGGACGTGTTCCTGCAGACGCTCAAGCCGATCTACAACGCCGCGGGTGCCGTGACGGGCCACGAGGAATGGCCCTCGGCCGATGCGGATCATCTGCCGCGGATGATCACGCTGCAGAAGGTGAGCGACGGCTCGTGCTTCCGCTCGCCTTACCAGCGCCTGGTGACGACGACGTCGGACCAGACGACTCCGGACGGGACCTCGCTGGAGTTCACGCTGCCGGTGCTCGACCGCGCCGACGGGAACAACACCGCCAACGACAAAGTCGAGATCCTTGATCAGCTCGTCGAGGCCTCGTACACGCGCCCGACGTGCCCGGGGAGTCCGAAGTGTCAGTTCGTTGCGCGCGTGCCGATCGGGCCGCGGCGGACGCGGATCAAGATCGCCGTGCACGTCGTGAGGCTCACGCCCGGCGGCGGCCGGCCCACGAGCGCGGGCAGCGCGATCACCGACACGATGATCCGTCGGCGCGTGCTCAAGAACTTCCGGCGCATCTTCGCCCAGGCCGAGCTTGCGCCCAAGATCGTTGAGATCACCGACCACGATCCGCCCAGCGCTGACATGCTGGTCATCGGCGGCTACCGCGGGCTCGTGACCTCCGGCACCGCGACCGGCGGCGGGGCCAGCGCGCTCACGTTCACCATCAGCCAGCCCCCGCCCGCCGCGGCCAGCCCGACCGATCCCAACATCAATGTGCCGCTTGCGCCCGGCATGACGCCCGACGCCGTCGCGGATGCTGTCGTCGCCGCGGTCAACGCGACGGGCACGCACACGGCGCGCAAGCACGTGCTCCCGCGCGCGTTCAACGGCGTGAACGAGCCGGTCGACGTCTTCATCTCGCGGACCGACGGTGCGCAGGTCGCGATCATCAACGAACGCCTCACCGATGCGGGCATGGGCGCCGCGAGCCTTCGCGTCGCGAGGCCCAACGTCAATCTGCTCAACGCCAACGACCCCGACACGCACACGCCCGTCATCTGCGGCGAGGACTTCCGGCGCATCAGCCACATCGTGCCCGGCGACGGGACGCGCTTTGAGCTGTTCATCGTCCAGGGCTTCAGCTCCGCGTCGTTGCTCGGTCAGGCGATGGTGCAGGGCACCGACCTTGCCGCGCCCTTCCGCGGAACGCCCCCGCTGGCCTTCGCGGCGATCGTGCGCTCAAACCATGCCGCGGGCGGGCTGTGGGACAACGCCGACAACTGGTTCCAGGTCATCGTGCACGAGGCGACGCACTCGCTGGCAGAGGTCTTCCACGTCTCCACCAACGACCCACGGCGCAACCACGAGCTGATGTTCAACTTTGCGACGCAGCAGGACTCGAGCGTGCTCGACGCCCGGCGTATTTGCGACGCGCCCGCGCTGGTGCGCTACAACAAGTTCAAGCCCGGGGGCGTGCCCATCGGCGCGACCGACAACGTCGCGACCAACATGGTCGAACGCCTGCGCGAGAAGTCCGCGCCTGTTCAGGAAGGGTGGTGAATCTCATGCCCGACAGCACGCAGCCCCCTTCGCCGCCCGTTCCGCCCGAGATCTGGTCGCCCCCGCCCGAGGTGCCGCCGCCCCCGTTCGCGATCACGCGCGTGCGACTCGGCGAGGAAGAGGCCGAAACAGCCATGCGCGATTACGTCGAGGGCGGTCGCTACGCCCCGCGCCCGGCGCCTCGCGGCATTTTCCCGTCGCAGGTCTCGATGTTCCTGCTCGCCAACCTCACGCCCGTCTCAGGCCCCGGGGCGTACACCAAGGCCATCGATCTCGTCCGGTTCTATGAGCGCCCCGAGATCGCGGCGTTCATGCTCGGCGCGCTGACGGGCGCCGAGGCCGAGGGCAAGGACGTGCAGCGCTCGTGCCGGGCGATCATGGCCGCGGGCGAGATGCTCGTGAAGCAGGACCCGCCGCCCGAGAAGCCCGAGGACGATCCGCTCCGCCGAGCGGCCAAGTATTTCAAGGAGCGTCTGTGCGCACCCGGCGCGCACCGGGGTGAGTTTTTGTCTCTCGCCCGCGCGGGGCTCGCGCTCGCGTGTCACGGGCTCGGCGCGGGTCCGGCGGACGTCGTTCGGCCCTATGAGGCCGAGCTCGCGTCGCTGCGCCCCACGATGAACGAGAACTCCGAGAAGTTCAACGACTATCACCGGCTGGCGGCGCTGGGCGCGGTGCTCGAGGAGTACAAGGGCCACGCCAAGCGGCGCGAGACGCTCTGGGCCCAGCCGATGGAGGCCCGCCGCGAGGCGCTGGCGAACATCTATCTGAACATCGAACCGGCGTCGGACCCGTTCGGCGATCAGGAGCTTTGGGCCGCGAGGCTGCTGAGGCTCGACGCGCTGCGGTCGGTCAAGGCCGCGGGCGAGGTGCGCGAGCTGCTCAAGGCCCGAGCGACCGAGCTCGAGAAGAAGCCGGGGAATCAGGCGGGCGCGATGTACGTCCGCGCGTGCCGGGCGCTGGTCTACATGGGCGGTGCGCCCGACGAGCCCATGCTCGACGCGTGGGAAGACCGCATGCTCAAACACCAGCACACCGACGACTTCCTGCTCGATGAGCCCGGGCCGGTGCTCGCGCGAATCGGGCCCTGAAGTCTTCGCGCAGCGCCGCCGCCTGAGCCTGCGCGGGGTTGGTACGCTTACTCCGCATGGCGCGACGCAGCACAGCTCAGACGGGGCCGATCGTGGGCATCATCATGGGCTCGAGGTCCGACTGGGCGACGATGTCGCACGCGGCGGACATCTTGGAGCGCCTGGGCGTGCCGCATGAGGTCCGCGTCGTCAGCGCCCACCGCACGCCCGATCTGCTCATGACGTACGCCGACGAGGCGCGCGAGCGGGGGCTGGAGGTCATCATCGCGGGCGCGGGCGGCGCGGCGCACTTGCCGGGCATGTGCGCGAGCAAGACCACGCTCCCCGTTCTGGGCGTCCCGGTCGAGAGCAAAGCGCTCGCGGGGCTCGACTCGCTGCTCTCGATCGCGCAGATGCCCGCGGGCGTGCCCGTCGGAACGCTCGCGGTCGGGCGCGCGGGCGCGGTGAACGCGGGACTGCTCGCGGCGTCGATCGTCGCGCGGGGAAGGCCTGAGATCGGTAAGCGCCTGGAGTTCTTCCGCGCCGAGCAAACCGCCAAGGTGCTCGCCGACCCCGACCCGCGCAAGGAGCCGCCCGTGAGCGCGCCGCGGAAGACCAAGGCCCCATCACGGAGAGGCTCGGCATGAGCGCGCCCCGGCTGGGGATCCTGGGCGGGGGCCAGCTCGGGCGGATGCTCGCGCTCGCGGCCGCACGCCTGGGCATTCGCTGCCGATGCTGGGATCCTTCGCCCGAGGCCGTCGCGGGCGATGTCGCGGAGCTGATCTGTGCGCCGTTTGATGATGCTCGCGCGATGGAGACGTTCCTCGCGGGCCTCGAGGCGGTGACGCTGGAGTTTGAGAATGTGCCGGTCGCGCTTGTCGAGAAGCTCGCTGCGAAGACCGCCATGTACCCGGGCCCGCGCGCGCTTTCGACCGGTCAGGACCGCGTCGCGGAGAAGACGCTGTTCAATTCGATGGGCCTCGAGACGCCCGAGTGGCGCGCCGCCGACACACGCGAGAGTTTCGAGCGCGCGTGCACCGAGCTGGGGCTGCCGATCGTCGCCAAGACCCGGCGCATGGGCTACGACGGCAAGGGTCAGGCGGTGGTGCGCCGCGCTGAGGATGTGGGGCCCGCCTACGCACGCCTCACGGGCGAAGGCGTCGAGGGCGACGAGACCTCGCGCCGCGCGGGCCTGATCGTCGAGAAGCTGGTTCCGTTCACGCGTGAGCTTTCGATCCTGGGCGTGCGTGGGCGCGACGGCACCACGGCGTTCTATCCGCTCGTCGAGAACGTGCACCGCGCGGGGATGCTGCGCCGCTCGATCGCGCCCGCGCCGGGCGTGGACGAGACGACGGAGTTTCACGCGCGCGCGAGCATCGCGCGGGTGATGGACGCGCTGGGGTACGTGGGCGTGATGGCGGTCGAGCTGTTCGAGGTGGGCGGGCGGCTGTTGGGCAACGAGCTTGCGCCGCGCGTTCATAACTCGGGCCACTGGACGATCGAGGGGAGCGCGTCGAGCCAGTTTGAGAATCACGTGCGCGCGGTGATGGGGCTGGCGCTCGGTTCGACCGCAATGGTCGCGCCGCGGGCCACGATGGTGAACTTCATCGGCCGGATGCCCACGCGCGAGCTGCTCGCGCTGCCGGGCGTCGCGGCGCACGACTACGCGAAGCTGCCGCGGGCGGGACGAAAAGTGGGACACGCGACGGTGCTTTCCTGCGACCCCCAGACGCCCGATCCGAGGCTGGCCGAGGTCGAACGCCTCGCAGAAGCAGCAGATAAGGGCTGATTTTACAGGCTTTTACGTGTCGTTCGGCGGGCGATCGGGCGGGGAAGTGACCAGCGGAACCGTCCCGGCGGGCGCACGTCGGAAACGATCAGCGTCGGCCCGAGATCGCGGCAGCCCGGTCGAAACCGAGGCTCGCGGGCTTTCTCAGGCATCGCGCGGGTGGGAAGCGGAGACGAATCATGTTTGCTCGTACGCGGGCCCAGGGTGGGGAGCGGGGTGGGGCGAAGGGTGGAATGGCTTCGATGGTCCTCGGCGTGAGCGCGACCGCGCTCGTGCTGGGCGCGTGTCAGCAGATCCCCCCGCGCGGCGAGTCCGGCGGGCGCGTGGGCCTGGGCACGACGACCTTCGCCGAGTCCGCCAGCCCCCAGGTGCTCCCCGTCGGCCTGATCGAGTTCGCCGACGACGTCACGCAGCAGCTCATGGCCGACCTGAACCAGGTGCCCGAGCTGAACAGCGGCGTGCGCGTGACCGTCGTGTTCGGCGACATCCAGAACAAGACCGGCATCGTGCCCACCAGTGACTTTGAGATGGTGCGCAACCGCATCCGCTCGAACCTCATGCAGAGCCAGGCGGTGCTCCGCAACATCAAGTTCGTCGAGAAGCGCCGGCGGATCGAGGGCATCCGCGAAGAGGAGCAGGGCGGCCAGGACGACCTGCTGCAGGAGGGCGCCTCGCGCACCAAGATCGCCGAGCGCAACCCCGAATACACCTTCGCGCTCAACGGCGACATGTTCCGCGTCAACCGCGGCAACACCAACCTCTACACGATGGAATTCAACGTCATGCGCTTTGCCGATGGCGCGCTTGTGTGGAACAGCAAGCAGTACGACATCAAGCAGGTCCAGCGCCGGTAATCGCCGGAGCGTTGCGCCATGAGCACACATCACACACTTCTCCGCGCGGCGGGCCTGCTCGCGGTCGCGGGGTGGGGATCGGTGGGAGGCTTCGTCGGGGGCTGCGCACCTGCGCAAGTCCGCGCGACGACCCTCACCGCCGACGACCTCGCGCAGGCGACCGAAGAGATGGCCGAGAAGCTCCGCTCGTCGGACTTTCTCAAGGGCCGTTCGCCCGAGAGCCCGCCGATCACGGTCGCCATCCGGCGCGTGCAGAACCGCACGACCGACCTGATCCCCGAGGGCGAGCAGTGGTGGCTCATGACGCGCGTGCGTGATCGGCTCGATGCCAACGCGCTCAGGCGCGAGCGGAACATCACCTTCGTGATCCCCGCCGAGCAGCTGAAGAAGGCCGTCGCGGCCGGCACGCTCGACGCGGGTGCGGCGGCGCAGCGCGAACCCACGCACGTGATGACGGCGACGTTCCTTTCCGCGACGCGGCTCGCGCAGGGCGCCGCGGCACGGACGGAGGTCTATCAGATCAAGTACCAGATCCTCGACCTGCGCGAAGAGGGCGTGCTCTGGGAAGACACGTTCGACTTCAAGCGTCAGGGCTGGGGCAAGCTCTACGACTGACGGCAGGTCGGAGTGCGACGGCGCGCGCCTCTCTGATTTCGTGGGTTCGGATCAGAGATCAAGGCGTGGGTGGGCTCTCGTGAGGTGAGTCATGCGGGCGGCAGCGATCAGAGCAGGCAAGGTTCGGCGCAGTCGAAGCGCGCGGCTGTGCTCGATCGGGCTCAGGTCGATCGGGCTGGGCGCGCTCACGCTCGCGCTGGGCGCGTGCCAGGGCGGGCCGGGCCTGAGCGCCGACGTGCTGAACCTCGCCAAGGCCGGCGAGTTCGGCGTCGCGCGCGAGATTCAGTCCTCGCGCATGACGGCCGACAAGGAAGACCGCAACTACATCCTCGATCGTCTCGGACTCACGATCCTGACGCTCGCCGACGGCCAGCCCGCCAGCGCCGAGCTCGCCTCGCGCGAGATGTTCACGCTGCTGCGCACGCAGGGCCTCAACGAAGACAAGACCGTCGCGTCGGTCGTCCTCAACGAGGGCGTGCGGACGTGGAAAGGCGAGCCCTTCGAACAGGCGATGGCGTTTCACTATGTGTCGGTGACCTACGCGAGCATGGGCGACTGGGGCAACGCCCGCGCCGCGGCCAGCAACGCGCTCTTCCTGCTCAAGGACTTCGGCGTCAACGAGAAGGGCGAGCGGCTTTCGACCGAGCAGATCGCGCAGAACGCGGCGCGCGTGGACGGGCCCGCACAGCCCGGCGCGCGCGCGGGCGAGAACCTGACGGCCCGGAGCTCAGGGCGCAGTCAGAGGCGCGAGCGCCGCGAGCAGAACACGCCCGTGAACGCCGCCGCACCGACCGAGCAGCCTCCTCAGCCGAGTTCTCCCGATCCGACCAAGCCGGGCTATCTCGACCAGGGCTATCAGCCGGTGGAGACGAACTTCGCGCTCGGGTACTTCATGGTGGGCGTCTCGGCATGGAACATGGGCGAGCGGGGCGAGGCGACGGACAACTTCGCCAAGGCC
This sequence comes from Planctomycetota bacterium, assembly GCA_033763435.1. GTDB lineage: Bacteria > Planctomycetota > Phycisphaerae > Phycisphaerales > UBA1924 > JANRKN01. The sequence continues at coordinate 22,139 of JANRKN010000050.1, forward strand.
GTGCGGTACTCGCCGGGGCTTGCGGATGTGGTGAACGAGATCGTGGGTGAGCGCGCGAACACGGTGTTCGTGGTCGACGTGGGCCGGGGGCCTCGCAAGGAGTCCTACGGCACGGACAACGCGTTCGCCAAGTTCGTCGCGCGCGAGAACTCGGTCGACGCGCCGATGACGCTCTCGCTCGCGGGCGGAGCGCAGGCCGCGGCGCCCGTCGCGCAGGACCTGAACCGGCTCGCGGCCGACCACATGTGGAACAACCTTGAGGATGTTCGCTCGGCGAAGATGGTGCTGGGCAACGTGCTTCTGGGCGCGGCGGCGGTGACGGCGGTATCCAGCGACAACGAGGGTGCGCAGTGGGCCGCGCTGGGCATGGCGATCGGCGGCGCGCTCATGAAAGCCGGCGCCGCGGCCGACCTGCGCCACGCGCAGCTTCTTCCCCAGCGCGTGCACGTTGCTGCGCTCTCTGTGCCCAGCGCGGGCGCCGAGGGATCCGCGATCACGCTCGCGCCCGCGGGCGTGCCCGCGATGACGCTGGTGAACGTGCGCCCGCCCGCGGATTCGAGGCAGGTGCAGGTGCGCTATGTGCGCTTTCCGTTCGAAGCGCGCGCCGAGGCATGGATGAGCGCGGGGCGCGTGCGCTGGGCGCACGACGGCTACGACGCGCCCGTCGAAGGGCAGGACTTGCCGTACATCCTGGGTGGGCGCTGTGTGCGCACGCCGAGCGAGCGCTCGCTGTCGGACTATCAGCGCGCGGGGCACCTGCAGGGCTTCACGGTGATCGAGCTTGAGAACCTCTACCGCGAAGAGGGCCTGCTGTGGACGGTCGAAGACCAGCGCGGCTACGCGGGCGCGCACGTGCTCGAGGGCGGGCGGTCGCTCGTCGCCCCTCAGCCGGGCACGGCCGGGTACACGCGTCTGTTCGCGGGCGAGCACCGCGCGCACAAGCCCCGCTCGCCGCGGGTGAAGGAACTGGCCGACCAGATCCGCGCCCAGCGTGAGCGGCAAGCGCCGAAGGTCGAGGGCGCGGTGGGCGGATGAACGGGGTGGAAGGCAAGGGGTGGAAAGCACGGGGCGGAAGGCGATCGGCAAAGAGTCGGATTTCATCAGGGCTTTTCGCGCGGAACCGGGTGTTCCGCGCAGCGTCGAGTGAGTGGTGGCGGGGCGGGGGTTGGCAGGACAGGAGTGGATCGATGAACGTGCGGTTGTACTCAGCGGCAATTCTCGGCTCGGTGTGTGTGCTCGTCGGCGCGGGCTGCCAGCCCAACCCGCGCGGCCCGATCGGCGCGGGCGCCGACATGACCAGCCGGCAGACCGACCCCGCCGTGACGATTGATCAGGACCTTGCGCCCTACGTCGTCGTGCGCTACAACGACATCAAGGTCTCGGGCGGCGACGGCACGCGCCCCATGCAGGTCGCGGTGCCCGTGCGCCTCACGAGCGACCAAGGCACCGAGAGCCGCATCCAGTACAAGTTCGAATTCTTCGACGCGAACGACGTGCCCCTGCGCGTGCAGATGGGCTGGAAGTATCAGGTCCTGCCCTCGCGCAACGAGGTCGTCCTGCAGGGCACCGCGATGGACACGATCGCCCGCAAGTGGCGCATGTCGATCCGCCTTGCGCGCTGAGCGTGATCCGCCCGCGGGCCCTCGCACACCGTTCGCACGCAGAGACACGCACACACACCTTTCGAGCACCACCATGAACACTCTTTCTCGCGTCGCTTCGATGGTTCTTCTGGCCGGCACCGTCTCGGCCGCGCTCGCGCAGGACCGTCTGCCCGAGCCCCCGCCCGCGCCGACGCCCTCGGTCACCGAGCGTCTGCGCGTCGAGGGCTACGAGGAGTTCCTCGCGGCGTACAAGCGCGCGGGCTCGCCCAGACTGCTCGTGTACACCGACATCGTCTCGGTGACCGGCAGCGCGCAGAAGACCCTGAACGACTTGGGCACGGTCTCGCGCCTGGGCAACCGCGTGCAGGACCTCTTCGCCGGGCCCGAGGTGGTGCTGGTGAACCTGCCCGCGGGCGAGATCCTGACCGCCGAGGCGCGCGCGAGCCTGCGCAGCAACGACGAGTTCGGTGCGGCCCGCATCGTCGGCCAGCGCGTGGGCGCCGACGTCGTCGTGTTCATCCGTCTCATCGAACAGTCCGGGCGCAGCGACGGCAGCTCGTACGCGGGCACCTACGTCATCGCCGACCTCTCCCGCGGCACCAACATCGGCAGCAACACCTTCGACATGTTCCCCGAGAAGGGCCAGACCGATTTCACCAGCCGCCGCATGGGCGAGTATGCCCGTGCGATTGCCAAGGCCGTCGTCACGCGGTTCATCGAGCAGTTCCCGGGCCCGAGCGCAACCCCCGCCGCCGTCGCCCCCGTCTCGCCCGCCACGGAGCCGATCAGCACGCAGACGCCCGCGCAGGTGCCGCCCCCGCTCGATCCGGCCAAGCCTCAGGCCAGCGCGCCGACGCCTCAGCCCGTCGCGCCCCCGATGGCGTATCGGCGCTTCTCGATCCGCGTCGTGGGCAACTACGAGGACCAGGACCTGATCGCCTTCCGCGACGCGCTGCGCTCGACGTGGGGCATCCGGCCCGACTCGGTCATGCTGCGTCAGGAATCAGACTCAAACTCCGGCGCGCTCAGCACCTTCGAGCTGATGGCCGGCATCGACACGCTCGAGCTTCGCTCGGCCGTTCGGCGCGTCGCGATCGAACGCCTCGGCATGGAAGCCAACGTCATCGAGAGCCGCGAAGGCCTCATCTCCCTCAAGCTCGAGCCGGTCACGTTCAGCTCGCGCCAGCGCATGCTCGCGGGCGGCGCGTGGAACGGGCGCAACGAAGAGGCACGCCTGCAGATGCTCCGCGCGTACGAGGTCGCGGGCCGGCCCCGCATCGCGATCATGGTCAACAACGCCAAGCCCGTCGTCGATGGCCTCGAGGCCGACGCGGCGCTCGCGAGCGCGCCGGGGCAGACCAGCGAGAACGCCGTGAACGTCGTCGTGAGCCCGCGCGTCGTGCTGGGCGCCAATGCCGAGAGCGGCTCGACGCA
>JANRKN010000051.1:0-4388 GCA_033763435.1 Planctomycetota bacterium
CGACACCCGTGCGGACGTCTACAGCCTTGGCGTGATGCTGTATGAGTTGCTCACGGGCGAGCTGCCGTTCAACTCACACGAGCTGCGCAAGGCGGCGCTCGCCGAGGTTGCGCGAATCATCAAGGAAGTCACGCCGCCGAAGCCCAGCACGCGCCTCGCGCAGCTCGCCGGCGAGCGCACAACGACGATCGCCGCGGCCCGCTCGGCGTCGCGCGAGCGCATCACGAGCGAGCTCCGCCGGGAGCTCGACTGGATCCCGCTGATGGCGTTGCGCAAAGAGCGCGAGCGGCGCTACGCCAGCCCGCAGGCGCTCGCCGACGACGTGCAGCGGTACCTCGAAGGCCGCCCGCTGCGTGCCGCGCCAGATTCCAAGGCGTACCTCGCGCGGAAGTTTGTCAAGCGCAACAAGGTGCAGGTCTTCGCGGCGAGCGCCGTGTTTGTCGCGCTGAGCGCGGGGCTGGCCGTCGCGCTCTGGCAACGGAACATCGCGATCGACGCGAAGGATGCCGAGGCAAGCGAACGCGCGCGTGCCGACGAGCGCGCCGATGCGGCGTTGAAGGCCGAGAAGGCCGAGAAGGAACGCGCCGACCAGCTCAAAAAGGTGTCGGACTTCCAGTCGCAGATGCTGGCGCAGATCGACACGACCAAGGCGGGCATCGACCTGATGGCCGACGTGCGTGAGCGGTTTGTGGCGGCTCTCGAGAAGTCCGGCGTACCCGAGGCGGACCGCACAGCGCGTGTCGACGCGCTTCGGCAAGAACTGGTGCGCGTCAACGCGACGGATGCCGCCGCGGCGATGATCGACCGAACGATCCTCCGGCCTGCGATCAAAGCGATCGACGAGCAGTTCAAGGATGACCCGGTCACCGACGCGAGTCTTCGTCAGGCCCTGGCGGCCCTGTACTACGAGAGACTCGGGCTGTACGACGCGGCACTCCCGCTGCAGGAATCCGCTCTCGCCACCCGCCGCCGCGTGCTGGGAGAGGGGCACCCGCAGACGCTTAGCTCCATCAATAACTTGGGCGTCCTGCACCGGGCCCAGGGCAAGCTTGATCAGGCCGAGCCGTACTTCCGCGAGGCCCTAGAGAGGCGCCGTCGCGTGCTGGGGGAGGAGCACCCGGAGACGCTCACCTCCGTCGCATGGATGGGCACCCTGCTCCAAGCCCAAGGCAAGCTCGATCAGGCCGAGCCGTACTTCCGCGAGGCCTTGGAGAAGTCCCGCCGGGTCCTGGGGGAGGAGCACCCCGATACGCTGCTGTTCATCAACAACATGGGCTTCCTGTTCCAGGCCCAGGGCAAGCTCGATGAGGCCGAGCCGTACTTCCGCGAGGCCTTGGAGAAGCGCCGCCGCGTGCTGGGGGAGGAGCACCCAACCACGCTCGCTTTCGTCAATAACATGGGCAACCTGCTCCGGGCCCAGGGCAAGCTCGATCAGGCCGAGCCGTACTACCGCGAGGCCTTGGAGAAGTCCCGCCGCGTGCTGGGGGATGAGCACCCGGACACGCTCAGTTCCATCAACAACATGGGCTTCTTGTTGGTGGCCCGGGGCAAGCTCGATCGGGCCGAGCTGTACCTCCGCGAGGCCCTGGAGAAGTACCGGCGCGTGCTGGGGGATGAGCACCCGAGCACTCTGGCCGTCATGAGCAACCTCGCAGTGGTCCTGCAAAGGCAGGGCAAGCGCCAAGAGACGATTGACCTGCTCCTCTCGAACGAGCCCGCGGTCCGCAAAGCCTTCACCGGCGGCAACGCGCGGCGACTCGCCGACTTCCTGACCACCCTCGGCCGCGCCCGCGTCGGGCTTGGGTACGACGCCGAGCGCTTCAAACTCGCCGAAGCCAACCTGCTCGAAGCCCACCCGATCTACCTCGCCGCCAAGGACCGCGGCCCGACGCACAAGGACACACTCGACTGCGTGCAGGGCCTCGTCGATCTCTACACCGCGTGGGACAAGGCCGAGCCGGGCAAGGGCTACGACGCCAAGGCGGCGGAGTGGAAGGCGAAGCTGCCGACGCCCGAGCCAGCGAATGCCGAGCCGGTCAAGCCGTAGCGCTCAACTGCGCATCGTGCTGCGGCGCAGCGCGTGGGTTGAGGAAGCCTCAAGCCATGGCACCCAAGTGAGCATCGACACGCAACCGTGGCGCCGTCTTGGTCCGTGGGTCGGGAAAGGTCGGTTGGAGTATCTCATCAAGCCCGTCGATCGCGCGTCTTGTCGAGATCTGCCGACGCATGATCGGCCGCGGCGCCCGGCCCGTGAGTCCGGGCGCCCATCGCCCTGCCGCCTGAGCCCTACGCTCCGTTTCCGGGCGCGTGGAGCATTCATTGAAGACCCTCTACATCGTCCTGCTCTGGCTCAGCTCGGTCGGCGTTGCGCTCTACGCCCTCGCGGCGTACACGCTGCTCACGCCCGGCACCACCGTCCACCCGCAGATGAAGGCCGTCTACGCCGAAGAGCGCTGGGGCATCATGCTCCACGTCCTCGGCGCGTTCTGCGCTTTGTTCCTCGGCCCCGCACAGTTCTCCCGCAGCCTTCGCGCTCGCTCGCCGCGCCTCCACCGTGCGCTCGGGCGCGTCTACCTGTTCGCGGGCGTGCTCGTCGGAGGCGGCGCCGGCCTGTACATGTCCTTCCATGCCTTCGGGGGTGCCCTCTCGACCTCCGGCTTTGCCACGCTGTCGGTGCTCTGGCTGTTCACGGGCGCACTGGCGTTTCGCTCGGCGCTCCGGCGCGACTTTGTGTCTCACCGCGCGTGGATGATCCGCAACTTCGCGCTCACCTTTGCCGCGGTCACGCTCCGCGTTCAGCTCGGCGCGTGCGCCGCCGCGGGTCTGACGTTCGAGATTTTCTATCCGCTGCTGGCATGGACGAGCTGGCTGCCCAACCTGATCGCCGCTGAGTGGATCGTGCGTCGGCGCGCTCGCCCCGCGCCCGGCCCCTGATCCGCGTGTGATCGGCACCCGCCGACCCACGCGTTGAGCCCGGGAGTCGCCCGCCCGCGCTTGCATCGGCCGGGAAGCTCTGAGAAGCTCCGCGGAGATCCCGCGCAGTGCCGCGAGCGTGGTGAGGAGGAGCGGGTCGTGCATTCTGCGCGGTCGTCGTCCGGTCCGAACCTGGCGCACTCGAGGCTCGTGACGATGAGCGCGACGGCGCCCTACGTTGGAGCATGAACAACGCGATGGCGATGGTGCGTGCGCCCGGGGAAGGGCCGACGCTTTCGGTCGTGGGTGAGACCATCCGTGTGCTGGCCGACTCGGCGATGACCGGGGGCGCGTGCGCGATGATCGAGGAGACGGGTCCCTTCGGCGCCGGCCCGCCCCTGCACCGGCACACGCGCGAGGACGAGCACTTCTATGTGCTTGAGGGTCAGTACAAGTTCACGGTCAACGGTCAGGAGTCGATGGTGTCGGCGGGCGGCTACGCGTTCGCGCCGCGGGGCAGCGTGCACACCTTCGTCAACGCCACGCCCCCGCCCGGGCGGGCGCGCCTGCTGGTCGTCTGTACGCCCGGGGGGCTCGAATCGGCGTTCCGCGAGTGCGACGAGCTTGCGCGGCGCGGGCCGGTGAGCATGGACGCGATCGTCGCGGCGTTCGGGAAGATCGGCGTTGAGTTTCTCGGTCCGCCGCTCGCGGTGTGAGGCGCGTCGTGTGCGCTAAAGTGAACGCATGACGTTTCAGGGCGCCGTGCACTTTGAGATCCCCGTGCTCGACCTCGACCGCGCCGCGCGGTTCTATGGCGAGCTGCTCGGTGTGACTCTGGAGCGCGCCGAGATCGACGGCAACCTCGCCGCGCTGTTCCCGACCGTGGAAGGCGTCGGCATCTCGGGCGCGCTCATGCGGGGCGAGAGCTACGCACCCTCGCGCGACGGCACGCGCATCTATCTCCGCGCGGGGCCCATCGAGAGGGTGCTGGCGCGCGCGGTGGAGCTCGGCGCGACCGTGCTCTACCCGCGCACGAGCATCGGCGCGCTCGGTTTCGTCGCGGAGTTTGAGGACTGCGAAGGCAACCGCATCGCGCTGCACGAGTCCGCGCCAGAATGAAAATCGCCCGCGGGCACAGGCCCACGGGCGTTGAAGATGCGGCGATGTCGCGGCCTCTGAGTCGGCGGATTCACTCGTGATCGAGCAGATTCGCGAGCAGGCGCACGCCCCAGCCCGTCGGGCCTTCGGTGAACATGCCCTTGTTGCCCTCGGCGACATGCACGCCCGCGATGTCGAGGTGGCACCACGGCACGTTGTCCTTGACGAAGTACGAAAGGAACGCCGCGCCCTGAATGGGGTGCGCCTTGCGGTTGGGGTTGGAGTTCAGGATGTCCGCGATCGGCGACTTCATCATGTCGCGATACTCCTGGTGCATCGGCAGGCGCCAGACGCGCTCGCCCGAAGCCTCGGCCGCG
>JANRKN010000052.1:0-19204 GCA_033763435.1 Planctomycetota bacterium
GCCCAGATCGGGCACATCGGCGCGGGCGACAAGCGCCTGCTCGCCTACGCGGTCGACCTCGACGTCGCCGCGCGCGTCGAGAACTCAGGCAGCGCCGATCTCACCAAGCTCCGCATCGTCCGCGGGCTCATCGAGCAGACGATGATGACGCGCTCGACCACCGAGTACCACTTCACCAACAAGGACCTCGCCCGCACCCGCACGATCGTCGTCGAACACGCCCGCGAGCCCGGCGCCGACCTCGTCGACTCGCCCACGCCCGCCGAGACCAACGCGAACCTCTACCGCTTTGAGATCGAACTCCCGGCCGCCGGGGGCGACGCCGCCTCGGCCAAGCCCGCCAAGGGCTCGATCAAGGTCACGCAGCAGCGCGTCTACGGACAGCAGGTGGCGCTCTTCAACTACGACCTGCCGACGCTCATCAGTTTCCAGAAGGCCGGCAAGCTCTCGCAGGCGGTGCTCGACGCCCTCCGCAAGGCCGCCGAGCTTCAGGGCGCCGTCGGCAACGCGCAGCAGAACGCCGAGCGCCTCACGCAGGAGATCGCCGCGATCGATCAGGACCAGAACCGCATCCGCCAGAACATGAACGGGCTGGACCGCCAGAGCGAGCTCTACGGGCGCTACATGAAGAAGCTGGGCGAACAGGAAACCACGCTCGAAGGCCTCCGCGCTCAGCTCAAGGCCGCACGCGATGAGATCGTCACTCGCCAGCGCGCGCTCGAGCAGTACGTCGCCGAGCTGAACGTCGAGTGATCGCGTCGGGCCTCAGGATCCAAACGACCGACCAGAAACGAAAACACCCCCCGATCGCTCGGGGGGTGCTTTGTTTCTCAGAATCGATCGTCGGGCGCTGGGGCTCAGGAGCCGCGGCGATTACTGCGCCTTCGCCTCGCCCTTACGGAGCTTCGCGGCGAAGGCCGTGCGCTTGTCGGCCTTGCGGCGACGCGTGCTGGGGCTGCCGCCGATCTCCGGGCCGTCCTCGGCGCCGACGAACTGCAGCAGGCAGAGCTCCGAGCCGTCGCCCAGACGCGCCTTGCCCAGCTTGATGATCCGCGTGTACCCGCCCTTGCGGTCGGCAAAGCGCGGCGCGACGTTCTCGAAAATGTGCTTCACGAGCTTGGGCGCCTTGCGCAGCTCGCCGTAGCGGTTGCGCTCCACGCTGCTCGAATCCGGGATCGGGAAGTAGGCCGACGCGATCTCCTTCATGCGATCGACCGTGGCCTTCTCCTTCTCCTCGGGCTTCTTGGAGAGGTAGAGCCACTCGAACGCGTGACGGTCGCCGCCGAGCTTGGCGATGACGTTCCGGCGATTGGCCAGCTTCTTCTTGGGGTCCTGGTCCTTTGCGATGGTCACGATCTTCTCGACCATCGGCTGCACGGCCTTGGCCTTGGGAATCGTCGTGACAATCTGGCCGTGCTCAAAGAGCGCCGCCGCGAGGTTCCGCAGCGTCGCGCGACGGTGCGAAGAAGTCCGACCCAGCCTGTAGCCCGCTCGACCGTGACGCATAACCCGTCTCCAAACACCGGCGCCAACCGCGCCGGATCAAAGCCACACCCGACTGCCCACCCGCCGATCCCGTCAACCCCCGCCAATCAGGCCCGCCCGGTCTCCCGGACGGGTCTGGATGATAGACACGCACGCCCACCCCAACCACCCCAGAACCCACCCCGCCAGCGCCCCACCACCGCCTCAGGCCCCTCTCCGGCGAAGGCCGGTGACTCAGGCCCCTCACCGCCGTAGGGCGGTGACTTAGGCCCCTCACCGGCGAAGGCCGGTGACTCAGGCCCCTCACCGGCGAAGGCCGGTGACTCAGGCCCCTCACCGCCGGAGGGCGGTGACTCAGGCCCCTCACCGCCGGAGGGCGGTGACTCAGGCCGGAATCTGGGGCTTGACGATCGTCACGCCCTCGGGCAGCTTCATGCCCAGGTCCAGCCCGATGTCCTGCAGCTTGCGCTTGACCTCGCGGAGCGACGTCCGGCCGAACGACCGCAGCTTGAGCAGGTCCGCCTCGGTCTGGGTCGCCAGCTGCGCGACCGTCTCGATCCGGGCCGACTCAAGGCAGTTGCTCGCCCGCACCGACAGCTCGAGCTCGCCGACGCTCATGTTGAGCTTGCGGATGAGGTCCTCATCCACGCCCGCGGCCGCCGCCGCCTCATCGCTCACGCGCTCCGAGCCCATGTCGAAGTACTGCACGAACGGATTGAGGTGCTTGCGGAGGATCTTCGCGGCCTCGACGAGCGCCATCTCGGGCTCGACCGTGCCGTTGGTCCAGATCTCCAGCGTCAGCTTGTCGTAGTTCGTCCGCTGGCCGACGCGGGTCTCCTCGACCTTGTACCGCACCCGCTGCACGGGCGAATACAGCGCGTCGACGTGGATCAGGCCGATCTCCTGATCCTCCTGCTCGTTGTACTGCTCGCTGGCCGGAACATACCCGCGGCCCTTGGCCACGCGCAGCTCCATCTCAAAGTCGATCTTGTCCGTCAGCGTCGCGAGCACGAGCTCCTTGTTCAGGATCGTCACCGCGGTGTCGGCCTCGATCATGTCCGCCGTGATCTCGCCCGGACCACGCGCCGCAAGGCGCATCGTCTTGGGCTCGTCGCCCTCGAGCTTCACGATCAGGTTCTTGACGTTCAGGACGATGTCCGTGACATCCTCCATCACGCCCGGCAGGCTCGAAAACTCGTGCGGCGCGCCCTTGATCTTGATGCTCGTGACCGCCGCGCCCTCCAGCGAGCTCAGCAGCACGCGACGCAGGCTGTTGCCCACCGTCGTGCCGAAGCCGCGCTCAAAGGGCTCGATCGTGAATCGGCCGTACACATCGGAGTTGAACCGCGCGTCCGCGAGGACGTGCGTGGGCAGCTCCAGCCCGCGCCAACGGAAACGAGTCGTCATAATGGATTCCATCCAATCGCCGGCCGTGCCCTCGAACAGCACAGGTTCCGAGCCACCGGGCAACACCCCGACACGCCGGCAGGCGTCAGGGGGCCCACTCCGGCCCGAAACCACTCGAAACTCCGCGGCACGCTCTCGCACGCCGCGGCTGCTTGTTGCTTAGACGCGACGACGCTTGGTCGGACGGCACCCGTTGTGAGGCACCGGCGTGTGGTCTTCGATCGCCGTGACGCGAAGGCCCGTCGAGATCAGGCCGTTCACCGCGCTCTCGCGACCGGCGCCCGACCCCTTGATCCGAACCTCGACCTCGGTCATCCCGATCTTGCGGACCTTCTGGCCAGCGTTCTCGCCCGCGCGGGTCGCGGCGAACGGCGTGCTCTTACGCGCGCCCTTGAAGCCGATCGTGCCCGCCGAGTCCCAGGCGATCGTCTCGCCGTTCATGTCCGTGATCGTGACGAGCGTGTTGTTCTGCGTCGCCTTCACGTGCGCGATACCGCGCACCACGTTCTTCCGGACCTTGCCCTTCTTCGCCATGAAACCCTCCTCGGATCATCCGACCGCTCAGGGTCGTACCCGAATGTCGCTGCGTGCCCGACGCCGCCCTCGCAGCGCCCGCCCGCGAAAAAACACCGTTTCCCTGACCTGTCCGCGACCGCGGCCGACGTGCGAAGGCCTGAACCAGCGCCCGCCGCACGCGCCCAGCGCGAACCACGCGGCCGGGATTACTTGGCCTTGACGCCCTTCTTGCCGGCGACCGTCTTCTTCTTGCCCTTGCGGGTGCGGGCATTGGACTGCGTCCGCTGGCCGCGGACAGGCAGACCCTTGCGGTGACGATCGCCGCGGTACGAGCGGATGTCCTTCAGTCGCTGGATGTTCTGCTGCACCTGACGGCGGAGCGCACCCTCGACGAGATAGTTCGCGTCGATGATCGCGTTGATCTGCGCGAGCTTCTGCTCGTCGATCTCGTTCGAACGCGCATCAGGATTGATGCCCGCCTCGGCGAGGATCTGCGCAGCGATCTTCGGCCCAACGCCGTGGATGTACTGAAGGGCGAAGAAAATCTTCTTGCGATCCGGAATGTCGATACCCGCGACGCGTGGCACTGTTCAATCCTCCGATCGGCCCCCTCAAGGAGCCCGGGCCCGTCTGGCCCGCAAACCTGCGTTCCGTCACCAGTCACCGGCCCGCGAACGGGCCTTGGTCTCAGCCCTGGACCTGCTTGTGCTTCGGATCCGACTTGCAGATCACGCGCAGCTTGCCCTTCCGCCGGACCACCTGGCAGGAACCGCAGATCTTCTTGACGCTCGAGCGAACTTTCATGATGCACCTTCCAAAGGTCGGCGAACCCACCCGGAACACGCTCACCCGACACCACCGCCCGGTCGGGAGCAGGGATGCTAGCCCTCCCGCCGCGACGAGTAAAGATTTCTCAAGCCGATCAGCCCCCGAAAATCAGCCGATCCGCCCGCCATCGCCCCCATCCGAACCCCCACCGCACCCCCGACCGGCCGCTCGATCAGTGCCGGAACGTGATCCGTGCCTTGCTCAGGTCGTACGGGCTCATCTCGACGGTCACGCGGTCGCCCGGCAGGATTCGGATGTAGTTCATCCGCATCTTGCCCGAGACGTACGCCAGCACTTCCGTCTTCTGCTCGTTGGGAAGCCGCACCTTGAACATCGCGTTGGGGAGCGCCTCGGTGACGACGGCCTCGAACGTGAATTTCTCGTCCTGTTTCGACATGGGGTGGATCAGCCCGGGCCCCGGCACGCCTTCCAGAGAGACCCGCCGTGAACACCACGGAGGCCTCGTTCGGCTGTGCCGAAATCGGGCCCAATGCTAGGTCCGAAAGCCCTCACCCGCCACCCGCCCCGCACCAAACATCGCAAAGCCAAGCGCTTCGAGCCCGCCCAGCAACCCCGCGACCAGCCGCGCGCCGTCACGCTCGATCCGCACCGTCACTTCCCACCCCGCGGCCCGCTCGCCGCCCTCAGTCCGCTCGCTCCACCCATCGACATCCGTCCGCGTCCGAACCGTCTCAGCGTTTCCTATCGCTCGCTCCGCGACCACCGCCTCGACCGCGAGCAGCATCCCCGCCTTGAGCTCAACCTCCCCCACTTCGCCTGCAGATCCCTCGCGCCCGCGCAGCGGCGTGAGCGCGAGCCGCGGCGGCTGGTGCATGGCGCGGCCGATGCCGTGACCGTCAAGCGCTTCCACGATCGCGACGCCCAACTCGCTCGCCCGCGCGCGTCCCGCGGCCGCCGCGGCCGACCACCGTCCGCCCGCCCGCATCTCCCCCACGATCGCGCGCACCACCGCGCACGATGCGGACGCCAGATCAACCTCTCGCCGAGCTGAAAACTTCCGCTCATCGGGCACCGTGAGCGACACCGCAGCATCGGCCCACGCGAAGTCCTGACCGACGCGCACACACGCGGGCGCGTCGATCGTGACCACATCGCCCGCGCAGAGCACTCGTGCGCCCGGAATCCCATCCGCGGCCACATCGTTCACGCACACGATGCACGCCTCAGGAAACGCGGGCCCGCCGCGCCCCTGCGGCACGCCTCGCACGCCGATCGCGCCCACGCGCGAGAGCTCCGCCTCGGCCGCGCGTGCGACCTCGAGCGTCGTCGCCCCCGCACGCACTGCGCCAACTCCCGCCAGCAGCGCACGCGTCGTCGCACGCCCCGCGTCGAAGCACTCCGCAAGCCCTACCCGCGCAGCGACCGCCGACGCGACCAACGGCCCGCGCCGAGCAGCCTGCGCAGAAAAAATGGGCGAGGCCGAGGCCCCGCCCGTGGGAAGTTGGCGTTCGTTGCCGTTCACACCGGCGACCGGAGTTACCCGCCGCGCGGGCCCTTGAGCCGCGGACCCGACGTGTCGTCGTCACCCGCGAGGAACCCGGCATAGTTGCGCATGAGCAGGTTGGCCTCGACGCGCTGGAGGAAGTCCAGGCACACCGACACCACGATCAGCAGACCCGTGCCCCCCAGGAACTGCGAGACGTGGAATGGAATGTTCATGGCCTTCTGCACGATCATCGGCAGGATCGCGATCAGCGCCAGGAACCCGGCGCCGACGTACGTCACACGCACCATGACGGTCTCGAGATACTCCGCCGTGCGAGGCCCGGGGCGCAGCCCAGGGATGAACGACCCGTGATCGCGCAGCTGCTTGGACATCTCCTCCGGGTTGAACTGGACGTTGATCCAGAAGTAGCTGAAGAAGTAGATCATCAGGATGAAGAGCATCGAGTAGAGGAACTCGCCGTTGCCGAAGTTCTGCGCGAGCCACTGCAGCGGGCCCTCGAGCATCCAGCCGCCGGTGCGTGCCGCCTCAGCGCAGCCCGTGAAGGCGACCGAGGGGAAGATCATCAGCGAAGAGGCGAACACGATCGGCATGACGCCGCCGTGGTTGATCTTCAGCGGCAGATAGCTGCGCTGCCCGCCGAAGACGCGCCGCCCGCGCGTGTGCTTGGCCTGCTGGATCGGGATGCGCCGCTGAGCGACGGTCATCAGCACCGAACCGCCCACGACGATCAGGAAGCCCGCCGCGATCAGGATCACGCCCATCCACGACGTCGTCGGCTCCCACCCCGGCTCAAGGTCCTTGGTCAGCCAGGTCTTGAAGATCAGCAGCTCGGCCATCGGCGAGTTCCGGACGATCCACAGCACCGCGTTGGGGAACTGTGTCAGGATGCCCGCCATGATGATCATCGACACGCCGTTGCCGATGCCGTGCTTGTCGATCTGCTCGCCGAGCCACATCAGGAACATGCATCCGGCCGTGAGCGCCGCGACCGCCATCACCCACCAGAGCGGGTTCTGGTAGTACTCGGGATACACAAGCCCCATCTTCCCGATGTACGTGAGCCAGCCGATGCCCTGGATGATGCACAGCCCGAGCGTCGCGTAGCGCGTCCACTCCATGATCTTCTGCCGGCCCGTGGGCCCTTCCTCCTGCAGCTTCTTCAGCGCGGGACTGGTCGAAGAGAGCAGCTGGAAGATGATGCCCGCAGAGATGTACGGCATGATGCCCAGGCCGAAGATCGTCGAGTGCGACAGCGCGCCGCCCGAGAACATCGACACAAAGTCCGCGAGCTGGCCGAACGCCGAGCCCTGCGTGCGTGAGCTGTCGAAGTGTTCCTTGATCTGGTCCTGATTGATCCCCGGCAGCGGGATCCAGTGCCCCACGCGGAAGACCGCGAGCATGCCCAGCGTGAACAGCACCTTGTTCCGGAGCTCCGGAACCTTGAAGACATTCGTCAACGTCCGAATGATCATGCAGAATCCTCGTCCCCACCGCCCTCCCGCGTGCACGCGGCCCGGCCGCGCCCCGCGGGGCCGAAATGATACGCGGGCCGAACGCCGCTTGTGCGTGACCGGCCCGCGTCTCGTGAAACCGTTCGATCCCTGGTTCCACGCCGGGCGAACCCGACGCGGCGGACCGCGTTACTTCTTCTTCTTGCCGCCCTCAGCCTCGGCGGGCTCCGCGGCCTCGGCGACCGCCTTCTTGCCCTTCGAGTCCTTGCCGCGGGTCAGCTTCTTGGTCAGGTTCTTGGGCGCGCGGTCCGTGCTGTTGCGGTCGATACCGCGGACCTTGTCGCGACGCGTGCCCAGCTCCTTGACGCTGCCGCCAGCCTCGGTCACCAGCGCCCGGACCTTGTCCGACACGCGCGCCGCGGTGATGTTCAGCTTGACCGTCAGCGACTTGGCATCCGCGCCCAGGTGGCCCAGGATCTTCAGGTCGCGCGAGTCGTCGCGGACCAGGCCCGCCTTGACGAGCGTCGCCGTCGTGACCTCGCCGCCCTTGGCGAACGCGGGGTGCGCCACGATGTCGGCCAGGTTGACGATCCAGAACTTGGTGCGGAACGGAGCGTTCGTGAAGCCGAACTTCGCCAACCGGCGGAAGAACGGCATCTGACCGCCCTCGAATGCGCGCTTCTGAGCGTAACCCGAGCGGCTCTTGGCGCCCTTGTTACCGCGGCCCGACTGCTTGCCGTGGCCGCTGCCCTCACCGCGACCGACGCGCTTGCGCTTCTTGTAGCGTCCGGCCTTGGCGGTGATGTCGTGGATCATCATGACTCAGGTCTCCAACCGGGCGCCCGCACGGCTCCGTGCCGCCCGTTTCAAGTGTGCTCTGCCAAACCCACCCGTTCCACCCCAAACCGATCAGGCCTTGGGGGCCTCGCCGCCCGCGGGCGCGCCACCCTGGGCCTGCTCGCCGCCCTGACCACCACCGCCCTGACCACCACCGCCCTGGCCGCCACCCATGCCCGGGCCGCCCCGACCGCCGCGACGGCCACCGCCGCCGCCACGACCCTTGCGCTCCTGGCCGATGGTGTTCACCGGGCCACGCATCTTCTCGCCCGTCGTGCGGCTGGGCATGAAGCGCTTGCCGCGCTCGATCTTCCCTTCAATCACGCTGACGCCCAGATCGCGCGAACGGGCCGCAGCGATCGCCTCGCGGCGACGCAGCTTCGCGAGCCCCTCGAACACCGCCTTGACGACGTTGATCTTGTTCGTCGAGCCGTAGCACTTCGTGAGGCAGTCCGTCACGCCCGCCGTCTCGAGGATCGCGCGGACCGTACCACCCGCGACGACGCCGGTACCGGGCGAAGCGGGGATCAGGCGAACCTTCGAAGCGCCGAACCGGCCTTCGACCTCGTGCGGGATCGTCGTGCCCGTCATCGGGATCTCGACGAGCGAGCGCTTGGCGTACTTCTCAGCCTTCTCAACGGCCTGAGGAACTTCGTTGCTCTTGCCGTAGCCGAAGCCGACGCGCCCGCGGCGATCACCGACGACCACCAGCGCGCCGAACGAGAACCGCCGGCCGCCCTTGACGGTCGCCGACGTGCGCCCGACCGCCAGCGTCTGCGTGCCGAACGATCCCGATTCTTCCTGCCCGTTCTTCATCTCAGCCATCGTGCACTCGTTTCCGTTGAAGACGTTCCCAACCCCGAGCCACCCTCACACCCGCCCGCGGACTCACACCCACCCATCGAGAAAGAATCAGAACTCCAGGCCGCCCTTGCGGGCCGCATCGCCCAGGGCCTTCACGCGCCCGTGGTACTTGAAGCCGCCGCGATCAAACACGACCGCCTTGACGCCCGCGGCCTTCGCCCGCTCGGCGAGCTTCTGGCCCACCAGCGCCGCGGAGGGAACGTTCCCGGTCTTGCCGCCGGCGACGATCGCTTCTTCGGTGCTCGAGGCCGCGCACAGCGTCTTGCCCGCGAGATCGTCGATGATCTGAGCGTGCATGTGCTTGAGCGACTTGTACACCGCCAGGCGCGGGCGCTGCGGAGTGCCCGTGATGCGCTTGCGGATGCCGATGCGACGACGCGACCGGCGGGAGTCCTTGTTGACCTGCTTGTCCATGTGCAGAAACCTCTGCCCGTCCGAGCGGGCGCGAATGATTGCCCGTCGGTTTAGGCGCCGAACTGCTTGCCCTGCTTGCGCTTGATGACCTCTTCGAGGTACTTGATGCCCTTGCCGTTGTACGGCTCGGGCTTCTTGAGGGCCCGCATCGCCGCGGCGAACTGGCCGACCATCTGCTTGTCCGCGCCGTTGATCTTCACAATCTGCTTGTCGACCGTGACCGTCAGACCCGCGGGGATCGTCATCTGCAGCGTGTTGGCATAGCCGACGACGAGCTTGAGCGTCTTGCCCATCACCGACGCCTGCCAACCCACGCCGACGACTTCCATCGACTTCTCGTAGCCCTTGGTCACACCCTCGACCATGTTCTTCAGAATGGCCGTCGTTGTGCCCCAGAGCGCCTTGACGAGACGATCGTCCGCCGACCCTTCGGGCGCGGTCACCTTGATCGCCTTCTCAGCCTCGACGAACGCGACCGCCACTTCGGGCCGGTGCGTGAACGACAGCTTGCCCTTCGGGCCCTCGATGTTCACCACGCGATCCTTGACCGCGACCTTCACGCCCGCGGGCACCGCCACCGGCTTCTTTCCGATACGAGACATCGCACAAGCCCTTTCCTTGGCGTCCGGCTCTCCGTCCCGCTCACGCGGTCCGGGCTTCCGCCAACCTAACCCTTCCGACCAGTCCCACCCGCCTCCGAACACTCGTCCATCCACCCGCCGGCCGGGCTCTGCCGCGTCGCCGCGACCGCCCGATCACTCGACAGCCTGCTCACTCGACGACGCACAGCAGCTCGCCGCCGATCCGGTCCTCGCGGGCCTTTCGGTCGCTGACGACGCCCCGGCTCGTCGAGACGATCGCGATGCCCATGCCCTGCACGGGCTTGGGCAGGCCCTCGACGCCCGAGTACATCCGCCGGCCCGGCTTGCTCATGCGCGTCACGCTGTGCAGCACCGGCTCGCCCGCGGTCGTGTACCGCAGACGGAGCTTGATCAGGCCCGAGCGCCCGTCCTCGACGACATCAAAGCCGTCGATGTAGCCCTCGTCGCGCAGCACGCCCGCGATCCCGCGGCACACCTTGTTGTTGCCGCACGAAACCGTCTTGGCCTTGTTGCGCACCGCGTTGCGGATCCGGGTCAGCATGTCCGCGATGGGGTCGTTGATCGCCATAGTCCGTCCTTACCTGTCCGCAGAACCAATCTCTGCCGCGAAAGTCGTCCGTCCGTTCCCTGCCCCGCGTCCCCGCAAGGCCCTCTCACGCGCCCGGGCCCAAACCCGACCGCGCTCCCCCGCCTCTTACCACGAGGCCTTCCGCATGCCCGGGATCTTGCCCTCGAGCGCCAGCTTCCGCAGCATCATGCGGCTGATGCGGAACTTGCGGTAATACCCGCGCACCCGCCCCGACAGCTCGCACCGACGAACCGTCCGCGTGCTGAACTTGGGCTTGCGCCGACTCTTTGCCACCTGTGCCTTCGTCGCCATCTGATCTGCTCCGATCCTGCAAGTGCTCGGGTGCTTCTGTCCCTGTCCCCTGACGCCTTACGACGCAGCCTTCGACTTCCGCTCCTCGGGCTTGGCGAAGGGCATGCCAAGCTCCTCAAGCACGAAGCGGCTCCGCTCAGGCGAGCTGTTGCGGAACACCACGTTGATGTTCATGCCGTGGGTGAAGTTCACCTCGGCCATGTTGATCTCGGGGAACACGCCCTGCTCGTTCACGCCCAGCGAGTAGTTGCCGCGGCGGTCAAACGCCGTCGTCGACACGCCACGGAAGTCCTTGATTCGCGGCGTCGCCAGGTTGATCAGGCGGTCCAGGAAGTGCCACATCCGGTCCCGACGCAGCGTCACCATCACCGACGACTCAAAGCCCGCGCGGAGCTTGAAGTTCGAGACCGACTTCTTCGCCTTCACAACCACCGGCTTCTGGCCCGTGATCGCGAGGATCGTGTCGATCGCCGTCTGGCGCTTCTCGGGGGGCAGCTTCGTGCCCTCGAGGTGACGACCCAGGTTGATGTTGATCACGATCTTCTCAACCCGAGGCTGCGCCATCGGATTCTTCAGACCGAACTTCTCCGCCAGCTTCGGGCGCACCGTGTCCTGGAACCGCACGCGCAGACGCGCCGGCACCTTCGGACCCGTCGGCTCGGCCGACTCGGCCGCGTGCTTCTTCGGCGCGGGCGCCTTGCCGCCCTTGCCGGCGCCGCCCTTGGGCGCGCCCTTCTGCTCGCCCTTGGCCGGGCCCTGATTCGCTGGCTTGTTGTCCTTGTCGGTCGCCATCGCTTGATCCTTCGTCGCTCGAGCCCAACCCCACCAACCCCACCGTCCCCAACTCACCCACCGGTCCCCAACCCGCCAAACCTTCGTCCATCCACCGGCCCCACCCAGCGGGCCGGAAGAGAATTACTTCTTGCCCTCGGCCTTGCGGATCGTCGAGAGCACCTTGCCCCCGCGAGCCGCGACCCGCACCTTGCTGCCGTCGCTCTTGGTCTCGAACCGCACGCGCGTCGGCTTGCCGTCGACCACGGGCGAGACCTTGCTCCAGTGCATCGGAGCTTCCTTGGTGATCACCGCGCCCTTGGGGTTGAGCCGGTTCGGACGAACGTTCTTCGTCCGCAGGTTCATCCCCTTGAGATACACGCGTTCGCTCTTCGGATCGACGCGCAACACCTCGCCGGTCTGCCCCTTGAGGCTCCCGCTGGTGATCATCACGATGTCGCCCTTCACAACGTGCCGAGGCATGCTTCGCTCCGTTCCTGTCCTGCCGAAACCGATTCCACCCCGCCCACTCGACCCCACCACACCCCACCTACACCCCACTCCGTCCAACCGACGTCAGATCACTTCCGACGCCAGCGACACGATCTTCATGTAGTTCTTGTCACGCAGCTCGCGGGCGACGGGGCCGAAGATGCGGGTGCCCTTGGGGTTGCCGTCGTCCTGGATCAGCACCACCGCGTTCGAGTCGAACTTCACGTACGACCCATCCGCGCGGCGGGTGGGCTTGGTCGTCCGGACGACCACGGCCTTGCTCTTGTCGCCCTGCTTCACGTCCGCGCCGGGGAGAGCCCGCTTGATCGAGACGAACACGCGGTCACCGACCGTCGCCATGCGCCGCGTGAACGCGCCGCTGGCCGTCGAACCGCCGTAGACGCGGATCACGTAGGCGATCTTCGCCCCGGAGTTGTCCGCCACTTCGCACCGTGTTTCCTGCTGCAGCATGGCTCACATCCTCTTCACGAACCTGCCCGACCTGACCTGATCCACCCCGAACCCAGCCCCGCCGATCCACCCACACCGTCACTCCCTCGCACCCGCCGAACCCCTCGGTCCCCGCAGGCGCCGGGCGCCCTGACCGACTCAGACTTCCGTGACCACCGGGTCGACGAGCTTCTCCGAGCGCTTCTCGACAATCCGCAGCAGCTTCCACTGCTTGGTCTTGCTGATGGGCTTGCAGTGCACGCACTCGACCACGTCGCCGCGACGGCTCTCGTTCTTCTCGTCGTGGACGTTGAGCACGGTCCGCTGCCCGATGTACTTCCCGTACTTGGGGTGCTTGGCCAGGTACGTGATCACGACCTTGCGCGTCTTGCTGCGCCCGTCGCTCTCGACCACGCCGACCTTCGTCGCGGCCCGCTTCTCGCTCTTCTGTCCGGTCTTGCTCGTCGTCATGTGCTTCGTGCCTCTGGTCGATGCGTGCTCTGTCGCCCGCGGTCAGCGACTGGTTTGCCCGGTGACTTACTTCTTCGCGCCCACGGACCACTTGCCGGCCTTGATCCGGCCCGTCCGCTCCGTCATCAGCCGGGCGATGTCCTTGCGGATCTTCCCGAACTGCGAAACGTCCTCGACCTTCTCAGTCACCGTCTGGCTGCGCAGGTCGTACAGCTTCCCCGAAAGGCGGGCGATCTCCGCCTGGATCTTGTCGTTGTCCATCTGCCGAACTTCGCTGCCCGTCATCGCAATACCTCGCTGAAGAACTGACCCACCCAATCTGCCGACCCACTCCGCCCACGACTCCCACCGAGAAAATCAGACGCTCACGCGCCGCGCGACGAACCGGGTCTTCACCGGCATCTTCGACGCCACGCGGACGAACGCCAGCTTCGCCGTCGCCTCGGGCACGCCCGCGATCTCGAACAGGATCGTGCCCTTGCGGACGCGAGCCGCCCAGTAATCCACGTCGGCCTTACCGGTACCCATTCGGGTCTCGAGCGGCTTCTTGGAGATGGGCTTGTCGGGGAACACGCGGATGAACAGCTTGCCTTCGCGCTTCAGGAAGTGCTGCGCCGCAACGCGACCGGCCTCGAGCTGCGTCGCCTTGACCCACAGGCTCTCGAGCGACTGAAGGCCGTAGTCGCCGTAGGCAACGTAGTTGCCCTTCGTCGCGTCGCGGTCGCGAACGCGGCGGAACTCCTTGCGGTACTTCACTCGCTTGGGCATCAACGCCATGAATCACACTCCGATCAGACCCGATCCGTTCCCAACCCCCGCCCGATTCCCCGAACCACCCGTCCGCTCCGAACACGCGCCCCCCAACAGCCCCGCAGCGACCTCGCGATCAGCGACGGCCGCGGGCACGCGCCCGGCCACCCGCCGCGTCGGACTCTTCCTCCGTCCGCTCGGTGGTGTACATGCCCTTGTAGATCCACATCTTCACACCGATCACCCCGTACGTCGTCTTCGCCTCGGCAAAGCCGTACTGGATGTTCGCCTGCAGCGTGCTCAGCGGCAGCGAGCCCATCTTGACGTCCAGCGTGCGGCTCATTTCCGCGCCGCCCAGACGACCCGCCACCTGAACCTTCGCACCACGCGCGCCCGCGCCCATCGCCGCCTCAACGCGCATCTTCACCGCGCGACGGAACGACGCACGCTTGGCCAGCTGCTCGGCAACCGCCTCGGCGCCCAGCTGCGCGTCCAGGTCCGGGTTCTTGACCTCCATCACGGAGATCGCGACCTTGCGGCCCGTCATGTACTGCAGCTCTTCGGTCATCCGCTCGATCTCGGCGCCCTTGGGGCCGATCACCAGGCCCGGACGCGCCGTCTTGATGATGACCTTCAGCTCTTCACGCGTGCGCTCGATGTGGATGTCCGTCACCGCCGCGAATGGGGGCTTGCGGTTCAGGCGCTTGTCCAGCCACCGGCGGATCTTCTCGTCCTCGACCAGCAGCTCGCCGTACAGCGCCTTGGGCGCGTACCACCGGCTCCGGTGCGCTTCCGTGATGCCGAGCCTCAGACCGAATGGATGCGTCTTCTGTCCCATAGTGCTTTTCGCTTTGCCTCTGGCTGAACTCGATCCGACTCAGGCCTTCTTCGCCGAACGCTTCTTCGTGCCCTTCTCCGCCACGCCCACCGTGATGTGGCTGAAGCACTTGATGATCGGGTGCGCACGACCGCGGTCCTTGGGCTGGAACCGCTTCATCCGCGGGCCCTGATCCACGCGGCTCTCGCACACCACCAGCTTGTTCACGTCCGCCTCAGCGAGCTCCGCGTCCGCGATCGCCGCGTTCAGAGCCTTCTTCACGTCCACCGCCGCGCGCTTGGTCGTGAACGACAGCATGTTCAGCGCGTCGTTCACGCTCTTGCCGCGGATCATGTCGGTGATCAGCGAAGCCTTCCGCGGGCTGCCACGGTGATACTTCACCTGGCTCACGAACTTCGCGAGGTCCTTGCGGGCCACGCCCAGCGCGCCCGCCAGCTTGGTCATGTCCTCAGCGCGGCAACGCGGATGATCCTTGCCGTTCATCCAGTTGTTGATCGCACGCACCGCCCGCACGCCCTTGAGCGCATCGCGCTCCACGGCCTGGGCAAGCTGCTCGCGAGCCACGCCCTTCTCGCTCGCCGTCGCCTTCAGAATGTCGCTGCGAATCCTCACGGGTCAGCCCTCTTCTGTCACATGCCTCGAATCAATCCCACCACACCAGCCCCGACATCCCCCACCATCCCCCACCACCGCTCACCTACGGCGCCCGATCGGGCCCGGCGGATCAACCCGCCGCCGCCTTCTCGCCGCCGTCGATGCCTTCCTTCTTGTTCGTGTGCCCGCGGAACGTGCGGGTGTTCGAGAACTCGCCGAGCTTGTGACCGACCATGTCCTCGGTCACGAACACGTCGTTGAACACCTTGCCGTTGTGCACCTTGAACGTGTGCCCGACGAACTCGGGAACGATCGTGCAGCGACGGGCCCAGGTCTTGATCGGCTCCTTGCGCCGCGACGTGTTCAGCTTCTCAACCTTCCGGTAGAGGCTCTCAACGACGAACGGACCCTTCTTCAGACTGCGTCCCATCGGCCTACTTCCTTCACAAGTCGTCGATCACGATCCCGAAGCGATTCCAACCAACCCCACCCGACCCCACCAACCCCGTCACAGCCCTTACTTCAGCTGCCCGTACCGCTTGCTCACGCGACGGCGGACAATCAGCTTGCTCGAAGGCTTCTTGCGGTTGCGGGTACGACCACCCTTGGCCAGCACGCCCGTCGGGCCGCACGGCGGACGGTTGCCCTTCGACCGGCCCGAACCACCGCCCAGCGGGTGAGCATGGTGGCTCTTGGCGATACCACGCGTGATCGGGCGACGCCCCATCAGACGCGTCAGACCCGCCTTGCCCAGGCGACGCAGGCGGTGATCGCCGTTGCCCACCTGGCCGACGGTCGCCATGCAGTCGATCGGCACACGACGCAGTTCGCCCGAGGGCAGCGTCAGCGTGGCGTAATCGCCTTCCTTGTTCGTCAGCTTCGCGTACGAACCGGCCGAGCGGCACATCTGGCCGCCCTTGCCCTTGATGATCTCGACGTCGTGCACGTCCAGGCCCGTCGGGATGAACCGCAGGCACATGCGGTTGCCGATGTTCGGCTCGACCGCCGCATCGTTGCTCGACACGACCTTCATGCCCACGCGGATCCCGCCCGGCGCCAGCACGTAGCGCTTCACGCCGTCGGTGTACTTCAGCAGCGCGATGTGGCACGAACGGTTCGGGTCATGCTCCACCGCCGCGACGTTCGCCTCGATCGCATGGCGATCGCGCCGGCGGAAGTCGATCATGCGGTACATCTGCTTCACGCCGCCGCCGCGACCACGCGAACGGATCACGCCGTCATGGTTGCGACCGCCCGTCTTGGGCTTAGGCAGCAGCAGGCTCTTCTCGGGCTTGCTCTTCGTGACCTCAACGTGCGCGTTCACGCTCGCGTTGCGGCGGCCGGCGCTCGTGGGCTTGTAGATCCGAATCGGCATCGCTCGTTCCTTCCGTCGTCCGAGCCCTCATCGAGCCCGGTGGATCAGCTCCGTCAGTGGATCAGCTCACTCAGAACAGTTCGATCGTGTCCTCGGCGTGCAGGCGAACCGTCGCCTTCTTCGTCGAGGCCTCGGTCACCTCGCCGTACTTCAGCCGGCGGGTCTTGCCCTTGCGAACCTGCGTCCACACGCCGGTCACACGAACCTTGTAGATCTTCTGAACCGCATCCTTGATCTCGTCCTTGCCGGCGCGAGCGTCGACCAGGAACGAGTAGCGCTTCTGCTCGTTCATCGCGAACGTGCTCTTCTCGCTCAGGAGCGGCTTCTTGATGATGTGGGTCGCCTGCAGCGTCGTCGTCATCGTTCTTTACCTCCGCCGGAGCTCACGCCCCGACGTGCTGTGATCGGAAAGGCTCAGGCCTTCGCCGCCGTGCGGCCCTTGGGGTTGATCTTCGCGTCCTTGCCCGTCTGCGACGTCGGGCCCGACAGCCACGACTCCAGCTCGGCCTTGCCGATCACCACGAAGCGGTGGTTCAGCAGGTTCCACACGTTCAGGTCATCCGGGCGGATCAGCGTCACGTTCTCGACGTTCCGACCCGACAGACGCGCGTTCTTCGCGCCGTTGCCCTCGCCCAGCGCCACCACCGCCGACTGGTCGATCTTCAGCGCCGCGAGGAAATCGCGGAACGCCTTCGTCTTGGGCTCGTTGAATTCGATCTTGTCGACGACACGCACCTCGGCATCCACCAGCTTCGCGAGCAGCGCGTTGCGGTTGGCCTTGCGGCGCATCTTCTTGGGCATCTCGATCCGGAAGTCCTCGCGGGTCTTCTTCTTCGAGTGACCGTGACCACCGCCCTTGAACAGGTTGACCTTGCGGTCGCCGTGGCGGGCGTTGCCGGTGCCCTTCTGCTTGTAGAGCTTCTTCGTCGAGCCTTCAACCTCGTGACGGTTCTTCGTCTTCGAGGAGCCCTGACGCTGGTGCGAGTGATAACGCACGTACGCCTGCTTGATCAGCGAAGCGTTGATCTCACCACCCAGGGCCTTCTCGTCCACGGAGATCTTGCCGATCTCCTGGCCCTTCATATTGAACACGGGGACATCCATTCTGTCGCCTCGTTCTTCGTGCCTTACGCCGGAAACCGCATTCCGCGGCTCCCGGCACCTCGCCTCACCGTCACGCCTCCATTCACGGGCGGTTGTCCCGTGGCCGGGAACCCTCTCAGGCTCCCAGGGAGGCGGCTCGGATCTGACTCGGCCACCTTGACGAACGGACCCAGAATCCGCTCGCCACTTGTTGTCTCCGTCCGGCGGTTTCGCAAGGAACCTCTCTCGAGGCCCCCCTCACGACCTGCCGGACCCTTCGACCGGTGCTCTGGCCCGACCGAAGGAACTGGACGCCCCCACCACCCTCCCCACCCGTCAACCCCACCCCGAAACCCCAATCCCCGAAACCCCAATCCCCGAAACCCAACCGCCCCGTCCGTCAGCCGTCAGGCCTCCGGTCCGGGGCGGGGATTATTTCACTTCTTCGTGCCCGCGGCAACTTTCTTCGCCTTGCTCTTGTACAGGCGAACCGCCGGACGCACCATCACCACACCGTTGTTCGCGCCAGGAACGCCGCCCTTGACCAGCAGCAGATTGTTCGCGGCATCGATACGCACCACATCCAGCGACCGGCACGTCACGCGCTCATCGCCCATGTGGCCCGACATCCGCTTGCCCTTCTTCAGACCGCCGCCGAAACCGCGGTTGGAGCAGTGCGAGCCGATCGAACCGGGCGAGCGGTGCTTACGCTCGGTGCCGTGCGAGGCGTACTGGCCCTTGAAGTTGTGACGCTTCATGGTGCCCTGGAAGCCCTTGCCCTTGCTCGTCCCAATCACATCGACGTACAGGAGACCGTTCAGGGCCTCGACCGTCAACGTCTGACCGGCGGTGAACTTGGCCAGTTCCTCGGCCTTGACGCGGAACTCGCCGTGCTTCCGCAGCGGATCCGTGTTCGCCTTGGCGTCGTGGCCGATCATCGGCATCGTCGAGTTCCGGGGCTTCATCGAGCCGTGCCCGATCTGCACCGCCGTGTACCCGTCCTTCTCGGCCGTCTTGATCTGCGTCACCACGTTGGGCTCAACGTGGATCACCGTCACCGGCACGCTCACGCCCTCGGGCGTGTACACGCGCGTCATCCCCACCTTCCGACCGAACAGCGCAATCGACATGACTCGCTCCTTTCAGCAGGGGTGAGGGGTTAAGCCTTGATCTTGATGAACACGCCCGCCGGAACCACGAGACGATTCAGCGCCTCGACCGTCCGCGCGTTGGGCTCGATGATGTCAATGATCCGCTTGTGCGTGCGGATCTCGAACTGCTCGCGGCTCTTCTTATCGATGAACGGCGAACGCAGCACCGTGTAACGCTCGATCCGCGTGGGGAGCGGGATGGGCCCGGCCACCTTCGCATTCGTCCGCTTCGCGTGATCGACGATTTCCTTCGCCGAGGCGTCCAGCGCAATGTGGTCGTACGCCTCCATCCGAATCCGAATCCGACCGCCCGTCATGGCGCAGTCCTTTCTTCAAAGAGCCCGAGGGGAACCTTCAGCGGTGTTCCTCGCCCCACCCAAATATGCCCATCCCTCCACGCCGAAACGTGAAGGGTCGTGACGATAGCGCCCTCCCGTCCCGAGTCAAACCCCAACGCCCCGAACCGAGCACAAACCC
>JANRKN010000053.1:0-11456 GCA_033763435.1 Planctomycetota bacterium
CTGAGCGCGGGGCCGCAGGTGAAGCTGTCGGCATGCCAGCGTGCGAGCGAGGAACTGTGCGAGAGCCCCGACGAGGGCGCGCCCGGGGAAGTCGGGGTGCACACGGTGCATGGGGAGCGCTCCTCCCCCCCCTCCGAGCAGTCTCTCGGTGAGACACCACGGCTCAGTGATGTGCCATATGGACACTGGGGGGTGCACCACGTGCAGTCCGAAGGGCATGTGGTGCACGATGCCATGCACCATATGCGATCTAACATAAAAGGAACAGAAGAAGAAAAGAAGAGGGAACATGCCCACACGCTTTTTTTGCGTGTGGGGAAAGGCCCCAAGGCCACGGATCCGGGCGTGGAGGCGATGCTGAACGATCTGCTGCCGGAGGCGTTGAAGGAGACGGCGCCTCAGCCGCCGAACCAGCCTGTGCCCCAGCCTGTACCAAGCCAGCCCGCGCCCAGCCAGCCCGCGCCCCAGCCCGTGCCCCCGAGGCCGCCGATGGACGAGAAGACGGCGCGGCTGTTGGCCGAGCTCGAACGACTCCGCGAGGCCCGTCGGCGCGCGCAAGGGGAGATGTAGAAGGCTGGGCTTGGGTGCCACGGGTTGGCTTGGGTGCCCCGACCCGCGTGATGGCGCGCAGCGGCATCGCGCGCGTCGGGTGGATCGGCCCGAGGCGCACGATCTCGCCGGAGGGCTCGATCATGCGACTCGGGGCACCCCACGCAGTTACCCACCCGACCTCCCCCGAAAGCCGACCTACGCTCGCCCATGTTCGTCGACTCTGTCAGCATTATCGTCAAGGCGGGCGCGGGCGGCCCGGGCAAGGTTTCGTTCCGCCGCGAGAAGTACATCCCCAAGGGCGGTCCCGACGGAGGCGACGGGGGCGACGGCGGCTCGGTGGTGTTTCAAGCCGACAGCGGTCTGAACACGCTGTACGACTTCCGGGGCCGGACGACGTGGGAGGCGCCGACGGGCGACCCCGGGCTGGCCAAGCAGGCCGCGGGGCGCGACGCCGAGGACCTGGTCATCCGCCTGCCCCCGGGGACGATGATCTACGACGAGGACACCGGCGCGCTGCTGCACGACCTCAAGCCCGGCGAGAGCATCGTGATCGCCAAGGGCGGTCGGGGCGGCCGCGGCAACGAGCACTTCAAGCACTCGACCAACCAGACGCCGCGCACGGCCGAGCCCGGCACGCCCGGCGAGGAAAAGCGCCTGCGGCTTGAGCTCAAGCTGATCGCCGACGTGGGCCTCGTGGGCAAGCCCAACGCGGGCAAGAGCACGATGCTCGCGGCGATGACGCGCGCGAACCCCAAGATCGCCGCGTACCCGTTCACCACGCTCTCGCCTCAGCTGGGCATCTGCGAGGTCGACGCGACGCGCAGGCTCGTGATCGCCGACATCCCCGGGCTGATCGAAGGCGCGGCGCAGGGCGCGGGGCTCGGGCTCGACTTCCTCAGGCACATCGAGCGCACGCGCGTCCTCGTCCACCTGCTCGACGTCCTGCCCCCCGACGGTGAAACGCCCGCGGGCAACTACCGCGCGATCCGCGCCGAGCTCGCGGCGCACTCCGACAAACTCGCCGACAAGCCCGAGCTGATCGTGCTCAACAAGCTCGACCTCCTGCCCGATCAGGCCGAGCGCGACCGCGCGGTCAAGGACCTGTGCCGGGAACTGAACCTCGACCCCCGGCGCGACCTGATCGTGACCAGCGGCGCGACGGGCCTGAACCTGCGCGACTTGGCCGACCGGCTCTGGCGCATGGTCAACGAGAAGCCGGGGACGACGGAATGGGGCACGGGCGAGGCGGTGGCGTGGAAGAGCGCGCCTTGGAAGCCGACGCCGGGCCCGGCCGCGCCTGCTGCGTCGGGCCCGCAGCCCAGCGCGCCCGCACTCAAGCCAACACCCAAGGCAGCACCCAAGCCCGCGCCCAAGCCCGCCCAGAAGATGGGCAAGAAGCCGGCCCAGAAGGTGACCAAGAAGCCCGCCACCAAGCCCGTCAAGAAGGTGGTCAAGAAGGCGAGCGGCAAGCCGGTCAAGAAGGCGAGCGGCAAGCCCGTGAAAAAGTCCAGCAAGAAGCCCGCGCGCCGCGGCACGCGCTGAACCTTCGACCGCCCCGACCCGCGAGACCGAGCGACGCGACGTCCGCGCGCTCAGGTCATGGGCTTCACGAGCGCGAGGAACTCGACGTTGCCCGTGCCTTTGGCCTTGTTGCCCGAGGCCGCGCCGCCCGTGATCGGCGAGCGCGTGTGCGCGATCACGCTCAGGCCCAGCGCGCGGACCTCCGCGAGCGTGCGTTCGAGTTCGTCCAGCGCCTCGTGTTCGCTGAGCACGACCTCGCGCCGCCCCCCACCCTGACCGCGACGGCCCGGCTCGCGCGCGGAGCGTTCGTAGTGCGGCTTGATGAGCGTCACGATGCTCCCGCCGTGGCCTTCTGCCCCACCCTTGCACGCCAGCCACTTCGCCGCGGCCGGCAGCGCCAGGCGCTGAGGCGTCCACGACACGTCGATCGTCACCAGCGCGACGCGCTCTCGCGGCTCGGCGTGCAGCGCGTTGGTGCGCTCCATCACGACGACGCGCGGGTCGTTCCGCAGCGTCCACGCGAGCTGGCCGTAGGCGGTGTCGACGCTGTAGACCTTCGCCGCGCCCGCGCGCAGGAGGCAGTCGGTGAACCCGCCGGTCGAGCAGCCCAGGTCCGCGCACGTGAGCCCGCGCACGTCGAGCGCGAACTCGGAGAGCGCGTGCTGAAGCTTCAGCCCGCCGCGGCTGACGTACGGCGCGTCATGCGATTCGCCTGAGCTCATGCGGTGTCACGCCAGCGAGTGCGGCACGCCGACGATCGCGATCCCCTGCTCGTCGGCGATCTCGATCATCTTGCGCTTCTCGAGCATGATCACGTCCCCCGCCGCCAGCGCCAGACACCCGCCCCCCGCCTCGGCGATGTGCTCGATCGTCTTCACGCCCACCGTCGGCACGTCGCTGCGCCGATCGTGCCCCGCCCGCGCGCCCTTGCACAGCGTCCAGCCCCGGCTCCGGCACAGCTGCCCCGTCCGCGCGATCATCCGGTCGGTGCCCTCCACCGCCTCGACGCTGATCACGTCGCGGTCCTTCACGCTCACCGCCTGACCGATGTCCAGCTTCAGAATCTGCCAGAGCAGGGGCCAGGCGAACTCGATGTCCGCGCGCTGCTCGGCGCTGGGCTGGCGGCGCGTCATCACGCCGGGCGTCGCGAGCTCGTCCGGGATCGGCGCGGTCGAATCCAGCAGCGCGACGCCGCTCTTGTCCAGCTCCTCGGCGATCGCGTTGAGAATCGCGTGCGAGCGCCGATCGTGCCTCAGGTGCCGGTACCACGCCTTGATCGTCGGCCAGTCGGGCAGGTTGCGCACGAGCTGCAGCGGGTCGTGCATCAGGCGCGCCTTGTCGACCTTGCCGACCATGATCGCGTGGCGCACGCCCATCGCCGCGAGCACCCGGCCCCAGGAACTCACGCGGAAGAGCCCGACCTCGCGGAACGACGTGCAGAGCGCGGGCAGCTCGGGCTCGAACTGATTGGCCAGGCCCAGCGCGTGCACGGGGTGCCCGCTCTGGCGCAGGCCGCGGGCGACCATGACCGGCAGCAGCCCTCCGCCCGCGATGAGTCCGACGGGCGTCGGGGGCGGGGGCGGATCGGGCAGGATCGTCAGTGCTGGAGCAAGGATCGCCGAGGTCATGCGTCGGGGTCAGTCTGACGCCGAGGCCGCTCATCCTGAACGGTCCCCGCGCGTGGCATGACTTTACCCGATCCGCACCGCGGCGGGAGCAATCCTGAGCGTTTGGACAGCGTTCGGGTTGAGGACGAACGCGCGCAGCCAGGGCCGATGGGACTGCAGCCAGCGCGACGTTCAACCGCCCGGCCTTACGCCGCGCGGGCGTACGCGCCGCGGGTGATCTGGCGCAGCAGGCGCTCGCGGTCGCCGACGCGGGCAAAGCGCGTGATCGCCACGGCCATCTGCACCGGGCCGGGCTCGGAGTCGTCGATCCACACCACGTTGCCCAGCACAAAGACCGCGCGGCCCGGGCCCTCGGATTCGTCATGACCCGCATGCCCGACCGGCAGCGTGATCTGCATCGCCACGGCCGTGCCGGGCGCGATCGGATGATCCAGCTCGAACCGCACCCCGCCCTCGGAGACGTCGTACGCGTGCCCCTCGTGGCGGAAGCCCTCCTCGTCGAGCGTGCGGACGCTCACCGGCGTGTACATGGGCCGCAGGGCGAAACGTTCGTACTGGCGGCGGTTCACGCTGGGCGTCATGCTCATGGCCGATCTCCGAGTCGAAGGCCGGGCCGCGCACACCACGACGCGGACCAGCCCTCAGCTGGATCCATCGGCATAATCGTCCCCCGAATTCAGGGCCCGTCGCCACATTCACCAAAGCTCATTCCGCCCACCCGCCCGGCTCACTCGCCCCGGACGTGGACCTCAACGCCCTTGACGCGCACGCCCATCCGCCGCTCGAGCTCCGCGACCAGCTCGGGCCCGAGCCGGTCCATCACCCGCCGCGACAGGTCCTCGGGCAGGTCGCGGACCGAGCCGTCGGCCTCGATCAGGTGCGCGTGGTCCGACACGTCCGCGTCGTAGCGCGCGGGCACGGGGCCGCTGGCATGGCTCGCCGAGCGGAACTGCCGGGCAAGGCCCTTCTCCAGGAACACGTCGAGCGTGTTGTACACCGTCGCGAGGCTCAGCGACTCATCGCCCGCCCGGCGCTCGACGAGCGCGAGCAGTTCCTCGGCCGTGGGATGGCTCTTGGTCGCCGCGAGCGCGCGATAGATCCGCTCACGCTGACGCGTGCACCGCAGACCGCGGGCGCGGAACAACTCCCGGATCTCGTCCACGCTCATCGATCGCACAAACCGCTCCGACCCGCCCCCCCGGAACCCAACCCCCGGAACCCAACCCCTCAGCTTGCAATTGTTTGCCGAGGCGGGCGTGGGATCCACCGCAGTCCCACCACTGGCCCACCCGCCGGTCCCACCGTCACGGCTTCGTGGTCGTTCCCGCCTTCATGCGTTCGGCGGCCTGGGTCTGGGCCTGGATCATGTTCTTGATCATCTCGCGCATCGCCTTGCCCTGCGCGGGGTCCACGCCCGCCGCGGGAAGATCGACCGTGATCGCGCGGAACCACGTGGTATCGCCTTCCTCGTAGCCCATCGCGAGGATCTTCTCTTCCATCTCGGGCAGGTGGCCCGCGCCGTAGAAGATCGCGACGCTGCCGACGCCCGGCTCCTCGCGGATCAGCCGCGTGAGGTCCTCGAGCACGACCTGGTTGCGGTCGCGGAGGATCACACGGAGAAAGTCGCCCATGCCTCCCTGCATCTGGCCCATCGTGGCCTCGAGCATCTTGTCGGCGCTCGCGAGCGTTTCGACCATCATCAGCTTCGTCAGCGCGCGCGACGTGGGCGAAGCGCCGACGAACCTGAGCAGGAAGTTCATCACGCCCGCCATGGGCGAGGACCCGTCGAGCAGGCCGAAGACCGCCTCGGCCGCACGCGCGCCCTCGGTCGCGGGCGCCTCACGCGCGGGCCGTGCGCGCGACGCGGGCGCCGGTCCGGCGTCCTTGCCGCTCGGCTGGTTGGCCGCTGCGCCGCTGTGCTGCTTTTCGGTTTGCTGCTTGTCCGCGGGCACCATCTCCGCGCGGTCGGGCTCCATGCCCAGCCGACGCTGCACCTCGTCGATGGACATGTCGCTGTTGCGCCAGTGAGGCCGGTTGTAGTCAATCGCGCTGAGCTGGAACTCCAGCCCCATCGCGCGCGCGAGCCGCACCTGCAGGCCGCCCTCCGCGCCCCCGCCGCCGCGCTCGGCGCGGTTCAGAGGCGCCTGATCGCGGAACTTCACATCATCCGCGTTGCCCGCGACGCCGTCGGGCCCGTCGCTGACCAGGTCCCACTTCGCGCCCTCGCGCACAAGCCGGATCGGCCGATCCCAGCCGTCCACGCTCGATCGGCGGAACAGGTCCGCCATCGCGCGCTCCTGACCTTCGAGCCCCTGGCCCAGCTCCGCGAGGCTCGAGGCCTTCGCGCCGCGGTCCTCGGCGCGCTGCGCGAGAATCGCCAGAAACCGCAGCCGCGCGTTGGTCCGCTGCGTGCGCATCGCGTCGGTCAGTTCCGCCGGGCTGTGCCGCCCCGTGCCCGCGGGCTTCACCGCCTCGTACAGCACCACGTCGTGCGCATCGAGATACGTCTGCAGCGTGCGGTAGTAGCTCCCGTCGCCGATGTGCGCGACGCCCACCAGGTGCACCGTGGGCTTGCCCGAAGTCGTGGGCCTCAGCTCGCGGCTGGCGATCTCCAGCATCACCACCTTGCCGTCACGCTCGTCGCGCACGCGCAGGTAATCGCGCGTGCCCTTCTCGGTCTGCTCGGCCTGCGCGGGAGGCTGGGCCTGCGTCTGCGCGGACACCGGCGCCGCGGCACCCGCGAGCGCGAGCATCGCCCAGAGCCCCGCACGACCTGCCGAACGCATGAAGGTGTGTGCCATAGATCTGGTCTCTCCGTGAAAGCATTGCCGCGCACCCGCGTCTCTCTGGACGCCCGCGGGCGTGAAAAGTTCACTCGGGCTTGCTCAGCCCGCGCGTGGGCCGGCCCGTTCAATCGTGAGGCTCATGAGTCGCACCATCGCCGCGCGCCCGGGGCCGTCGGACGTTGCGCCCAGCACCCGCGCGCTCAGGCTGGGCGTCAGCATGAGCCCGACCTCGCTGATGCTCTGCGCCTTGCACACTTCGCGGACGCGCGCGCGCTCGACCCCCGGCATGCCGATCGCCCGCTGCACATCCCCCGCGGCCCACGCGAGCGGATCGCGCGCGATCGCCCGCCTGCGCATCGCCCACCACCCGACCACCAGCGCCGCGCCCAGCAGCGCCATGCCGACCGCGACCGGCCAGCCCGCCGCGGAGGGCAGCGCATCGATCACACTCGACCACCCCGCCCACGTTCCGGGCACCTGCGCGACGGGTTCCTCACGCCGGAGCGCCTGCGCCGCGTCCTCGGGCGTGTAGATCTTGACCTGCGCGAGCAAAGGCAAAGCCCAACTCATGCCGGCACCTCGGCGAGTTCCGCGTGCAGCCTGCGCACGCCCGCGCGTGCCCGGCGCAGCACGCGCGGATCGGGGTCATGGCCCGCCAGTTCCGCGAGCCGCTCGACCGCTTCGCGCCGCGAGAGCGTGAGACCATCGCCCCGCGCTTCGAGGAATCCGCTCGCGAGCGCGCGCTCGGCGAGCCAGACCCCCGCGAGCCTGTGCGCGGGCCGGGCATCGCGCAGCATCTCGACGAGGGCGGGGCCGACGGGCTCGATCTGCGCCGCGGGCCTGAGGGCCGAGGCGCGGGCGAGTTCGCGCAAAGCCGTCGCGCGCACGCGGTGATGTTCGCCCGAGGCCGGGTCGTCGCGCAGCGCGCGGATGACGTTGGAGGCGCGCCGGACGACGGGCTCATCGCTCGCCCGCGCCGCGCGAATGACGATCCGCCCGAGGCTCTCGACCGCGTTGCTGCGGACGCGCGGGTCGGCGTGGGCCGAGACCTTCTCGAGCGTGCCCAGCACCGCGGGCTGTGCCGCGGCATCGCCCACGAGCGCGCCCGCCGCGGTCGCGACCACGCGGGGCGAAGCGTCGTCGCACGCGCGCACGAGGGCGTCGAGCACCATCGACTCGATGCCGAGCCTGCGCGAGGTCATGATCGCCGCGAGGCGCTGGGATTCCTCGGCGGATTCGAGCCGTTCCAGCAGCGCGCGCAGGAACCCCGCGCGATCGCGCGTGAGCCAGCGCCGCGCCGCCAGCGCCCCCGCGGGCCCGGGCGCGAAGGCATCGAGCATCGCGCGCTCCTCGGCCGCGACGCGCCTCACGAAGGGATCGGGGCTGTGCGTGAGGATCGCCAGGTGTTCCAGGCGCGCGGTGTCCCGCGCCGCGCTGACCAGCGCCGCGGGGCGCGAGCCCAGGCCCGCGAGCGTCATGCGGTGCGTTGCCGCGCGCGCGACGAGGGGGTCGAGGTCCAGCGACAGATCGCGCAGCAGTTCCTCGGGCCCTCTCCGAGCAAGGTTCCAGCGCACGACCGACTCATCATCGGCGATCAACGGCGCGAGCGCATCGACCGCCCGCGAGCGGTCGCCGGGCCGGACGACGTCCATCACCCACGCGGGCACGGCCGCGCGCGCCCGCGCGCCCATCGCGCTGATCTGCGCGGGGGTGGGCATCGCGACGGTGCCGGGCTTGACGAGCCGCAGCGCCGACGCGCGCCGAGGGCTCAGCGTCAGGTGCCAGGTTTCGAGGACGCCCTCGTGCTCGCGGGCGCTGCTGGCGTGCCGGAGCCGATCGGCGGGCGCGCTGCCCGCTTCGGGCGCGCCGAGCCAGAGCCAGGCCCGGGCGCGCGTGAGCTCATCGCCCCCGAGCCGCACGAACGCCCGCAGCGCCGCGTGGGCCGGGTGCGAGCGCGCCTGAAAGAACCGGACCAGCGGCCCCTCGTCCTCGCCGCGCTGCGCGCGACGCAGCGCCGAAGCATCCAGCAGCGCGCACGCGGCAAGCAGCCCCGCGCGGCTGCGACGCTTCTCAAAGCCCTCGCGCAGCCAGCGCGCCGCCGCGTCTTCGACCGCGCCCCGATCGACCCTGAGCCCCGACGCCGCGGGACCCTCGAGCACGCTGAGAAGATCGAGCCTCGGCTCGGTCGAGCCGCTGGCGCGCATCGCGTCGCGCGTGAGAATCAGCAGCGATTCCTCGGCCTCGCGATGCACCGCGGGCTCGGCGTGCGCGAGCAGCTCGGGCAGCATCGCGATCACGTCCGCGTCGCCCGTCCGCCGCGCAAGCCGCGCGATCGACGCGAGGATCGTCGGCGCATCGGACGCGCTGCGCATCGTCCGCGCCGCGGCACCCCACCGCCCCGCGCCGACGGACAGCGCGAGCGAACGCGTCGGCGCATCGAGCTCATCAAGGATCGGCGCGACCGCCGCGAGCGCCAGCACGCGCGGGTCGTCGTGCGCTCCCTCGGCCCAGCGCGCGACGCGCGAGATCAAGCCCCGCACGCCCGAGGCCGCCGCGACGTCGAGCAGCTCCTCGGCCGCGCGCGACTTTTCCTCCGCGTTGCCCAGCGCCGCGACCTGCGACCATGCCGCCACCCGGACCCTCGCGGGCCAGGCTCGCGTGCGCGCCACCAGTCGAGTCCATCCGACCACGGCCTGCGGTTCCCTGTGCGCCCTCCCCCGCTTCGACCCGCGATCCTATCTGAAGCCCGCAGACCGTGCGTTGGGCCCCGCGCGCGCCCAGAGGCATCGACCCTAGTCCCACCCGCTTCCGGCGAGGGCATCTACAGGTAGTGTCCGCTCAATAGATGACACAACCGATCGTGGCCAGCTTCCCGCAAATCTCTTCACGACAAACGCTTACGCCAGCCGATCGCCCTTCCGGGGTTTCGGGGGTTGAGTTTCGGACACGTCTGGTAAACTCAGGTGGGCAAGGACTCGTGGGCGATTCGGCGGACACCGGGCACTCATGCCCCCGGGGTCTTTCGGGTCGGGAGCCTCGCCCCGTGCGGTTCGGTGAACCTGACAGCCTCGGCACGCGTCGAGCTGGTGGGAGACCCGGGCCTTCTCCGCGTCGGCTGGACGGCTGACAGTTTCCCACGCGTGCGTCGGGTTCTCAGGACGAGCAACCTGGCCAGGGCCGCGAGTTGTTGGGCGATCCGGGCCGCATGCAAGGTGACCAGATGAGCCAACCCGTCAAATCGACGACCGGCCTGGTGACGTGTCAAGGCTTCCTTTACGACCGGGCGCTGCACCCGGAGCTGTTCCCGCCCAAAGCGCGAAAAAACTTCGGCTTAGGGGGCAAACAGGCGGGGTGGGAGATGGAAGCCTGGCTGCTCGACGGAATGCACATCCTCCGCTATGAGCACCGCGGGCTCTGCCTGACCGAGCTGGTCACCGAGCAGGAACGGCACCTGCCCCGCACCGGCATCGTCAACGCGATCGCGATTGTGGGTGAGCACGATTACGAGAAGAGCTTCAAGCCGCACCGGGTCAGCTATCTGACGAGCATCCAGATCGAGCAGCTCTCAGAGAACCTGTACCTGAACACGCTCGACGAGATGAAGGCCTTTGCCGTCGAGCAGAATGCGCTCTCGCACGCTTGGGAAACCGAGCAGGGCCCGGGGCTGAGCGTCCTGGATGTCGAGGGCAAGGCCGATCAGGTCCACGCGCACAGCTACCACGTGCTGCCCGAAGGCTTCCACGTGCTGCGGACCCAAACGATCTTTCAAATCGACGGCTAACGCCTGGGGCAAATCGACGGCTGAGGCCCGGGGCAGATCGACGGCTGACGCCGACCCCGCCTGAGCCTGCTTCCCGCCGGGGCGTGCGGGGGCCTACTGTTGGCCCGATGTTGCCCAAGGCCGTGTCCAACCGAGATCGAATTCGCGGGCCCCGTTCGGGGCGCGCGTGATCGCACGGCTCGGGCCCAGAGGCCCCCAGCGGCGAGTCCTCCACAGCACGCGTTTCCCCAGCGGGGCCTGATCCAGCATCCGGCGGCGATCGCTCTGTTCACCGCCCCCGCCAACCCCACCTAACACCCGCACGCAACGCCCACGCATTCTCCGAGCGCAGCACCCATGACCAACTCGAGCACCAACCCGAGCACCAACCCCTCGACCACCCCCGGCGCCCCCACCGCCCCCACCGCCCCCGCCAGCAAGCCCGAGAAGAACCGCTATCGCGACACGCTCCACCTGCCCAAGACGCCCTTCCCCATGAAGGCCAGCCTCGTGCAGAACGAGCCCCAGAGCGTCAAGCGCTGGCAGGCGATGAACCTCTATCAGCGCGTGATGGAGTCGCGCGTCGGGCGCGAGCCGTTCAGCTTCCACTGCGGCCCGCCCTACGCCAACGGCTCGCTGCACCTGGGCCACCTCATGAACATCACGCTCAAGGACTTTGTCGTCCGCTCCCAGAGCATGATGGGCAAGCTCTGTCCCTTCGTGCCCGGCTGGGACTGCCACGGCCTGCCGATCGAGCACAAGGTCATGACCGACCTGGTCGTCACCAAGCCCGACGGCACGACCGACTCTTCCAAGCTCGACAAGGTCATGAACCTGCCCGACGAGCAGCGGCGGATGGCGATCCGGCGCGAGTGCCAGAAGCACGCCGAGAAGTTCATCAAGCTGCAGGCCTCGCAGATGGTGCGCCTGTTCCTCACGGGCGACTTTGAAAACCCGTACCTCACGATGCAGCCGGCCTACGAGGCCGGAACGCTCGAAGTGCTCGCGACGCTGCTCGAGCGCGGGCTGGTGTACCGCGCGCTCAAGCCCGTGCACTGGTCGATCGCCAACGAGACGGCGCTGGCGGACGCGGAGCTGGAGTATCAGGACCGCGAGGATGTGTCGGTGTACGTGGACTTTGAGGCCGCGGACGCCGACGCGGTCTACGACGCCTTCGGCCTGCCCGCCGCGAGCGACGAGGACGACGAC
>JANRKN010000054.1:0-2236 GCA_033763435.1 Planctomycetota bacterium
CGCGCTGCCCGGCTGCTTCTGGCCGCACTTCTCGCTCGTGGTCAAGTGGAACGGCGACGTGATTCCGTGTTGCGAGCACCGTATGGCGGCGCAGCATGCGCCCGGCGCGGACGCGCGCGTGTTCGGGAACGTATTCGAGACTCCGCTCCTCGAGATCTGGAACGGCCCGCATTACCAGGCGTCGCGGCGCCTCGTGTCGAACCCCGAGCGATCGACGCAAGAGCCTTCGCTTCGGAAGAATTTCTGCGACGGCTGCTTCGTGATCTTCGAAACCGGCATCGACGCGACGAGCGGCAAGTGGGCCGATCGCGTGCGCTGGGAAGAGGTCTACGATCCCGCCAAGAGCCGGCCCGGACATCCGGTGCGGCGGCCGCGTTCGGAGACGGGCCTGCCTTACGGCCCGGGCGAGGCGCCGAAGCCTTGACTCCGCGCCCGCGCGCCCGCCGCGCCGCTGTCGTGCTCGTCCTCGTGCTCGTCGCGGCCGTGCTCTTCGATGTCTGGCTGCCCACGCAGATCCCCTGGGAGCCCGCTCGCCTTGCTTCGCTGCCCGCCTTGCGGGCCGATGGTCTCGTTCTTCAGGACGAGCGAGCTGACGAAGTCTGGGCGACGAGGGGATACGGCATCTATCGCAGCCGGGGCAGCGACCCGTTCGAGCGGATCGCGATCCTCGCGCCACGGATCGGCCCAGCGTGGGCAGGCTTCTCCCGCACCTTTCGCGACACCATGCGTTACCAGGAGCTCGTCGAGGTCATGGTCCTCGATGACGGAACGCTGCTCGCGTTCGCTGGCGGCGACGTCTACCGCGTAGATCGCTCCGGCGAAGCCTCGGGCCCCTTGCACCGTCTCCGCTACTTCGGTCCCGGCCGCGGGCGCGGGCTGATGCCACAGGGGCTCACGCGCGACTCGGACGGAGCGATCTATTACGGAGAGTACCCCACGGGCGCGATGGCTCCTGGCGAGACCGTCCGCGTGTGGCGCAGCCTCGACGAAGCGCGCACCTGGGAGGTCGCCTACGAGTTTCCGCCGGGCGCCGTCCGCCACGTTCACGCGGTGCAATGGGATCCAGTCGGCCGCGCCCTCTGGGTCGCAACGGGCGATGAGGACGCGGAGTGTCGCGTCGGCTACTCGCAGGATGGCGGGGCCACCTTCCGGTGGGTCGGCTCTGGCAGTCAGCGTTTCCGCGCCGTGAGCTTCCTCTTCACGCGCGAGGCGGTGCTCTGGGCGATGGACACGCTGTCGGCCGAGCGGCACGTCGTGCGCTGGGACCGCGCCTCGAACGCGATCTCCGAGAGCGCGACGGCGTTACCCGACGCGGGCTACTACGCCACTGGCCTCGACGACGAAACCGGTCTCGTGTCGTTGGGCGAGACTGGAGCCTCGCTGTGGCGCGTGGAAGACGGCGAGCCTTCGCTCCTCCATGCCTGGCGCGTCGTACCCGACCCGCGGCGCCCGCATCCGGTCGTGCGGTTGCTGCGGAGGGCGCCGACGAAGCCACCAGAAGCCGTGTTCTTGAACCCGCTTCGGACCGAGACGGAGTCCGCGGCGATCTATCGAATCGAAGCCGCCGCGGTGCTCAGCCGCTGAACCCTCAGGTGCGTTCGAGCTCTCGCGCGGGGTTCCCTGCCACTACCGCGCCGGGCGCAACGTCGCGCGTAACGACGGCGCCGGCTCCGATGACCGCCCCATCCCCGATGCGGACGGGGCCGAGGATCACGACGTGGGGCCCCACATCCACGCGATCGCCGAGCACCGGTGCGCCGCCGGGCTCTTGGTCAGCGGTCTCTTTCAAGCCGAGCGTCGTCGTGTGCCGAAGCACGCAGTCCGCGCCAATCCGCGATGCGGGATTCACGACGAGCCCGTAGCCGTGAAAGATGCGCAGCCGAGGACCGACGTCGAGAGACCAGTGGAGCTCGATCCCGAGAATCCACTCGGCGATCACGCGGTAGAGCACGAGGAACGGAATTCCCAGCAAGAAGAGGGGCCGCGGCGCGCGCGAGATGCGCTGAGCGATCCGAAAGGCGAGAAGTGTCATCTGGATCTTCGGGTTCCGCGGGTTTGCGGACCAGTCTTGGAAGACACCGCGGGTCACTGCGCGAGCCTCGGGCTGGCGATGCTCGTCGCTGTCCCGTTCTCAGCCTGCTCGAGCACCCCAATCAGGGATATTCGCAGGGAATCAAGCCCCGCGACCCTATCGAGTACGAAGTGCCAGATGAACGCGATCTGATGGATCAGCGGG
>JANRKN010000055.1:0-14299 GCA_033763435.1 Planctomycetota bacterium
TTCACAAAGAGCACGAGAGGTGCAGCCTTGCCGTCTGATTCCTCGGCGAGAGCGGATCCGCGAGCGCGAAGAGCATCCGCGACGAGCGACCTGAGATTCTCTTCTTCAAAGAGTCGCTCAAGCCTCGACGAGTCCACGAACCGACTGGCTCTGATCGTCAGCGCGTACTTGGTATGAGCGCGGACGCGCTCCGCGGCCGAGATGGGCTTCGCGGCCTCGAGTTCGCGGATCAGCGCCGGCGCGCGATACCTGACCGCCGACGCTTTGGTGGGTGCCGGTTCGGCGGGCCCCGGCGCCTTTGCCCCTTTCTCCGTCGACTGAGCTGTCTTCGTCGCAGGTGCCGGCACCGACCGACGCTGAACGTCGTTCGCCTCGGGCAACCCGTCGACGAGCGCGAGGACCTCCGCGCTCCCGTCGGGATGCGCCCGGCCGGTGCCATCCTCATACAGTGCAACCTTGAACGGCAGGATCTTGCCAAAGAGAAAGATCGTGCTATCGATGAAGTATGTGACCCCCTCCGATGACTGAGCAACCCTTTCGACCCGAATCGGCCGAACCGCCGAGGCGACTTTCGAGGCAAGCGGGGCCGCGAGGGCTCCGGGATCACGGAGCCTTGCACGAAGATCGGCAAGAGATTCCACGACGCCGTGGCCATTCAACCCCACGAGATGCGACTCCAATCGTACAAAATCAATAACACTTTCCAAAGTAAGCTTCAATCCCGGGAACTGGCCGTCAAGGGATCCGAGAGCGCCGGGGATCTGCCGAAACGCCCCCATCGCAAGCGGGCGCACACTCTCACCGCGAATCAGCGCCTCGCCCCAGACGAGTTTTCGACTGCCGTCGGGCGCGTCGTAGGGCCCACATTCGATGTGCACGAGCGCGACGTCCGGCGCGAACGGCAGCCTCCTCGCCGCGCCGAGGAGCGGGCCGCCGCCCGCGAAGCCTCCGGAGCGCACGGCTTGCTCCCCGAGTGCCCTGTCGAGTTGGGTGGCTAGCCTACGGAGTTCCGCATCGCTCTCAAGCTCTGCCCAGCGCGAGCCAATCCTGAAGAACCAAGGAGGCGCACACTGGAGTCGCCTGAGCGGTGCCTGCCGCAGCGCCTCCAGCGAATCCTGCACGCTCTCAAGCCTTTGACGCTCAGGCTGCTCGCTGCCTGCTTCGGAGGAGAGCGGAACTGATTGACCGAAGCTACTCGCGAAGCCGATCGCGAGCGCAGCAACGAAGAGCAGATGGGGCTGGATCATCGCGTTCGCTCCGAAGCGGTTCTCAAGTGGTCTGATCCGACAGAGGGCCCAAGGCTTTCGATGGCCGTTGGGTTCCACGAGACAGACACACACCGCCGCGGCCAACCTGCAGTGCGTCGTGTTTTGGCCCGGGCCGGGGCAACCATGAGGGAGAGTGTACCAGAAGCTCGCGTGCTTCCGCCGGGGCCCGCTCGGTCGTCTGGGAGTGCCGAGATCCAGAACGAACAAGGCCCGCGCCAAGCCCAGCAATGGCAGGGCTTTACGCGAGCTTCAAGAACGGCACCAAGCTTGTGGTGTCCCGACAATGCCGAGGGGCGGACTCGAACCGCCGACCTCCGGGTTATGAATCCAGCGCTCTAAACCAGCTGAGCTACCTCGGCGTCAGGGCTCATTCTACCCCCCCTGCCCGGGGCCGGGCCAGTCTCACTCCGGCACCACCACCGAAACCCACTCGAACCGCACCGACAGCGCCGCGTGGCCCTCGATCTGGAAATACTCGATCTCCATGGGCACGGGCGCCGCGTCGGTCACGGTGAACTCGGCGACGTCCTCCGTCGGCGCGTGCAGGGTCCAGCGGTCAACGAGCGTCTGCCCGCCGATCTTGACCCGCACGCCGTCGTCGCTCACCACCCGGACGCGCCACTTGCCCGCCTGCATAGGCACCGCGGCGGTCGCGATCATGCCGTAGCGATCGGGCGCGAGCTTCGCCGCCGTGACTTCCTCGCTGAGCGACAGCGCCGAGGGGCCCTTGCGCCCCAGCGCCAGATCGATGCCCGCCAGCGACGCCCGGGCGCCCGAGGACTGCGCTTGGGCGCGCCAGCCGTCGTAGTTCTCGCGTGGATCGACGGTCCACGGGAAGAAGCGCGCCTCCCACGTGAAGTTCTCGACCACGCCGCGGTAACGCTCGGACAACCCGGCGCCCTCGAGCAAGAGCTCGAAGGGCCAGAGTCCCGGGTTGGCACCCGCGACAACGATGACCTGGCGCGTGTCCGCGCGCTCGATGGTCTCCGCGAACATGTTTTTGCCACGGACCGTGCGTCCGACCGCCGGCACGTCGCCAAGCACTTCAACGCCAATGCGGTTGTCACTGCGCCGCCCGAGCCAGCGCGTAATGGGCTGGCGGCGATCCCACGGCCCCCACTGCCCAACGACGATCTTGTCCCGCCCCGCCATCTGCGCACGGGCGCCAACGGGCTTCCGAACGCCCGCCGCCTCGTACGAAGGCTTGGCCAGGCCCGGAACATCGGGCATCGCTTCAGTCACGGGCGAGGCTTCATCGGCGACGATCGGCGTGCCGACGGCCTTGAGCTGATTGTTGCTGAACACCGTGCCGGTGGTCGCGACGAGTTCAAGCGCCGCCGGCTCACCCTCGAAGGTGTTGCGGGCGATGATGTTCGCGGCCGACCCCTTGTAGTTGGCCTTGACGCCAGGCTTGGCCCGCAGGGCCTCGTCGGCATCGGCCCAAAGCCGGACGCCGACGGCATTGCGCGCGAAGGAATTGTTCTCAATGCGGTTGTTCGCGCCGTGCTCGATATTGATCGCGCCGCGCTCCTTGCCGTAGGCGCCTTCACCGTTCTCCTCGAAGGTGTTGGCGGTGATGAGCGTGTCCTGCGAGTACCCCGCCCAGATGCCACAGATCGCGTTGCCCGCGAAGCGGTTGCCGATGATGCGGTTCCCGTGCGAGAAGGTCATCTCGAGGCCGTGCGCCGCGGCGTAGGAAAAGTCATTGTTGATGATGAGGTTGTCGTTGCACCCCCGGCGGGTGTAGTCGAAGCCCTCGCTGGGTGCGGGCGTTTCGCCGATCGCCTCGTGCCCGGCAAAGCCGAAGAGCCCATCCCCGCCATGCGTCGCGGAGTTCTCCGCGATGATGTTGCGCGAGCACTGCTCGAACATCAGGATGCCCGCCGAATC
The DNA here is from genome assembly GCA_033763435.1 of Planctomycetota bacterium. GTDB lineage: Bacteria > Planctomycetota > Phycisphaerae > Phycisphaerales > UBA1924 > JANRKN01. The sequence continues at coordinate 3,159 of JANRKN010000055.1, forward strand.
CTGACCCCGGTTGTACTTGCCGTGGACATAGCCGCGGACGCAGAAGTCAAAGGCATTGCGCGAGACGACGTTGTCGCTCGAGCGCCACATGGCCAGACCCCAGCCGGAGAGATACGAGCAGTCGTTGTCAAAGACGCGCGACTTCTGCACGTTGTCGAGGATGATGCCGTTCTGGCCGCGCCGCACGAGCACGCCCGAGATCGAGACATCCGAAGAGTCCTCGACCTTGACCGCGGCGCCGTAGTTGGTCGCCCACTCGTTGTTGTCGTTCTTGTGCGGCCAGAGCCAGTCGGCAGGGTCCTCGCGCTCGGCGGTCGAGCCCAGGCGCTGGCGGAAGTTGCCCGAGGCGTTGACATTCTCAATCGTGAGGCCGTCGGCGTTGGTCGCCCACAGTCCGACCTTGTAGCCCGAGACGCGCATGTTCCGCAGCGTGACATTCTGGGCGCCGACCACCCGCACGCCGATGCCGGTCATCTCGTCGCTGGGCGCGCGGTCAGGCGCGCCGCGGAGTCTGGAGGGCCCGGTGAACTCGACGGTGATACCGCTGGTCCGGATGATGATCACGCCGTCGTTGTTCGCGTCGCGGATCAGGCCGCCGACGGGAATCTCGATTCGGCACGACTGCGTGATGACAGTGTCGTCGCTCTCAACCTTGACGATCGGCAGAGGCTCTGAGGCGGGCTGGGAGGCGGGCGGGGGCTGCGTCCCAGCGCCCCACGCCGAACCCCCGGCCACGAGCGCCACCGACGTTGAGATCGCCCGCACCATCCAACCCGTCCGCCGCGTCGTCGCCATGATCGTTCCCTCGCGGGCGCCCCGCGGCGCCAAAGTCACAGACGTGCCGCCCCCGCCCGGGTTCTTCCGGTCGGATCAACACGCATGGATTATCGGTCATTCATCGGCCGAAAGCCGCCCCGACTTGCCCGGACCCGGACGGCATCGAGCTCGCCCTTTCGGGGGCTCGGGATGGCCCGCGGGTCAGGCCTGGGGCGTCGGGTTGCCGGCGGGGGGATTCACCTGCTGGGCCGCGGGCTGCGCGGGTGCCTGTGCTGGCATGCCGTAGCCGGAGTTGACGACGCGAGGATCCTGGCCACCCTCCATCAACGGCGGGCGGTACGGGCGGTTCTCTTCCAGATACTGCCCCGAGGGCGCGGGCTGATTCTGAGCCTGCGGGCGCTGGGCGGACTGATCCACGTCCTCTTCGATGCCCCGCAGACCCTTCTTGAACTCGACGATGCCCTTGCCCAAGCTCTTGCCGACGTCGGGCAGGCGCTTGCCGAACAGGAGCAGCCCGAGCAGCAGCAGAAGCCCGATCTCCCAGATGTTCAGGTTCTGCAGGAATCCCAGCGTCAGCATCGCGCGCTCCATGAACGACTCCCCGGCTCTCACCCTTCAGACCCGCCCCGTCCGGGCCAGTTCCATCGTACGCCCAACGCCCCGGCCTGTCCGGCATTCCACGCCCACCAAGCCGCCGTGGGCGAGGCCGCGCCGCGGGCCTCAGGCGCCCTGAAACTCCCCGCCCGAAAGACGCAGACTGACCCGGCGTTCCGACGCCTCGACGACATTCAGCAGCAGCATCGCGACCGTCATGGGCCCGACGCCGCCCGGCACCGGCGACAGCCAGCCCGCGCCCCCCAGAACCTTGGAAACCTCGGCGAAGCAGACGTCACCGACGGTCTTGGACTTGCCGTCGGCGCCCTTGACGCGGTTCACACCCACGTCGATCACGATCGCGCCGGGCTTGACCATGTCGGCGGTGATGAGCTCGGGCACGCCCGCCGCGGCAACCAGCACGTCGGCCCGCCGGCAAAGGTCCGCAAGGCCCGGCGTCCACTTGTTGCAACTCACGACCGTCGCGTCCTGCCTCATGAGCAGCACGGCGATCGGCTTGCCAACCACGTCGCTGGCCCCCACCACCACCGCGAGCTTGCCGCGGAGCCAGCCCGCGGGCATCTTGCCGCCCGCCTCGGGCACGCCGACCTGTTGCTCGATGACCCACTCGCACATCTTCGCGACCGCCAGGCCCGTGCAGGGCGCGAGCGAGCTTCGGCCGTACACGACGTTGCCGATGTTGGCGGGGTTGACGCCCTCGACATCCTTCTCAGGCGCAATGAGCCGCTGCACGCGATACGGATCGACCCCCTCGGGCAGGGGCATGTGCAGCATGATCGCGCTGACCGCCTCGTCGGTGTTCAAGAGCAGCACGCGCCCGGCGATGTCGTCGTACGTCGCGCCCGCGGGCAGTTCGTGGAGCCGATACTCGATGCCCAAGGCCTGGCAGGTCTTGGCCTGATTCATCGCGTAGACGCGCGCGCCGTTGTCGCCGGAAGCGACGAGCACCGCATCGAGTCGGACCGCCGCGGGCCCGTGACGCTCACGCAGGGCGTGCGCGCGGGCGGCGATCCTCTCGCGGTGCTGCTGCGCGAGCAGGTTTCCGTCGATGATTCGAGCCGCGGGATCACTCATGCGCCCGGATCGTACGCGCTCACCCGTCGATATCCGCAGCCCCGTTCAGGCCGCGAGCGCCCGATCGACCATCGCATGGGCGCGCGCCATCATGGGCGAGCGCTCGGCCTCGGCGATCACCTGCAGCTTGAGGTTCTCTGCCGCGCCCGCGTAGTTTCGCTCATAGAGCTCGTGCCGGCCCGCGAACTCGGTGCCGACCGCATCCCAGAGCAGCTTCATGACGCGCGTGCGCTCCTGGGCGCCCGTGCCGTGCGAGCCGCGCAGGTACGTCTCGAGCACAGGCCCAAGCGTCGGACTCTCGAGATCCTTGATCGAGCTGGGCAAATAGATCAGCCCTGAGGCGACGGTCTGGAGCACGATCTGGCGGACGCGCGAGTAGGCCTCGGGCGCGGCGATCGAGTACGCCATGGCCGCGGCCTTGTCGGGCCAGACGGAGCCGTTGGGCCCGGGCGTCGCGGAGAGCGCCATTGCCCGCGCGAGTGCATCAAAGGTGTGCGCGTGAGCGACGACTTCGCCGAGCAGCGCGCGGTTGCCGCGGAGCTCGTCCCCCCCGGTGATCTTCAGCGCGCGGGCGAGCAGCGCGGCGATGAACTCCAGCTTCACCGCAAGCCGTGTGCAGCCGTGGAACAGGAAATTGGGCTGGAAGCCCGTCTGCGAGAAGAACCCGCGCACGCGGGCCGGGTCGCGATAGATCAGTACGTTCTCCCACGGCACGAGCACGTCGTCGAGGACCATGATCGCGTCGTTCTCGTCAAAGCGCGACGAGAGCGGATAGTCGCCCGCGGGCAACTGGCTCGCGGCCAGTTCGTAGCTGGGCCGGCAGATGATCTTCGTGCCCGGCGCGCTGATGGGCGTAATGAACGCCAGCGCCATGTCGGGGTCGTCGGTCGCGGTGCCGGGCGTCTGGCCCACGAAGTTCGCGTGCGTGATCGCCGCGCTGGTCGCGACCACCTTCGCGCCCCGGACCACGATCCCCGCCGAGGTCTCACGCACCGCGCGGATGAAAACGTCGCGGTTCTCCTGCACCGGACGGTGCCGATCCACGGGCGGATTGACGATGGCGTGATTCAGAAACGGCACGCGCTGCGACCGCGCATACCACGCGCGCGCGCTCGCCTCGAAGGGCCCGAACCATCCCGGGTCCGCGCCCAGCACGCTCGTGAGCGAGGCCTTGTAATCCGGGCTCCGGCCCATCCATCCGAAGCTCAGACGCGACCAGCTATCGATAGCGCGCCGGGCGGCGTCAAGATCCGCGGCCGACCGCGCCACGCGGAAGAACCGGTGCGTGAAGCCGCGTCCGTCCTCGGTCGGGCAGGTGAGCGTGCCGCGCTGGGCGGGGTCGTGCAGCGCGTCGTACATCGAGGCGATCGAGGAGACGCTGTTGCGGAACGCGGGGTGCGAGGCGACGTCACGCACGCGCTCGCCCAGCAGATAGACCTCGCGCCCATCGTCGAGCGAGTCGCGGTACTCAGCGCCCGTAAAGGGCCGAAGCGCAGCGCAGGGTTCAGCGGTCTCGGGCGCCGGCACCATCGTCGCGGGCGTCATCGGTCGGTCCTTTCGGGAGGAGCGCTCAGGCGTAGCGGCCCTCGCGGTGTTCGGGGAGGAAGAACTCGTAGATCAGCCGGTCGGCGTTCATGAGCGCCTCGCGGGTGAAGGTGATGCGCCCGGGATCGTCGACGAGCGCGCCCATCGCCTCAAGCTTGCCAAGCGCCTCGGCAAACCGCACGCGCGGATCAACGCCGAACTTCTTCGTGAAGGCCTCGATCGAGACGCTGCCGTTCTTCAGCTGAAGCGCGATCTCGCGGATGTACCGCTCGCTGTCGCTCAGGCCATACGCCCGATAGACCGGCAGCTGGCCAGCCTGGAGAGACTGGATGTACGGATCAAAGTGGTGGTCGTTCTGATAGTTCACGCCGCGGAGGTGCCCGAAGCTCGAAACGCCCACGGAAAGCAGGTCGGAGCCATCGAACAGGCCCTGGCGATACAGGAACTTGGTCGTGCTCGGGTTCTTCGTGACGGTCGTCGCCGCGGTCACGGTGTAGCCCGCGCTCTCGAAGGTCGAGAACGCCCGCTGCACCCACCGGCGCTTGGTCGCCCAGTCGGCAACCGGCGCGACCAGCGAGCCCGAGGCCTTCATCTGCTGGTAGATCGTCGTGTTGTACGGGATCTCCATCTGATAGATCGTCACCGAGTCGGGCCCGAGCGCGAGCGTGCGGGCGACGGTGTCGTCCCACAGCGCGTCTGTCTCTTCGAGCATGCCGGCGATCAGGTCGACGTTGATCTGCGCAAAGCCCATCGCGCGCGCCGTCTCAAACGCCCGGAAGACTTCCTTGCTGCGGTGGGCGCGCCCGTTGATCTCGAGGATGCGGTCGTCGAGGTGCTCGATGCCCAGCGAGAGGCGCGTGACACCTAGCTCGCGCAGCGTGCGGAGCTTGGTCTCGTTCAGCGTCCCGGGCTCGCCCTCAAAGGCGATCTCCTCGGCCTGATCCCAGGGCAGGATGCGCTTCATGCCGTCGGTCAGGTACCGGAGCTGATCGGGCGACAGGTACGAGGGCGTCCCTCCGCCGAAGTAGATGAACTTGGGCTTGCGGCCCGCGATGAGCCGCGTGCGGGCGTACGTCTCAAGCTCGGCAAGCGCGGCATCGAGATACGAGCGGATCTCGCGAGAGTTCTTGTCGGTGTACACGCGGAAGTAGCAGAAATGGCAGCGCTTCCTGCAGAAGGGGATATGCAGATAGACGCCCAGGTCCGTGCCCGCGACGGGCTCCTGCGCGAGCGCCGCGTGAAGGTCGCGCACGCGCCCGGTCGTCCAGTGACCAAACGGCGGATAGTTCGCGACGAAGTAGTTGCCAACCTCCGTCTGCGCGCCCAGAGGCTTGGAGGGAGCTTCGGGCGCCGTCGAAGGGGTTGGCGGCGAGGACGCAAGCTGGGGCAGCGCGAAGGTCGTCATGTTCGCGTCATCGGCAACGTCTGGGCGGGTGTTGACGGGGGCGCCGTCTGGAAGGCCCGAATCCGCACGCGGGAAAGCCCATGCCCCCCGCTCTCGGGGAGTCTGCCCGCCAACGTCGCCCTCTACACTCGATCCGCATGAGCGAAGGTTCACCATCGACCCCGCCCAAGGCGGTCGTGCTGCTCTCGGGCGGGCTGGATTCGGCCTGCGTGCTTGGGCTGGCGCAGGCCCAGGGCTTCGAGTGCGTCGCGCTGACGTTCGACTATGGGCAGCGCCATCGCCGCGAGCTCGAGGCCGCGCGGGATGTGGCGCGCGCCCGCAACGTGCGCGACCACCGCGTGCTCAAGCTCGACCTCCGCGCGATCGGCGGCAGCGCGCTCACCAGCGACCTGGCCGTGCCCAAGGACCGCGACGAGGCCGCGATGACCTCGCGCGGGCCCGATGCGATCCCGGTCACGTACGTCCCCGCGCGCAACCTCGTCTTCCTCTCGATCGCCGCAGGGCTGGCCGAGGTGGTCGGCGCACGCGACCTGTTCATCGGCGTCAACGCGGTCGACTACTCGGGCTATCCGGACTGTCGGCCCGAGTTCATCGAGGCGTTCGGTCGCGCGGCCAACCTCGCGACCAAAGCGGGCGTCGAGGGCCGGGGCCTGAGGCTGCACACGCCGCTGATCTCGTGGAGCAAAGCACGCATCATCGCCGAAGGCGTCCGCGCGGGCGTGGATCTGGGCCTGACGCACTCCTGCTACGACCCCGACCCGCGGGGCCTGGCCTGCGGACACTGCGACAGCTGCCTGATCCGCGCGCGCGGCTTCCGCGATGCAGGCGTCGCCGACCCGACGCGCTACGCGGAGGCCCGCGGATGACCGGCCTGCCGATGCTGCACGAAGACTCCGGCGACGCGCGCGCCCGCGGCAAGCTGCCGATCAGCGAAACGTTCCTCAGCGTGCAGGGCGAAGGCAAGCTCACGGGCGTGCCGAGCGTCTTCATTCGGGTCAGCGGGTGCAACCTGCGCTGCGGGTGGTGCGATACGCCGTACGCGTCGTGGAAGCCCGAGGGCACGCGCCGATCGATCGCCTCGCTGATCGACGAAGCGCGCGCATCGCCCGCGCGCCATGCCGTACTGACCGGCGGCGAACCGATGCTCTTCGAAGCTATCGAGGACCTCTCGCGCGGCCTGCGCGAGTCGGGCTTCCACGTCACGATCGAAACCGCGGGAACGATCTTCCGCCCGCCCAGCGCGCTCGCGTGTGACCTGCTGAGCCTCAGCCCCAAGCTCGCCAACTCCGCCCCCGCGATCGGGGACCCGCGCGACCCGACCGGCTCATGGCGCGCCCGGCACGAGGCGCGCAGACTGCCAATCGAGACGCTGCGGGCGCTCATACACGCCTATGCCGAGCACCAGCTCAAGTTCGTCGTGCCCGCGGGCGAGGCCGAGCTTGTGCCGGCGCTGGTCGAAATCGAGCGGGTGCTGGCGTCGATCGACGCCCCCGTCCGCGCGAGCGATGTGCTGCTGATGGCCGAGGGGATCGCGCCCGCGGCGCCGGGCGCGCACGAGGGCGTGGTGCGGGCATGCGTTGAGCGCGGGTGGCGATACTGCCGGCGCGTGCACGTCGATCTCTTCGGCCACAAGCGCGGCACGTAACCGGACACAAAGCGCGAGCAGGTGCAAAAGACAGCCCCCCGGCGTGAACCGGGGGGCCGTGACGAATCCGAGGTTCCTACCGAACGGGCGATCAGCAGCCCGACGGGGGAGTGGCGAAGTCGGCAACGAAGGCAACGAAGTCGTCGGAGTCGACGAAGCCCGAACCGTCGTAGTCAGCCGTCTTCACGCCGAGGTTGAACTGCTCGACGAAGTAGACGAAGTCATCCGAGTCAAGGAAGCCCGAGCCATCAACGTCAGGCCGGCAGGGGCTGACCGTGATGTACTGACGGCCAGCGATCGTCTGGAAGTTGATCGCCGAGACCTCGCCGAGGTTGCCCGACGAGCCCGAGAGGCCGCCCAGCACCTGGTTCGACCAGAAGTCGTAGCCGCCGCTCGTGATGGCGCCGGCGATCTTGATCGGGCCCGAGCCGGGGTAGCCAAGCTCAGAGAGGCTGATCGCGACTTCCAGACCCGTCTCGACGTCCTGAGCGCCTTCGGCCGAGTCGCCCGTGACGCCGAAGAGGTTCGAGTTGTTGATGATGGCCTGGATCAGGCCAGCGGTGCCGACCGCGGGGGCCGGGTAGTTGGCCAGCAGGCTGTTGCCCGCGGTGCGCGGAGCGAACTGCGTGAACAGCGCCGCGACCGAGGGAACGGGGGCCGTCTGCTGGTCCAGACGCGTGCCGTCGTAGGAGAGGGGCGTGGGGAAGGACTTGGCGCCGCCCGCGAACGCGCCGTAGTCGAAGATCGCGCCCGTGTTGAGGTCGCGACGGGGGCCGTTGGCGCGGAGCACCGCGGCGTTGGAGAAGTGGTTCGGCGCGCCGCCGTTGGTGTAGTTCAGCCAGTAGTCGGCCGAGAAATCTTCCTCGAAGGTGAGGCCGGCCATCCGGTTCAGACCGCCGAAGTCGATGTCAACGTTGTCGTTGCGCATCACGTTCTGGCCGGCGTCGAAGCCACCCGCGCCGTCGTCGGTGTCACCGACGTCGAAGAACAGCGGGAGCTTGTTGAAGTTGGTCTGGAGGTTGCCGGTGACGAGCAGATAGAGCTTGCCGTCGGCGATGCGGCCGTAGGCGCCGTTGATCTCCGAGCCGCCCGAGATGTTGGGATCACCATTCGGCGGGAGGCAGATGTTCGCGACGCCGGCGGTGTTCGAGTTGTTGAGGTCGATGAGGATGTTGTCGGGGTTCGTGCCGCCGCTCAGCACGCCGCCGAGGCCCGGCTGGCTGCTGCCGAGGTACGAACCGGCGTTGCCGACGAGGTCAGCGATGTTGGGGAAGTACGTGCTGTCGCCGCCCTGGCCGAAGGTGATGAAGTGCGACGCCTGGAAGCCAGCATCGAACTTCAGACCGGGCAGCACGCCATCGCCCTGCAGGCGCTGGAGCGACTGGAAGTCGACGTCGGGCAGCGTGAGGGCCTGCGTGAGCTGGTTGAAGCCCAGACCCGAGCCGTTGTCGATGAACATCTCGAGCTTGGTGAAGTCGCTGTTGAGGTTGCCCGTCAGGACGATGTAGAGGTCCGAGCCGTTGACGTAGGCGTAGATGCCGTTGAGCTCCGAACCGTTGGCCGTGGTCGTGAGGCCCTGGTTGGCGTCGCCGAAGTTCGTGCGGTTGGTCTGGAGAGCCTTGGCCGCGCCATAGGCGGTGTCGACCGAGCCGTCGATCACCGCGGGCGTGCCCGAGCTGGTGGTCGAGACGGTGACGAACTGGTTGCCGGCGAGCGTCGTGTAGTCGACGCTGCGGGGCTCACCGAGGTTCGAGGTGATGCCGGCGGGCAGGCCGGGGATGACCTGGTTGGAGATCGAGTCATGGCCGCCCGAGCTGAGCTGGGCCATGATGCGGATGTTCGAGCCGACCGCGCCCAGCGCGCTGAGCGGAATCTTGAACTCGATACCCGTGGCGACCGCGGCGGGGTTGCCGCCGAGCGAGTTGGGGTCGCAGGGCGGGGGCGGCGAGTTGTCGCCGAAGCCCGTGGGGTTGTTCTGGATCCAGCGCATCGCGCCGTACGGAGAGAACCCGCTGTTGTCCAGGTCGCGCGAGCCGTCGACCGTAATGGTCTGGGCCATCGCGCTGCCGGCGCACGCGACTAAGGCGGCGGCGGAGAGCAGAACGAACTTCTTCATCACGATTCTCCCAATTCTGTGTGGCCGGTCAGACTGGCTTTTCCAGACTGGCGGGTCAACAACACTGGCCGTCAGAGCCCCCGGACCCCGACGACCGAACACTTTGTGACACGCCCGTGGTCCCCCCTTCAGGGCACGGTGCGACGCGCAAAGTCTACATCGAAACCACCCTTTTTGGTGCGGCTTCCTTCCATATTTTTGTCGGAAGTCTTCCCCACCACCCCCCTTGGACTGTCCGAGAAGGTGCGCACGGCCCATTTGGGGGCTCCCCCGGATTGCCACGTCCGAGAACTCTGACCTGCGGACCCGATTTTCCCGATTAGGGATTTTCTCTGGGCGCGAGAAACTTTTCCACGATTCGGAGTTGCGGGTCCGCGAATCTCTTGACGTCACGTGAAGATTTCCGCTAACGTGCCGACTGTTCCCGGTCGTTGGATCATCTCCAGAGCCCGTGGAACCGGGGGCGGACCCGTGGCGGATCGTGGGCCTCGAAACCCACCCGCCCGTCCGCAACCGCCAACAATCGAGCGGGGTACAACACCCCGCATCGATCAAAGCGCTGGCCGCGGGGGAAGCTTCGGCTGGCGCAGGCACGGGTGGGTCGGGCCGGAGGTGGGGATAAGGGTGGGCTTGTGGGTGGGGATGGGCGGGACAGGTGGGGATGAGGGCGGGGGCTCGCGGCCGGTTCTCGGCTGACGAGCGAAGCACACCGAGGACTCACGCACGCGTCACATGGGATGTGCGCCGCGGGCGGGAGAAAGAAAGGTCGATCATGAACACGGACTCTCGCGGCTTACGCCAGCGTTGCCTGGGCTCGCTCGCCACGCGCGGCTTCACCCTCATCGAGCTGCTCGTCGTCATCGCGATCATCGCGCTGCTCATCGGCATCCTGCTCCCCGCGCTGGGCAAGGCCCGCGCCGCCGCTCAGACCACCAAGTGCCTCGCCAATGTGCGAGGCATCGGGACGGGCATGCAGCTGTACGCCAACGACCAAAAGGGTTGGTTCCCGGTCGTGCAGCCGGCACCCAACCTCCGGTCGAGAACGTCGATCAACGGTCAGTGGCAGTATGGCGGCCTCGCCGGCTTCTTCTCTCTAAACCAGGTTGGCGACCCGACGGACATCGTCCGTTGGGGAGGGTACGGCAGGGCTACGCCGAGTGCGTACATCGGTGACGACCCGACCAAGCCTGGTTCAAGCACAGCGCTTATGGCACCCTACATCGATTCGTTCGGTGGCCTCGTGTGTCCGGCAGATCGTCAGGACATCTGGTACGGCTTCCCGTATGCGCTCATGGACCCCAATGGCATCCCCTCGCTGCAGTCACGCGTTCAAGGTGGCTTTGCTCGCGTACCGAAAGCATCGGCCAGTGCGACTCAGGTCGTGGGCTGGAATCTTTCGTACCTCTACATCGCCGGCTTGAGGAGTGAGGAGCCGGAGATCATCACGCCTCCGCCGATGTTCGGAGACGAAACCGATGGTCCCGACGTGTCCGTCCGAGCGTTCTACGGTCCGGGCTCGTCCGGCTCCGCGACGCCCGATGCGACCTTTGCAGGCACGAAGCAGGGCTACTACTCAAAGAACGACAACCACGGAGATAAGGGTGGAAACTTCATCTTCACCGACGGGCATGGGTCGTTCCTGAACACGAGCATCGTGAATCTGCAGGATCAGTTCTATCTGAAGAGATCCGACGCGCAAGCACGCGGCATTCAGATGCCCGCAACGAGCATCAACGCGATCAACCCCAACCGCAGTGACAGAGTTCAGACGATCGACTGACGTGCTCTTTTTCACCGAAGATCAGACAGATATTTAATTTTTTCTGAACCTATAGTCTCGATCTCATTGAAGAATATCTGCGATTCTGGTGTCGTATAGGGTTCGGCGAATCGTGGCATTCTCCGAACACATCGCGCATCAGGAATTCTCTTCAGGAGGTTTCGATGGATAGGTCTGCAGGTAC
>JANRKN010000056.1:0-2766 GCA_033763435.1 Planctomycetota bacterium
CCCATGACCGACACCCCCCCCTCAACACCCCCCTCCTCCTCGCCCCCGGCGCTCATCGACCAGGAAGCCCTCGCCCGCGAGCAGCGCACCAGCCTGCTCCGCATCATCCGCATCGTCTTCCTGGCCCTCTTCGTCACCGTCCTAGTCCTCTCGATCCTGGGCGTCGACCCCTCCCAGCCCGACCAAGGCGCCAAGCTCGTCCCAACGTGGTACCTCACGCTCTTTGCGGGTCTGGGCATCGGCCTCGTGGCCGTCATCGCCGACGTGCTCACGCCCCGCAAGAAGATCTCGACCCTCTTCTCGATCTTCTTCGGCTTGCTCGGCGCGATGCTCGCCACCGTCGCGCTCTCCTTCGTCATCGAGCTCGTCGCCCGCTCCTACGACATCAACGACGAAAAGATGGTCGGCGCCATCAAGGTCGTCATCGGCATGGCGCTCGCTTACCTCGGCATCTCCACCGTCCTCCAGACGCAGGACGACTTCCGCCTCGTCATCCCCTATGTCGAGTTCGCCAAGACCACCCGCGGCCCGCGGCCCATGCTGCTCGACTCTTCGGCGCTCATCGACGCACGCCTCGCCGATGTCGCCGCCACGGGCATTATCCAGTCCCCCCTCATCGTCCCGCGCTTTGTGGTCCTCGAACTGCAAACGCTGGCCGACTCTCAGGACAAGCTCCGCCGGGGCCGGGGTCGGCGGGGCCTGGACGTCATCACCCGCCTCCAGCGCCTGGGCACACTCGACCTCACCATCGACGACTCCGAGCCCGAGCCCGGCGCCCCCTTCAAGGGCGTCGATCAGCAGCTCGTCGACCTCGCCCGCCGCCTGAGCGCGGGCGTCGTCACGACCGACTCCGCCCTCGCGCGCGTCGCCCAGATCTCGGGCGTGCCCGTGCTGAACGTCCACGACCTTGCCGCCGCGTGCAAGCCCATGTTCGTCGCGGGCGAGACGCTCCGCATCCGCCTCGTGCGCCCGGGCGAGCAGCCGGGCCAGGCGGTCGGGTACCTCGACGACGGCACCATGGTCGTCGCTGAGGACGGTGAAGGCGCCCTGGGCCAGGACGTCACCCTCACCGCGACCAGCACCCTCCAGACTTCCGCGGGCCGACTGATCTTCGCGCGCCTGCAGACGCCCCCGGCACCAACGGCACCCCCAGTCCCGCCCCCTGAGCTCACGACTGAGGCACCAATCGCAGACCTCGCCCCCGCGGCCCAGCAAGTCTCGCCCGCCGAGCCTGAAACGGTCGCGAACGAGCCCGCCCCGGCCCCCGAGCCCGCGCCGACCGCGCCCCGTACGGGGCCGTATCCGCCCAACCCGCCCCGATCGCTCCGCGCGGGCAGCCCGCGCAACCCTCGGCGCTAGTGGGCCCTGCCGGGCCCCGCCTCACCCCGTATCACCCCGTATCATGGGCCCGTGAGCACTCCCACCGACCCGATGATCGTCCTCTGCCCGGGCCAGGGCGCCCAGGCTGTGGGCATGGGCCAGGCGTGGTTCAACGCCTCGGCCGAGGCCCGCGCGGTGTTTGAAGAGGCCGACCGCCTGCTCGGCTCGCGACTGGGCGCGCCCCTGACGCAGCTTTGCTTCACAGGCCCCGCCGAGCGCCTGAACCAGACCGACGTCGCCCAGCCCGCCCTGTTTACCTGCGGCATCGCCTGCTGGCGGGGAATGACGGCCTCGCTGGGCCTGGGTCAGGGCGAGGCACCGGTCGCCGCGGCCGCCGGGCTTTCGCTGGGCGAGTACACCGCCCTGTGCGTCTCGGGCGCGATGTCCTTCGCCGACGGGCTCGAGCTGGTCACCCTTCGCGGTCGCGCGATGCAGGATGCGGCGCTCGCTTCGCCGGGCGGCATGCTCGCGCTGATCGGCGCCGACGAAGCGCAAGCCCGCGAGGTCTGCGCCGCCGCGCTCGAGGGCCATGCCTCGGACGTGCTGGTGCCCGCGAACTTCAACGCCCCGGGGCAGATCGTGCTGAGCGGGCACAAGGTCGCGTGCGACCGCGCCGCGGAAGTCGCTTCCAAGATGAACCTGCGAGCGACGGCGCTTCAGGTCGCGGGCGCCTTCCATTCGCCGCTGATGGCCCCCGCGGCTGAGCGCCTCCGCGCGGCGCTCGCGTCCGTGCGCATCGCCCAGCCCCAGTGCCCGGTGATCTCCAACGTCACCGAGCGCCCGCACCCGCCCTTCCGCTCGGTCGCGGGTGGCACGTTCGACGCGGATATCCGCCTGAAGCTTGAAGAACAGCTCACGAGCCCGGTCCGCTGGGCCGGCTCGTGCGCGTACATGGCCGAGACGTTCAAGGGCGTCTGGCACGAACTGGCCCCGGGCAAGACGCTCGCGGGCCTCATGCGTCGCATCCACAAGGACACGAAGGTCACGGCCCATGACGAACCGTAACTCGATGAATCCCCGAACCAACGCGCCCTCTCGCGCGATCGTCGCGGCGCTCGCGCTGTCCGTCGCCGCGGGCGCGCTGTTCTCTCTCGCGGGCTGCGACAAGAAGGAAGAGGTCGCCAAGGCCCCGCCGCCCCCGCCGCCCCCGCCCCCGCCGCCCGAGCCGGTGGACATCGCCTCGGTGCTGCGCAGCGTGGGCGCGGACAAGCGCGTGCAGTTCCCGCAGGACTTTGCCCCCGTCAACGCGGGCCTGGCCGACGCGATCGTGAAGTTCGCGAGCAGCCTCGCCAAGGGCGATGCACAGACCTTTGGCTCAATGCTCGAAGCTTCGTCGCGCCAGACGCTCGATCAGCTCACGGGCAGCGGCGAGTGGGAAGAGGCGGT
>JANRKN010000057.1:0-3720 GCA_033763435.1 Planctomycetota bacterium
CTCGGGCGCTCAGCACGTGGTTGGAGGGCATTCTCGCAGAGGGTGCCACCAGTCCGCCGGCTCTGCGGCGCGACTGGTGCCGAGCTCGGTGCGTGACCACCGAACACCACTCTTCGCTTCGCTCCGAGTGGTGGCACCCAAGCCCCGGGACTCGGCTACTCGACCGCCTTGGCCGCCTTGGCCCAGCGCCCGAGGGCTTACTCGTAGCGTCCGATGACCAGCGTGACGTTGTGCCCGCCGAACCCGAACGTGTTGTTCAGGGCGTACTTGATCCGCCGCTCGCGTGCGGCATGGGGCACGAAGTCGATATCGAAACCCTCGTCGGGGTTGTCGAGGTTCATCGTCGGCGGGATCACCGCGTCGCGCACCGCGTGGATGCACGCGATCAGCTCCACCGCGCCCGACGCGCCCAGGCAGTGCCCGTGCATCGACTTGGTCGAGCTCATCATCAGCTTGCCGCCCGCCGACTTGCGGGCGTGCGCGCCGAAGACGCTCATCACGGCGTTGACCTCGGCCTTGTCGCCCAGGGGCGTCGAGGTGCCGTGGGCGTTGACGTAATCGATCTGATCGGGGTTGAGCCCGGCATCGCGGAGGGCCCAGACCATCGAGCGCGCCGCGCCTTTGCCGTTGGCATCGGGGGCGGTGATGTGCGAGGCATCGGAGCTGTTGGCGTAGCCGACGAGCTCGGCGTAGATGGTCGCGCCGCGCTTCTTGGCGTGGGATTCGGTCTCGATGACGAACATCGCCGCGCCCTCGGCCAGGACAAAGCCGTCGCGGTCCTTGTCGAAGGGGCGGGAGGCCTTCTCGGGCGCTTCGTTGCGCGTGGAGAGGGCCTTCATGGTCATGAACGCGCCGATGCACAGGGGCGAGCAGGCGGCCTCGGCCCCGCCGACGACCATGACGTCGACCAGCCCCTTGCGGAGGATCTGCATCGCGTCGCCGATAGCATGGCCTGAGCTGGCGCACGCGGTGGCGTGCGTGGTGCTCGGGCCCTGAAGGCCGTACTTGATCGAGATGTTCCCGCTGGCGGCATTGGCCATCAGGCGGGGGACGGTGAAGGGGCTGATGCGCTCGGGTCCGCGCTGGATGAGCGTGATGCAGCCTTCTTCGATGGTCTTGATGCCCCCGACGCCCGAGCCGACGATGACGCCGATGCGCTCGGGGTCCATCTTGTCGAGCGCGAGGCCCGAGTGCTGGATCGCCTCGCGCGCGGCGCCCATACCCAGGAGCGCGAAACGATCGATCCGGCGTGCTTCCTTGGGCTCGATGCCCGCGCTCGAGGCCGCGTCCCAGTTCTTGACCTGCCCGCCGAACGTGACGTCCCAGTGCCCGGCATGGCGCGCGAATTCCTCGCCCTCAACGGACGTGATGCCGTTGCGGCCCTCGCGCATGGCGCGCCAGGTGGACCCCGCGTCGTGACCCAGATTGGTCACCGCGCCCATGCCCGTGATGACGATGCGTTCAGGCTTGGTCATGGAATCAGGAAGCTCCGAACCCCGCGCCCCCCACCCGTTCCCCACCCGCTCCTCACCCTTACCCGCCCATTCCCCGCACGTTCCCCGCCACCCCAGCCGCCACCCACACTCGGCGCGGAATCATCCCCGCACCCCCCCGAGGCGCCCAAACACCGGGGACGGAGGCACCGCGCAAAGACCGCTGCCCTTGCGCGGCGCCGCCCGGATTACTTGCCCGACTTGGCCTTGTGGATGAACTCGATCGCCTCGCCGACCGTCTTGATCTTCTCGGCCTGCTCGTCAGGGATCGAAGTCTCGAACTGGTCCTCGAACTCCATCACCAGCTCGACCGTGTCGAGGCTGTCGGCGTTCAGATCCTCCACGAACGAGGTCGCCCGGGTGATCTTCGCCTTGTCGGTGCCCAGCTGCTCGGCCACGATCTCGATCACCTTCGCTTCGATCTCTTGTTCGGTCACAGGTACGCCTCCGGTACTGCCTCAACACCCGAGCGGAACCCCCTCGGGACTCGCTCGCGATCCACGCATCCCGCGTGAACCGCCCCCACGGACCACCGACCACAACCCCGAGGCCCGGACACGAGACCGGGCAATCGGTCGTGAAGATCCCATGATACGCCCCGCCCCCGCGGCCCGCCAACCCCTCCCCGTCCGATCACCCTGCCGCTCCCCCCACCCCCATCCATCCACCGACACGGGTGAGGGGTCGGAATCGTCCGCGGGCGCTGGGCGTACTCGGGCCTGTGCATCTCCCCGGGGCCCGGGCGGGCAGGCGTCACGACCCGCACAACCGGTCGGGCGAGCCCCGAAACGTCGAACAGTCGCTTGCCGCGTGCGAATGGACTTCCGATGACCGATTTACCGGCGGGACGGAGCCCGCCGTGCGGACGGCAACCCCGGACGCCTCTCTCCACGCCGGACCTTCTCACCAAGGCTCCGCGCGGTGCGTAGACCGACCCCGCCGGAATCCCCCGGCCTCGGAGCAGAGCGGCCATGAGCGACGTTCCCCAGCTTCCCCACGAGCCCGAGGCCTTCGCCGAACGCGTCGCCGGGCTGCTCCGATCGCTGAGGCCCGACTATGCCGTCGAGCTCATCGGCCCGCGCGAGCTCCTCGTCAACGGGCGGCGCCTGGACCTTGAAAACCTCTTCCGCATGGTCTCCCACGAGCCCGAGCGGGGCCCCGAGATCGTCGAGAACTATCTCGACCAGCTCTTTGCGGGCGACGGCGTCGAGCTGGTCTCGATGACGCTGGACTTTGCCCGCCCGCGCATCATGCCGCGGATCCAGCCCGAGTCGATCTTCCGGCACCTCTCGCGCGAGCAGGTCGCGCACGTGCCCTTCGTCAACGACACGGTCGTCGTCTTCGTCACCGACCTGCCCAACATGACCGTCTCGATCACGACCGAGCAGCTCATCCGCTGGAAGCTCGACGTCGCCGAGTGCGAAGAGATCGCCCGCGAAAACCTCGAGCGCTATGCGCCGAGCCTGGAAGTGCAGCTCGTCGAAAGCAAGGAAGGCGGGCGGGCGGCGATCGTCTCGGAGCACGACGGCTACGACGCGGCGCGCCTGCTGCTGTCGGGCCTGTTCGAGAAGCTCGCGCCCCAGCTCGGCGGCGACTTCTTCGTCGCGACCCCCGCGCGGGACATGTTCGTCGCGCTCTCGCTCGGGCCCGATCCGTTCGTCAATCGCCTGCAGTCGCGCATCAGCGCCGACTACAAGCGCCTGCCGTACCCCATCTGCCCCGACCTCTTCTACGTCGCGCGCGACGGCGTCGCGGGCACCAAGCCCATCGCCTCGTCCGAAGCGGCGTAAAGCCGGGTGCCCTGCCTTGGGTGCCCGGCCTTGGGTGCCACGGCTTGACGGCTCGGAGTCAAGCCGTGCGTTGGTCGTCCGTGCGTTATGCGCTCAGCCACGGCGTGGCCCGAGCGCCAAGCCGTGCCACCCGATCACCTTCTCCGCCTTTCGAGCCCCGAAGGGGCGAAGAGTCTGTAGCCACGGGTGAAGTGAGCGAGTCTTCGAGCGAGCGCAACCCGTGGAAGGACGCGCCTACGCACATCCTTCTTTGTTGTTCTTCTTCCTGCCCCGGAGGGGCAGAGGACGTCACGCCCTTCTCCTCCGCCCCGACGGGGCGGGAAGACCGGGAAACGGAAGTGTGTTGAAGGCGTCCGGTTCCATGGGTTGCGCGACGAAGCGTCGCTTCCCCCGTGGCTACAGCCCGCGGCCCCGTTGGGGCCGGGGACCCTGCATCG
>JANRKN010000058.1:0-2178 GCA_033763435.1 Planctomycetota bacterium
CATCGCTCGACGCACCGCCCAGCAATCGCTCGCGAAGCTGGTCGCCGCGGGCCTCGTGGAAGCGCACCAATCCGGCCGCAAAACCCACTACGTTGCAAAACGCCCAAATAACTCAACTCACCCTATATGTTATGTAAAGCAGGATGCCGCGTCTTCCGACGACGGCTCGCCGGCCCTGCTCGACGTCCGCACACCAGCGCCCGCCGCGTGCATTGGGCCTGTTTCGTCGGCCGCGTTACTGCGCGATCCAACGTCCGGCCGTGTCATCTTGCGGCTCTCGACGTCCGATGGATCGGCGCGGGATTCCGCGCCTGTTGTTCCACAAGCGCACATTCCCGCGCCGGTCGTCGATGCGTCGGCGCGGAATCCCGCGCCAATCGCCCCCGCATCGGCGCGGATTTCTGCGCCTTTGGGCTCCGAATCGGCGCGGATTTCCGCGCCAGTCGCGGCGCGCGCTTCAGAGAGTCTTTCTGCGCCTTTCAAGCCAAAAGACACTCAGCAGCAGCAGCAGCGACGAGAAACCGAACACGCTACGGCTGCTGCTGCTGCTGTTCGATGTGGGGGAATGCTCACCGAACAAACGCTCGATGATCCGCGTTTCCGGAAGTATCTCAGGCTCTGGGCCGCTCAGGGCATTGACGCCGCCTTTCTCGACTTCGTCCGAGCTCACGGGCTGGACTACGTGGTCGAGAACACGGACTTTGCAGTCCGCAAGTGCGAGAAGGAACGCAAGATCATCTGGCCTGGCCGGCTGCTGGGATGCACGCGCGAAGACTGGGCCGGCAAAGACCGCTCCAGCAAGCAACTCGCAAAGACCCTCACCGCAGAACAGCAAGCCAGGCTCGACCAGGACGCTCGCGTGCAACGTGGGCGGCAGGCGCTCCGCGAAGCCGACCAGGCCGAACGCGATCGGCGCAGCGCTGAAGCCTGGGCCGATCGCGTCGCGGCGCTCACCGATGACCAGGTCGCCGAGCTGGTCGGCGTCTGCCGCGGCAGCTTCACCGCTCGACGCACGATCCGCACTTACGAGGGCAAGGGTCTCTCGGAGATCCGCCGCGCGTTGCTCACGCCGACGTGCCGCGTCGTCTGTGAGGCCCACCTCAACCAAACCGGTCCCCGATTCGTCCCCGATGACGCCCACACCCCCTCTGGAGTTCCAGAATGACCGCGTTTTCCGGCCCGTCCGCGGGCACGTCCGACACCCTCAACGGCACCTCGAAAGGCACCTCTCCGGCGACCTCTCCGGCACGTGTCGGAGCACCTTGCACGTCCGTCAATCCCGATGGTCCCGAAGCCCTTGAACAGCGCGCCGTCGAGCTGGTCAACGAAGGCTGCTCGCCAGTGACTTTCCGCGTGAAGCTGTACAAGTTCGACCGCGCGACGAACACCAAGGCGCTCGCGAGATCGGTTCCGTACGAGGGGTTCTCGGAGGAGTGGGTTCGTGAGAACATGGGCCCCGGTGTTTGGCGGTGCGAGCTGATGAGCGGGTCGAGCACGCACCGCGGCATTCAGCGTGTGACGGAAATCGCGATCGCGGACACGTCGTCACCCTCGCCGCGGGCCAACGCCTGGCCCGTTGCGCCCGCAGCTCCGCAGCTCCAGGGCTTTCAGCCCGCGCCCGTCACTGGCGGTGAAGTCTCGCCGCTCATGCTCATGATGTCGATGCTGAATCAGCAAGCGACGATGATGCAGTCGATCGTCAGCGCGTCGCTCAATAAGACCGACAACGTCACGCCCCTGCTCCAGACCGCCGTCGCCGCGGTCGGGCCCTTGCTTGGGAATCTCTTCAATCGGCCCGCCACGCCAGTCGGTGAGCTCATGCAACTGCTCGACGTCGTCGGCGATCGCGGCGCGGCTCCAGCGCCCAAGCCCGAGGGTATGCTGTCACAGATCATCGGCGCACTCGCGCAGCACGCACCGCAGATCCTGGAGCGTGTCGCCGCCGCCGCGGCGACGGGTCAGACGCAACCAGGCTCGACCGCGTCGATCGTCCCGCCGGCCTCGTTGCCGGCGTCACAGAATGCCCCTGGTGGTCCGTCACCCGCGCACGGCTCGGCACAGCGCGGGGCCGAGTCACCGGCTCAAACCCTCGCCGGCACGCCGAGCTCTGCCGGCGAGGGTGCAGCGGACCAGGGCGAGGCCTCGCCCGGATCGCATAAGGGCGTCGAGGTCCCACCC
>JANRKN010000059.1:0-3238 GCA_033763435.1 Planctomycetota bacterium
TGCGCGGTCACCTCGCCTGGGACGGCAAGGACCTCCACACCGTGCGCGGCTTCGGTCGCTACGTCGACCGCCCCTGCCACTCGCCCTTCTTCGCCAACCAGATGCTCCGCAACCGGCAGCACGAGCCCACCGCGGTGACGCGCGTGCGACCCACGCCCGCGCGCTAACGCCTCGGGCCTCCGCGGTCTCCGCGCAGCGATCCACACCGCGGGGCACCGCGCGGGTCTGCCTCTCATGCTGAGCGGTATCGCGGAGATGGCAAGCGTGAGCGGTCTGCCTCCAGAGATCCTGACCTGAGATCGAGTTGCGCTGCGTTTCAAGGGTTCGCGGTGACGTGGCAGTGATATCCATGTGATGCCAATTCTGGAATAGTTGCCCTTCCCGGGCGTTCTACTGGCATGGGTCACTCGCAGCCGATGCCGTGGGCGCAGCGACAGTCTGACGAGGTCATTGGGGTTGGGAGCCACGTTCGCGTCGGCGGCGTCGGGGCGATCACGGTGGTGTTCGTGGTCAACCTTCCGGTGCGTCGCTTCGCCCGTGAGGACGCTGCGGGCCTGCGCGCGGAGCTGGCGTCCCTGGAGTCGATGGGGCTCCTCACGCAGTCCGAGGTCGCGCGTTCGGGCCTGGTCCCGGAGGCGACGTTCCATCGGGACTGCGCGGCGTTCCGCGCGGGCGGCGAAGCCGCGGTGCGCGCCCGCACCGTGCGCGGTTCGCGAGGGCCGCGCAAGCTCCTCCCCGCCGTCCTGCTCGAGATCAAGCGCCTGCGCGCCGAGAGCCTCACCCAGGCCGTCATCGGACAGCGCCTCGGCATGAGCACGAGGACGGTGATCCACGCGCTCTCGACGGGCGAGGACGCCCCGACAGCGATCGCGCCCCTCACGCTCCCCGGCACCGAGTCCGCCGCCGAGCCCGCCGTCGAAGCCGCGCGTGGCGACGGGCAGGACGCGCTCGCGGAGACCGAGAGCGCTGTCGCCGCGGCGCAGGCCATCGAGGCCGAGCGTCCCGCCGTGGACGCCGACGCCTGCACGCGCCGCGTCGCGCAGCAGCGCGCGGACGAGTGGACCCTCGCGCGCCTCGGGCAGATCGAGGAGCAGTCGGCGCTGTTCCCTCCCATCGAGAGGGCACGCTTCGGCGGCGTCCTGCTCGCGATGGCGCTGCTCCCCACCACGGGGCTGCTCGAGCAGATGCGCGTGAGCCTCGGCGGGTTGGCGCACGGGCTCTACGGGATCCGCTCGATCGTGACCACGCTGATCGCGATGGCGATGTTGCGGTGCAAGCGCCCCGAGCAGCTCAAGGGCTTCGACCCCGCGGGGCTCGGCGCGGTCGTCGGTCTGGCCCGCGCGCCGGAGATGAAGACCTTGCGCCGCAAGCTCAAGGCGCTCGCGGACGACGAGGCCGCCGTGGTCGATCTCGGGCGGGCGATGGCGAAGCGACACGTCGAGCGCGCGCGCGCCGCGGTGGCCTTCCTCTACGTCGACGGGCACGTGCGGCCGTACTTCGGCGAGACGACCCTCGGCAAGGCGCACCACACGGCCTCACGCATCGTCCTGCCTGCGACGACCGACTACTGGATCCACGACGCCGACGGCGCGCCGGTGCTCGTCGTCACGACCGAGGGCAACGCTGCGCTCACCAAGGCGTTGCCCTCGCTGCTCGCGGAGGTGCGAAAGGCCGTGGGACCCGCGGCGAAACCGACGGTGGTCTTCGATCGCGGCGGCTACAGCCCCAAGCTCTTCAAGCAGATCGCGGCGAGTGGCTTCGACGTGCTGACCTACCGCAAGGGCAAGCACCCCGCGATCGCGCGCCGGGAGTTCAAGGAGATCGTCGTGACGCGCGGCGGCCGTGACCACACGACGCTCGTCAGCGACCGGCGCACCCGGCTGCCGGGCTTCGGGCTGATCCGCTGCGTGGCGGTGTTGCGCGACGACGACCGGCAGACCCATGTGCTCACAACCCGGACCGACCTGAGCGCCCGCGAGGTGCTGGAGCGGATGTTCGGTCGTTGGCAGCAGGAGAACTTCTTCAAGTACCTCCGGGAGTCCTTCGCCTTCGACGCGCTGTGGACCTACGACACGATCGAGGCCGACGCCTCGCGGACGGTGCCCAGCCCCTACCGACGCCACTTCGCGAAGCTACGAAAGAGCCTCCAGCGTCGGCTCGCGACCCTCCGCGCCAAGCGCCCCCAGGACGCAGCGATCCGGCAGGAGATCAAGGCCATCACCGAGCGCCTGAGGGCGATCGCACGCTGTTGGAGCGCGCTCCCGGCGCGGGTCAGCATCGGCGAGGTGAGGGCGCCGGAGCCCGTGCTGGAGCTCGCCCGCGCACCGAAGCTGCTCTGCGACCTCGTGAAGATGACCGCGTTCCAGATCGAGACGATGCTCGTCGCCGCGGTGGGTCCGCACCTGCGCCGAGCACCCCACGAAGGGCGTGCCTTCATTGCCGACGTGATGCAGCTCGACGCGCGGCTCGAACCCCGCGAGGAGAGGCTCGATGTGGTCCTCGCGAAGGCCAGCGCTCCCCGTTACACACAGGCGCTCGCAGCGCTCTGCGAGCACATCAACGCGCTCAACCTCTGCTTCCCCGAGACAAGGGTCGTGCTCCGTTTCCGCGTCGACGACCAGCCATGAGTACCGGTCCCGATGGCATCACGAGCGGCTTCGTAGGTCAGGAGTTCTGGAGTCGCACCGCTGCAAGAACCCCACGGCGGCCCGCTCGAAGTTCGCGGTGAAGCTCAACGCCGCGGCGGGCTTCTCGCTCTGGCTCTCGGCCACGGCGGGGCAGAACCCGTTGGAGCTCTCCTACCTCGCGCCGCTGCTCGCGCAGCTCACCGGCAGCCGCGCAGCGGACCTCAAGGACTTCGAGCGCTGGTGCCTCGACCAGGGGCTCGGCGTGACCCGCGGCACCTACGGGAAATGGGAGTGGCGCGGCGACCCCGCGGACTGCGAGAGGATCCACGGGATGCTCTTCGCGGGCCGCGTGCCGGGCGGGCTGCGGCGACGTCCCGAGGACATCGCGGGCTGGCCCGAGATCAACCGCATGCTCACGCCCATCGCCCTCGACCCCGAGGCCCGGGCGCGCTTCGACCTCGCGTGGCAGGAGTTTCGCGCGGCCATGGCGCTCGCGCCCGCGGGAAAGAACCCCCGCGGGGCCCTCGCGGCCACGCTGCGCCTGCGGCAGAAGGCCTCGCTCATCCGCGCCCAAGGCACCCTCGACCTCGCGCTGGAGCTGCTCGAGAACG
>JANRKN010000060.1:0-13506 GCA_033763435.1 Planctomycetota bacterium
GCGTGGACACGCGTGAGGCGCCCGAGATCGAGGCGGTGCTGGGGACGACCAACTACATCACGCGCCTGTACCTCGAGCGCACGCCCAAGGACCCGAAGAAGCCGCTGGGTGTGCAGCTGCACGCGGCGTATTACACGGGGAGCATCGACACGGTGCCGCACGTGCCCGAGCGGTGCTTCACGGGCGCGGGGTGGATGCTGGTGCGCGAGTGGGGCGACATTCCGGTGCCGCTGGACCCGACGCGCTGGTCGCCCGACGACTCGGTGCCCGAGCGGTTCAAGGGGCGGATCATGCGGGCGCGGCTGGACAACCAGTTCGGCTCGTTCCCGGGTCGGTTCGTGCGGCTGCCTCTGGAGCCTGAGAAGATCGAGCTGCGCGTGAGCGAGTATCGCGGGCCCGACGGCTCGCAGATCATGGCGGGGTACTTCTTCATCGCCAACGGTCGGACGATGTCGAGCGACCGCGGCGTGCGCCTGCTGAGCTTCGATCTGGAGACGCGGTACGCGTACTACCTGAAGGTGCAGTTCAACGGGAAGTTCTCGAGCGCGCAGGAGCTGGCCGCGGCGGCCGGCCGGCTGCTCGATGAGCTGCTGCCCGAGCTGATGCTGTGCGTGCCCGACTGGGTTGACGTTGAAACGGGCGAACACCCGGACGTCAAGGCCGATCTGGCGCGTGCGCCCAAGCAGGAGTGAGGACCGCGAGCGTGGGCCGCGGGGTGAGTCATCGCGACGGGTGGTTGGGGCGGGGTGGTTGGGAGTGAGGGACGGGTTTGGGCGGTCTGGGGCGTGTCGGGCGTTGGCGGGTTGGTGGGGATGCGTGACGAGTGACGAGCCGGGCGTCGAGCCCGTGGGAGCGAAGGCATGGCGGGCAAGGTGAACGTGAAGTTCGTGGTGGTGCTGTCGGTCGGCGTCGTGGCGCTGCTGTCGGCAGTGGCGGGCACGCTGTACTTTGTCGCGCAGCGCAGCCCCGAAGAGCTGATGCGTCTGGGCGAGGCGAAGATGTCGGCGGGCGACTACACGCAGGCCGAGAAGTTCTTCAGCCGCGCCGTGAACAAGGACCAGTCGAACCCGACGAACCAGGAGCGCTGGCGCGAGGCGCTGATGCGGCTGACGCCGGCGACGCGGGTGGAGTACGAGCAGAAGTTCCAGATGCTCGACGCGGTGACGCGGACGTACGCACGGACCAAGCGGACGGACGTGGACGCGCACAGGCTGTTCATCGGGTCGATGATCGATCGGGCCAAGTGGGGCGGCGCGAGCCGGCCGCTGGCCGAGGGGATCAAGAGCTCGGCCGATGATGCGCTCGCGTACTTCGCGGACAAGAAGGGCCAGCCGGGCCCGTGGGACGTGCTGCGCGGGTATCGGGGCATCGGCACGGTGATGCTGATGGTCTCGGGCGCGGACGTGAGCGAGCAGCAGATCGCCGAAGCCAAGGCCGATATCGAGGCGGCGCTCGCGGCGGATCCGACGAACACCGAGGCGGCGGTCTATCTCGAGCAGTGGCACGCCTGGCACGCGGAGAAGGCGCTGGAGACCCAGCAGCTCCCGGAGGCGGGCAAGCACATGGCCGACGGGCTCGCGGTGCTTGAGAGTTTCATCGCCGCGAACCCGGAGAACGCGGGCGCGCTGGGCGCCAAGCTTGTCCGGCAGATGGAGACTGAGCAGTTCCGCCTGAGCCGCGAGAGCGACCGCGAGAAGCGCGTCGCGGGCGCGCGCAAGATGACCGAGACGTTGCAGCCCACGCTCGATCGACTGGGTGCGGCGCTGCTGAAGACGGCGGCTACGACCTTTGATGCGCACACGACCGACCGCCTGATGCGGATCGAGCGGCTGATCGCGCCGCAGGACCGCATGAAGCGCGCCGAGGCGGTGCTCCGCGCGGCGCTGGGCGCGCGCCCGGCGGATCCCGACGCGCTGATGATGCTCGGCTCGCTGCTCTCGGACACGGGCCGTTATGACGACGCGATCGCCGCGTTCAAGGGCGTGATCGATGCGCCTCAGATGCCCGTGAGCTTTGCGGGCTTCCGTCAGTACAGCTACCGCCTCGAGGCACCCTTCCAGCAGGCGCAGGCGGCGGTGAAGAAGTGGGATTCGGCGTCGGGCGATGAGGCCAAGAAGGCCGCGCTGGCCGACGTGCGGAAGTACCGCGACGCGCTGGCGCAGGTTGAGGCGGCAACGTCGCCCAAGCTGCGGCTGGTGGACGGGCAGCTTGCGTTCGCGCAGAACGATTTCGGCGCGGCGCAGAAGGCCGTCAACGAGTACAACCAGGCGACGCGCGACTCGAACGTCGATGCCGTCTGGCTCTCGGGCCGCATCGCCGATCGTCTCAACCAGCCGGGCGTGGCGCGCGAGCGCTTTGAGCGCGTGGTGCAGCTCGGCGCGGCCAGCCCGCAGGTGATCATGGCGATCTCGGAGATCGAGGCGCGCCTGCAGAACTTCGATCGCGCGATCGATCTGATCCAGACCGTCCGCGAGGTCGCGCCCGATTTCCCGGGCATCGATGAGCGTCTGCGGACGATCCGCGCGATGACCGCGCAGGGCGGCTCGCGCCCGGCGGACAGCGACCCGACGATCGCGATGCTTCGTCAGGCCGACGACCTCTTCCGCGCGGCCAAGTTCGACGAGGCGCGCAAGCTGCTGGAGACCAACTTCGCGTCCTCGGGCGCGAACCCGCAGATCGCCGTGGTGTACGCCCGCCTGCTCACGCGCCTGAACGACAAGGACGGCGCGGTGCGGGTGCTGCGTGAATCGCTGGCCAAGCACCCGAACGATCAGTCGGTGCAGGACCTGCTCACGGCCGTGACGGCCGCGGACCCGGTCGAGGCGCGGATTGCGATCATCAATTCGCGCACGGCTGAGCCGGAGATCGAGCGCGTGCTGGCGTCGTACGAGGTCTACCGCCGGGCGGGCCTGGCGGTGGAGGAAGCGCAGCGGACCGAGCGCGAAAAGGGCTGGCTGTCCAAGGCCGACGCGCTGCTGGTGCAGGCTGGCAAGCTTGCGCCTGAGGACGTGCGGGTGCTGGAGTTCCGGTTCATTGATGCGCTGGAGAAGAAGGACTTCGCGACCGCGCGAACGCTGAGCGACGAGGCGGCCAAGCGCGACGTGGACCGCGTGGGTGGGCGGACGTTCCAGGCGCGACTGGCGCTGTCGGAATCGCGGAACGACGAGGCGGCGCGATTGGTGCGCGAGGCCGCGGCGACGAACACGCTGACGCCCGAGGGCTGGCGCCTGATCGGTCGGATGAACGTGCAGCTCAACCGTGCCGAGGACGCGCTGTCGTCGTACCGGCGCGCTCTGGAGATGCGCCCCGACGACGTCGAGGCGATCACCGAGGTGCTCGTCGGGCTGGTGACGGTGGGTCGAGTGGACGAGGCGCTGACGTTCGCGCGGAACAACCGGCGATTTGCCGAAGGCTCGCAGCGGTTCGTCGAGGGCTGGCTGACGCTTGAAGAGGATCGCGGCGACAAGGGCTTGGCGCTGGCGCAGCGTCAGCAGACGCTGGCGCTGAATCCGACCGATCGTTCGGCCCGCGCGGCGGTGAGCCGACTGCTGATCGCGCAGCGCTCGTTCCCCGAGGCGCAGAAGTCGATCGATGAGCTGAACAAGCTGGGCCCGGGGCTCGATGCGGTCGAGCTGCAGGCGCGCTGGCACGCCGACCAGGGCGATATCGACGCCGCGAAGCGCGTGTTTGATCAGTACATCGCCGGCGTGCCGGCGGACAAGGCCTCGGCCGAGCCTCACCTGGCGAAGGCTCAGTTCCTGCTGAACCGTCCGGGGCAGCTCGACGCGGCGATCGCGGCGCTGAACGCGGGTCGTTCGGTGCAGGATCCCAAGGTGCTGCCGATCGAGCGTGCGCTGGGCGACATCTACACGCGGCTGGGGCGGCGTGACCTGGCGATCGAGCCGCTGGAGAAGGTGGTCGCGGCGGGCAACGACACGCCCGACGCGCTGTTCACCAAGCGGCTGGTCGAGGGGTACATGGGGCTCGAGCGCTGGGACGATGCTCAGAAGGCGATGGCGCCTCTGGCCTCGCGCGAGGCGACCGACCCGGCGGTGTGGATGCTGCGTTCGGACCTGGCGCGCGGACGCGGGGATCAGAAGGCCGCGCGGGAGATCCTCGACCAGGCCGTGGGCAAGTTCCCGCAGTCGGCGCCGATCTATCTCCGGCGTGCGCAGCTGATGAAGGATCGCCCCGAGCAGCAGCGGGACATGCTGGCCGACATCTAGCAGTCGCTGCGGCTGGCGCCCAATCTGTACCAGTCGCTGCTGTTCCGCGCGTCGATCTGGCGCGGGCAGGGCCGACTGGACGACTACTTCAACGATGTTCGTGCGGCGCTGCGGATCAACCCGCTGCTGGACGACGCGCGCAACGAGGTGCTCGACGTGCTGCTCGACGCGGGGCGCGACGCCGACGCGACGAGCTTCGCGGCCGAGCTCGCGCGGCTGCGTCCCTCGGACGCGACGCTGCAGGGCGCGATCGGTGACCGGTTCCTGGCGCGCGGGCGCTGGGCGCTGGCGTTGCCGTTCATCAAGGTGGCGTACGAGAACACCCGCACGCTGCCCTCGACCTACCGGTATCTGGACTGCCTGCTGAACTCGACGCCGCCCCAGCTGAACGAGGCTGAGACGGTGCTGCGCTCGGTGCAGGACAAGATCGACACCGATGCGGCGCTGCTGATCTCGCGTGCGAAGCTGCTGGCCGGCCGCAACCGGGCCGATCAGGCGCGCGGGGACCTCGCCGCGTCGCTGCGGGCGCTGCGAGTTGATCAGGGCCCGCAGGTGCAGACGTGGCTCCGCGAAGCGCAGCGCGTAGTCCCGGACCGCAACGAGCTGGTCCGGATCATGGAGTCGGTCGAGCGCGAGACGAAGGTGCCCGAGTGGGTGCGCCTGATCCGTGCGGCGTTCCTGACCGAGGACGACCGCCGCCGGGCCGAGGCGCTGCCGATCTTTGCCGAGCTGAGCAAGTCGGCGACGTCGGAGCTGGTGCTCGCGGCATCGATTCGTCTGCACGGGTCGACGCTGTACCGGCTTGGTCAGTATGACAAGGCGGTGGAGGTGTTCGCTGAGGGGCTCAAGAAGTTCCCGACGGACTGGGAGCTGAACAACAACATGGCGTTCACGCTGTCCAAGCAGCTGAACCGGGCGGCGGACGCGCTGAAGTTCGCCGAACAGGCCGTGAAGACCAGCCCCAACAACGCGGACTCGATGGACACGCTGGGCTGGACCCAGCACGCGCTGGGCAAGTTCGAGGAGGCCGAGGCGACCCTGCGGCGGGCGCTGGGCCTCGCGCAGGATCCGCGCACGCGCGTCACGGTGCTCACGCACCTGGCGACGACGCTGATTGAGCGCAAGAACGTCACGGAGGCCAAGGCGCTGACCGAAGAGGCGCAGAAGCTGCTCCCGACGGTCCGTCCGCCCGACGCCGAGCAGAAGGCGGAACTGGAGACGCTCCAGAAGCGGATCGATGCTCTGTAAGTCTTTCTCCGTCCGGACCGAGCGAAGGCTGGGTCCGGGCTTTGGATTGAAGTGGGTTGAGGGTGCGGCTGGCGGGTGAGGTCGGTGGGTTGGGGTGGGGAGGGTGGGTTGGGGTGGGGCGGTTGGTTCAGTGGTGATGTGAGCGACAAGCCATGACGAGCATTCCGAACGTCAATCCCGCGGCCGTGGCCCCCGTTCGCGCGCAGGCGGCGCCCGTTGGTCCTTCGCCGGCGATGCCCGTGGCGGCGATCGATCCGATCAAGCTTGTGCAGAAGTACAAGTGGGCGCTGGTGATTGCCGCGGCCGTGGGCGGCATCATCGGTCTGGGCATGCACTTCATCCTGCTCCGCCTGAGCCCGGTGTGGCGCCCCTTCGTGCTCTTCCAGTGCCACAGTGTGCAGACGACGATCGGCGAGCTCGAGGGTGCGACCTTCGGCCAGGCCGAGGAGCTTGACAAGTTCATGCAGACGCAGGTGCGGGTGATGACCTCGGAGAGCGTGCTCCAGCGCGTGGCCGAGGACCCCCGGCTCCAGCAGGAGGCCCCGCGCTGGTCGCAGCAGTTCGTGACCTCGACGGGCTTCAACGCCCGCGAGGCGCAGACGGAGCTGAAGGAGTCGCTCCGCGCCCGCGTCGTGCCTCAGACCAAGTTCGTCGAGCTTTCGATGGGCTACAAGTTCCGCGAGGATGCCACGGCGATTCTGCAGATGGCGACGCGCAAGTACAAGGAAGTGCTCGAGAATCAGGCCGGCGGTCTGCGGCGCGATCAGAAGGACGCGCTGAACAAGACCGTCCGCGACATCGACGCGCAGATCACCGCGCTGCAGAACCGCCGGAACACCGAGATCGACCAGTCCGAGCTGTCGGGCGTCGACCGCCGGTCGTCGGAAGTTTCCGAAACGCTGAAGCTGATCAACCAGGCGCTGGTGGATGCACAGCAGAACCTGCAGCTGGTCACGGTGCAGGTCAACGCGATGAACGAGCAGCTCTCGCGCGACTCGGGCATTGTCTACGGCGAGGACCTCGTCGAGCAGGTCGAGCAGGAGCGCGCGATCCTGGAGATCAAGAGCACGCTGAGCACGCTGGAGAGCAACCAGCAGGCGATCCTGCAGCGCGGGTTCACGCGCGAGCACCGCGAGTATCGCCTGCTGGACTCGCAGATCGCCGGCTACCGCCAGAACCTCGAGGCCGAGCGCCAGCGCCTGCTGCGGATCAAGTTCGACTCACAGCTTGAGACGCTGCGCCGGCGCCAGCAGGGCCTGCAGGCGCAGATCGATGATTTCCAGCGCCAGCGCGACGAGCAGATGCGCCGGGTGACGGACATCACCAAGGTGCAGGACCGCCTCGCGGATATCGACAAGCAGATCGAGAACTCCAGCAAGGCCAAGGCCGAGGCCGAGAGCCGCCTGAAGAACCTGCAGGCGCTCGAGCAGCTGCAGAGCATCGACCGCGTGACGGTCTTCCAGGATGCGCGCATTCCCAATGAGGTTTCGTTCCCGCGGCTGGTGTTCATGCTGCCGCTGGGCGTGATCGGGGCGGCGGGCCTGGTGGGCGGGTTCGTGGTGCTGCGCGAGCTGGTCGACCAGCGCGTGAAGGGCCCCTCGGATGTCGCGATGATCCCGCGCGTCCGCGTGCTGGGCTGGGTGCCCGACGCGCTCGAAGACCCCGCGGGCCCCGGCGCAGTCGAGAGCGCCTTCCGCGATCGTCCGCGCGGCGTGCTGGCCGAGGCGTTCCGCAACACGCGGTCGGTCGTGCTCAAGCGCATGCGCGGCGGGGGCCACAAGACCCTGATGGTGATGGCCGGCATGCCCGGCTCGGGCTCGACGTCGATCGTCGCGAACCTCGCGCTGGCGTGCGCGGCGGTCGATCAGCGCGTGCTCATCATCGACGCGAACTTCCGCCGGGCGGGCGTGCACCGCGCGTTCGGGCTCAGCGAGACCGGCGGCGTGTCCGACGCCCTC
Organism: Planctomycetota bacterium; assembly: GCA_033763435.1. Classification (GTDB taxonomy): domain Bacteria; phylum Planctomycetota; class Phycisphaerae; order Phycisphaerales; family UBA1924; genus JANRKN01. The sequence continues at coordinate 7,433 of JANRKN010000060.1, forward strand.
AGCCAGGGCCGCGAGGGCGTGAATCTCGAGTCGGTGGTGCAGAAGACCAAGGACGCGAGGCTGGATGTCGTCTCGGCGGGCTCGCGCGACCGGCGCGTGTTCGAGATGCTCTCTTCGGACGCGATGGCCGAGCTGCTCAGGCAGGCCAAGGAGCGCTACGACCTGATCCTGATCGACGTCGCTCCCGCGATCGTCGCGGGCGATGGCCTCGCGCTCGCGCAGCGCGTCGACGCATCGCTGCTGGTCGTCCGCGCCCTCAACGAGAAGCGCGGCATGGTCGCTCGCGTCAAGAACGATCTGTCCGAGAGCCAGTCCGACTTCCTGGGCGTGCTGGTCAACGGCGTGCGCTCCAGCGCGGGCGGATACCTCAAGGGCAACATCCGCGCCACGCACGAGTATCACTCCAGCGGCGAGAAGTCCGAGTAATCCCGGCCGGCCATGCCCGACGCGCACGCAGCATCCGCCGGCCCAGCCTCCGGCACGTCGATCGGCGCCGCGCCCGCCCCCGGCCCCGGGTCGGGCGCGGAAGGGCGCCGCGTGCTCGTCACGGGCGGCGCGGGGTTCGTCGGCTCGCACCTCACCGAGCGACTGCTCGCGCGGGGCGACGCGGTGACGGTCATCGACGATCTCTCGACGGGCCGGCGAACGAACCTTCCCGCGGCGCATCCGCGGTTGCGCTTCATCCACGCCGATCTGCGTGCCGGGCTTGAAGCGCTGCGGGCGGAGAGCTTTGACGAGATCTATCACTTGGCTGCGGCGGTCGGCGTCGCGCTCGTCATGGCCCAGCCCGTGCGGTCGATCGAGATCAACGTGGGCGGCACGGCCGAGGTGTTCGCGTTTGCCCGCGGGCGCGCGCCGGGCGGCGCGGGGTGCCCCGTGCTCGTGACCAGCTCGTCGGAGGTCTACGGCAAGTCGGGCAAGGAACTCTTCAGCGAGGACGACGACGTCGTCTACGGGCCCACGACCGTCACGCGCTGGTCGTACGCGGCCAGCAAGGCGCTGGATGAACACCTCGCGCTGGCGTACGCGCGCCAGCACGCCGGGGGCGACCGGGCGAGCCCGCCCGCGGTCGTCGTGAGGCTGTTCAACACCGTCGGGCCCCGGCAGGTGGGCGACTACGGCATGGTGCTGCCCCGGTTTGTGAAGGCCGCGATGGAGGGTGGGGAGCTGCTCGTCCACGGCGACGGCCAGCAGACGCGGTGCTTTGCCGACGTTCGGGACGTGTCCGGAGTCCTGCCGAAACTGCTGGGTGCGCGGGAATGCTGGGGACGGGTCTTCAACGTGGGGTCGGATGAGCCGATAAGCATCCTGGGGTTGGCGGAGCTGTGTTTGCGCGAGGTCAAACCTGCGGGCGGGCGGGCCGGTCGGGTTCGGATGGTTCCCTACGATTCGGCCTTTCCGGTCGGGTTCGAGGACCTCCGCCGGCGCCGGCCCGATCTGGCGCGCGTGCGCGGGGCGGTCGGATATCGGCCGGAGTTCGCGCTCGACCAGACCGTCCGCGATGTCGCCCGTGCGATGAGCCCTTCGTCCTGAGCCCCTCGTGATGCTTCTGCGATCCATCCTCGGCCTTCAACGACTCGCGGCGATCGTCGGCGTGCTGGCGTCGCTGGTGCTGCTCGCGCCCGTTGCATCCGCCCAGCCGACGGACCCCGCGGCGCAGCGCGAGCTGATCCAGCGCGTCGAGCGCATGGGCGAGGATCTGGAGAAGCTCTCGGGTGAGTTCCGCGAGGTGCAGAAGCTGGCCGCGGGCGAGGCGCCGACCTCGGCGCTCGGGCGGCTGGATGTGTTCCACGGCTATGTCGGCGTCTTTGTCATCGCCTTTGTCATCACGCTGCTCGCGACGCCGATTGTCCGGCGCCTCGCGGTCGCCAACGGCGTGATCGACCGCCCGAGCGACCCTCGCAAGATCCACAAGATTCCGATCGCCTACATGGGCGGCGTGGCGGTCTACCTGGGCATCATTTTCGGGCTGTTCTACGCGATTCTCTCGGTGCGTTTCCCGGGCATGGTGACCTGGCACGCCTCGTCGCGCCTGATCGAGGGCGACCATCACTCGCCCGTGCCGTACTCCGTGCTGCTGGGCATCACGGTGATCATGTTCGTCGGGCTCATCGACGACATCGTGGGCGTGAGCCCGCGCGTGAAGGTCGGCGGGCAGCTTCTCGCGGCGGCGGCGCTGGCGATGGAGGACTTCGGCACCAAGGTGGCCGACGGCATCGTCACTCCCCTGGGCAAGCTGGTCGGCCTGCAGGATCTGGTCTGGAAGATCCCGCTGCCGTTCGAGCTGCCGTTCTATGGCTCGAGCGTCACGTTCGATCTCGTGTACTGGTCGGGCACGGCGATCATCGCGGTGTTCGTGATCGGTGCGTGCAACGCGAGCAACCTTATCGACGGGCTCGACGGACTGCTGACCGGCGTGACCGCGATCGCCGTGATGGGCCTGCTGGTGATCGCGCTGACGCTGGCGGTCTGGGACGACGGGCCGCGCGATGCTCAGCGTGTGATCCTCGCGCTCGCGGTGCTCGGCGCGTGCATGGGATTCCTGCCCCACAACTTCAACCCCGCGACGATCTTCCTTGGCGACGCGGGGTCGCTGATGCTCGGCTTCTGCACGATCACGCTGATCCTGTCGCTGGGCGACACGCCCGGCAAGACGCATCTGGTCGTGGCGGGGCTGATCATCTATTCGATCCCGATCATCGACACGGTGCTGGCCATCGTGAGGCGGAAGATGGCCGGCAAGAGCATCTCCAGCCCCGACGATCAGCATCTGCACCACATGCTCAAGCGTGCGCTGGGGGTCAAGGGCGCGGTGCTGGTGCTGTACGCGATCGGCGGGACGTTCGCGCTGATCGGCGTCGCGCTCTCGCTCGGCAAGGCGCGGGTGATCTATGTGCTGGCGCTGCTGTTCATCTCGTTCATCGTGGTGACGGCGATCAAGATCGCCCGCAAGAAGCAGATCGAGGACCAGGCGGCGGCGTACGACGCCGCGCGTCTGGCCGCCGCGGCTGCGGGCAATCGCGCCCCGGAGACTGCGTCGGACGGCGCGGGATCCTCCGCTGGCTCGCCCGCCGCGCGGGCATAAGCGAGCGCGATCCGGTACGCTGGCGCGCCATGACTGGGCGCGAGGATGCATCCGAACATGACGGCCGGGCCGCAGAGGGCGCCGAGCGAGCGCCTTCGGGCTGTCTCAGGCTCGAGCGCTGCCCGTGCTGCGGGCGGGCGCCCCTGGTCATGGTGTGGGTGCACTCGCACGAGCAGACAGCCTGCTGCGGCGCGGTGCTGGGCCCGTGCTGCCAGCCCTGAGCGCCCACGCACGCCCCCGGAACCTACGATCGGCCCGGGCGTCCGAAGTTTCGGGCAGGGGGCCTTTCAGGGCGGAGTCGCGCGGTCGGCTCCCAGGGACGGAAGATCCACAGACGAATCAGCGAAGGCTGATTCAAGGGAGTTCGCGATGAAGCGTTCGACGTGTGCGGCGATGGTGATGGCGGCGGCGGTGCTGGGCATGTGTGCGGGCAGCGCGGTGAGCGCAACCCGCGCCGAGGGCAGCCGCTGGGTGGCGAAGGCCGAGAAAGTGGACCTGAAGCCGAAGTTCAAAGCCGGTCAGAAGTCGACGTATCGCTTCGAGCAGACGACGAACATCGTGCAGAACGTGCCCGGCATGAGCGAGGGCATGAAGCAGGACATGACGCAGAACTTCGACGCGGAGATGCGCGTCAAGGAGATCGCCGAGGACGGCACCGCGACGCTGGAGATCGAGTACAAGTCGATGAAGCTCGCGATCGCCTCGCCCATGGGCACGATGGAGTATGACTCGGCCAAGCCGGGCGCCGACGATGCGACCAACCCGATCGCGGGCGCGGTCAAGCCGCTGATCGGCATGGTGGTGACGGCCAAGGTCGATAAGTCGGGCCAGGTCAAGGAGACCAGCGCCGACACGTCCAAGCTCGCGGGCCCCGCGGCGCAGATGGCCAAGCAGATGGTCTCGGCCGATCAGATCAAGAGCATGTTCGGGCGCATCATCGCCCTCAAGGAAGGCCCGACCGAAGTCTCGGTCGGCGAGAAGTGGACGACGGTCGATGCCGTCAGCCAGGGCGGCATGAAGATGAAGGTTTCGATGGACAAGGTGCTCGAGAAGGTCGAGGGCGCGAACGCCACGATCTCGATGAAGGGAACCATGACCAGCGAGAAGGACGAGAAGGACCCGCAGTCGGCCATGGCGCCCGACGTGACCAACGCCAAGATCGACGGCTCGGCCGTCTGGGACACCGAGGCCGGCGCGGTCAAGAGCATCGAGAGCACCCAGACCCTGACCCTCAAGAGCCAGATGGGCACGCAGGACGTCAAGACCGTCAGCAAGATCACGCGGCTGTAAGCCCCGCGACGCGACGGCCCCCAAAGCACTCCAAGACCCCGGCTCCGCGATGGGCCGGGGTCTTGAGTTTTTGTGGTCCGTGCGGCAGGTTGGGGTCGCACGTCCGAACAACGGCTGAACAGGCGGGTGGCGCCGGGGCGTATGTTGCGCAGAGGGGCGGCGGTTGTGGGGTACGCTCGGGGGGGGATGCCGATAACGGTGGGATCATGGGTGTTTCTTCGTCGAACCGGAAGGGGAGCGCTGTGCCGTCGTCTCGCCGTGCAAAGTCGGGTGGTCGTGCTTCGGGTGGTGGGGGTGGTGGGGCCGGCTGGGCTTCGCAGCCTGGGTGGGTGGTGCTGCGCGTCGCGGGCATGGTGCTGACGGTCGCGGTTTGGGCCTTTGCCGCGGCGAGCCTGATCGGCTTTGACCCGGCGGACCCGCCCTCGCACGCGGTGTGGCCGCAGAACCATCCGCCCGCGAACTGGTGCGGGGCGTTCGGCGCGGCCGTCGCGTATCACCTCGTCCGGTTCCTGGGCTGGGGCGCGTACGCGCTGCTGGCGGTCGGCGGGATCCTGCTGCTGCACACTGCGATGACCCGCGCGCTGCGCGATGCGCTGATCCGCGCGCTGGGCGTCGTGTTCGTCGCGCTCGCCGTCGCCGGGCTTCAGAAGCTGATGTTTCCGACCTCGGGCCCGTTCCCGGACATGGTCGGCGGCTTGGTTGGCACGGCGGGCGTCGCCGAACTGATGCCACGGTTCGGCGGCATGTTCACGGGCGTGATCCTCGTCCTTATGCTCGGCGTCGGGCTCATCGTCGCAATGGACGACTGGCTGAGCGTGCTGTTCTTCTGGGTGCGCAAGACGGGCGTGCCGGTGGCGGTCGCGGCGGGCTCGGTCGCCGGGCGTGCGGCGGTCGCGACCGCGGGCGCCGCGGCCGATGCGCTCTCGTCGGGTCTGGGCAGCGATGAACCCGCGGCCAAGCGCCGGGGACGCGAAGAAGAAACGCCCGAGCCCCGCTCGTGGCTGAGCCGGATGTCCTTCGGCCTGCTCGGCGCGGGTTCGGCGGCGGGTTCTGGATCGACGGCGGGCGCGAACGCGCGGCCCGGTGGTCGGGCGGGCGGCCCGAATGCCCGGCGCGGTTGGACGCTGGTCGCCGCGGACTCGCGCGATCCGCGTAAGCCCGGCGCCGGTGTCGGACACGGCGCGGCGGGCGGAGCGGGTGGTGGGGCGCTGTCGGCGGACGATCAGGCCCGGCGCGTGGGCATTCTCGACCCGGACAAGGAGTCGGCCAAGCTCGACCCCGAGGCGCTCGCCGCGGAGGAAGAGTTTGAGGAAGGCATCGGCACGCCTCAGCCGGCCAAGAGCGACGCCGGCAAGCCCGCGTCGGAACTGACGCCCAAGGCCGGCATCCCGATCGGCAAGGTGGCCTCCGAGCAGGAGGTGGGCGACGCCGACGACGAGGGGTACGAGGAGGACGAGGACGACACGCCCGGCGCGCCTCAGGTGTTCAGCGAGGACGCGCTGCGCGAGAAGATCGCCAAGCTCCCGGTGGTGTTCGGCACGCGGAACAAGTCGGTCGCGACCGAGGCGGACCTCAAGGCGCTGCACGGCGCCGAGGCCGAGAGCGCGAACCCCGGCGACGGCGTGCCCGAGGGCAAGGTGTATCAGTTCCCGGGGCTGGACATCCTCGAAGAGCCCGAGGAGAACTTCAACGCCAAGCT
>JANRKN010000061.1:0-3959 GCA_033763435.1 Planctomycetota bacterium
GGCAAGCGCTGACCGCGCTCAGCCGTGCGAGCACCCCGGCCCGTGCTCGTGCCGTTCGCCGGTCTTGGGCGCAGGCAGCATTGCCCCGGCTTGCTCCAGCATCTTCTCCGCCATCGCATTCCCCTCCGCCACCCGCCGGGCATCGCTCTCGGCCCACTCGCTCCGGTCCGCGCAGTTCAGGTTCAGCACCTCCGCATCGAGGTTTGTCGCGCCGCTGGACCGCAGCCCAACCTCACCCCGCGCGTTCAGCCGCACGTCGCCCCCCGCGCGCAGGTCCAGCCCGCCCGTGGTCTCGACGGCAAATTCCTTGCACCGAACCGCGACCGCCTCCGTCGAATCGATCTCCAGCCTCACGCCCCGCAAGCTCAGCACCGGGCCCTGATCCGTCAGCGCGATCCGCAGTTCCAGCGTCCCGTCCGGCGCGCGAACCTCCAGCGTCTCGCCCCCGCCAGCCGTCTCGCCGATCGCGATCTGCCGGCCCGAGGCCAGCCGGCCCACCCGCGCGAGCGCCGCCTTGGGTGCCCCGGGGGCCTTGCGGGCGAGAGATTTCGACGCGGCTTTCGAAGACCCCTGCAAATCTCGGGACCGGGCGGGCGCCTTCGCGCCTTTCTTCGTTGAGGGCTTGCTCTTCTTCCCGGCCCGCTTGGGCGCGTTGCTCTTCTTCGTCCGTGCCATAGTGCCCTCAGCCTACTCGCCCCGCCCCGAACGCGACCGACCCTCCCGCAGACAGTCCTGTACACTGCTTTTCGACCGCTCCGCTGCCCATCCGTTCTCAGGAGCCTTCGCATGTGCCCCCCAGCCGCCCGCGTCAGCGACAACACGATCCAGAACGGCCCGCACTGCCATGCGCCGATCCATCCGCCCGCGCCGGTCCCGACGCCCCTGCCTCACCCCCCCATGCCGCGGATGATCATGCCCCCCGGCGCGCCGACGGTCATGATCTCCAACATGCCCGCCGCTCGCGCAACCGACCAGATCCTCATGTGCACACTCCCCGGCTGCGTCCCCGGCGGGCCGGGCATGATCGCCAAGGGCTCGGCCACGGTCATGATCAGCAACCTCCCCGCCGCACGGGTTTCCGACAATTGCGCCTATCTCTCGTGCGTCGGCCCGATCCCCATGCCGATGGGCATGATCCTTCCCCCCGGCGCGCCCACGGTCATCATCAACGGCTGACCGCTCCCCCGTGCTCCGCTCGCACTTCCAACTCTTCGCGCCCCGCTGCCCCGCATGCCAGCGGGATGGTCATAACGCTCCGCTGACGCTCTGGCGCGTCGCCCATGAATCGGGCCCGCCCGCCGACGTCACCGAGGGCCTCCTGCGCTGCCCGCGCTGCGACCAGGCCTACCCGATCATCGACGGCATCCCGATCCTCGTGCCCGAGCCCGCCGCCTTCGTCCGCGACAACATCGCGACGATTCTCGCCCGCACCGACCTCTCCGACGACCTCGACAACGCCCTGGGCGACTCCTGCGGCCCGGGCTCCTGGTTCGATGCCAACCGCCAGCATCTTTCCTCGTACGCCTGGGACCACTACGCAGAATTCCCCGCCGAAGCCCAGCCTCCCATCGCCCCCGAATCCGCACGCCCGGGCGGCGTCGCGCGCCTGCTCGCGACGGGCCTCAAGCACGCGGGCGTGATCCCAACCGGCCACGATCTGGGCGTGATCGACGTCGGCTGCTCCGTCGGCCGCGCGACGTTCGAGCTTGCTGCGCACGCTCAGCGCCCAGCGCTCGGGCTTGATCTCAACTTCGCGCACCTGCGTTTGGCCCGAGCCGTCGCGCGCACGGGCTTTGCGCGGTTCCCCTTGAAGCGCGCCGGGCTGGTGTACGACCACCGCACCCACCCCGTGCATCACCCCGCCGCGTCGCTCGCCGACTTCTGGCTCGCCGACGCCTCCGCGCTCCCGCTCGCCGCGTCTTCCGTCGGCGCGGTCTCTGCCCTCAACCTCCTCGACTGCACCTCCGCGCCCCTGCTCGTGCTCAAGGAGTTCGAGCGTGTGCTCGCGCCCGCGGGCCAAGCGATCGTCGCCACGCCCTACGACTGGTCCGCCGCCGTCGGCCCGCCCGCGACCTGGCTCGGCGGCCATTCCAAGCTCGGCCCCGCCCAGGGCGACCCCGCGGCCGTGCTTCGCGTCCTGCTCACCCCCGGCGCCCACCCAGTGTCTCTCGCGGGCGTGCGCCTCCGCGCCGAAGCCCCCGGCATCGCCTGGCACGTCCGCATGCACGACCGCAGCGTCATCGAATACTTCTCCCACCTTGTGGTCTTCGAGCGCGTCGGCTAACGTGTCCGCATGAGATACCGCACCGTCGGCCGGTCGAACATCAAGGTTTCCGAGATCGGCTTCGGCTGCTGGACCATGGGCGGGCCCAACTGGTCCACCGCCAACGGTCAGCCCATCGGCTGGGCCGAGGTCAACGAGGCCGAGATCCTCGAAGGCATCAAGGTCGGCCTCGACGCGGGCGTCAACCACTGGGACAACGCCGACATCTACGGCAACGGCCGCGCCGAGCGACTCCTCGCCGCCTGCCTCGCCAAGCTCGGCGTCAAGCGCGACACGCAGGTCATCGCCACCAAGGTCGGGCACTTCAAAGGCACCGCGCCGCACGCCTACGACCCGCGCCACATCCGCAACCAGTGCGAACAGTCCCTTAAAAACCTCCGCACCGACTACATCGATCTCTACTACTTCCACCACGGCACCTACGTCGCCCCGGGCTACGACGGCCAGCCTCACGACTATCTCCCCGAGGCCGCCGCGACCATGCACGCCCTTGTCAAGGAAGGCAAGGTCCGCGCCATCGGTCAGTCCGCGTACTCGGTCGATGACTTTGCCCGCGCGCTCCCCGTCCTCAAGCCCGACGTCTGCCAGAACAAGGCCAACCTCCGCTACGACGAGTTCATCCGCCCCGGCTCGCCCATGCAGGCCCTGCTCAAGGAATACGGCTGCTCCTTCGTTGCCTTCGGCCCGCTCGATCAGGGCATCCTGCTCGACAAGTTCGACCCCGAAAAGCCCCCCAAGTTCGACGAGGGCGACTACCGCACCAATCGCAAGGACTTCAGCCCCGACGCCCTCCGCGACGTCCGCCGGCGTCTGGCCTCCATCAAGCAGCGCTTCGGCCCCAGCGTCGAAATGCTCTCCAGCGTCGCTCAGCGCTGGGTGCTCGCCCACGACCACGTCTGCGGCGTGATCCCCGGCTTCCGTAACCCAAGCCAGGCCCGCTGCAATATCGCCGCCGCGACGCACCTGCCGATGAGCCCCGAGGACGTCGCTTTCTGCCGGCAGGTGTTCGCGTAATGCGCTCGGTCCTCGCCGCGGCGTTCCTGCTCGCGCTGCTCCTGTTCTCGCTTTCGGGCTGCGCGACCGGCCCGCGCGAAGACCAGCTCGAGCGCGAGGTGCGCGTTCCGATTCTGATGTATCACCACGTTCGCGAGCTCGACCGCAACACCGATCCCATCACGCTGCGCTTCACCGTCGCGCCCGATCAGTTCGCGGCTCAGTGCCAATACCTCCGCGACGCGGGCTACACCGCGATCGACACCCGTCAGCTCGTCGATGCGCTCACCGCCGGCACGCCCCTGCCCGACAAGCCCGTGCTCATCACCTTCGACGACGGCTGGGCGCACCAATACACCGACGCGCTGCCGATCATGGAACGCTTCGGGCTGCGCGCGACGTTCTTTGTCTACACCAACGGCGCGAACGCCGGCCGCGCGGGCGGCTACATGAGCTACGACGACCTCCGCGACATCCTCCGTCGGGGCGGCGACGTACAGAGCCACACCGTGAGCCACCCGATGCTCTCGCGCCTTGCGCTGATGGACCTCGACCGCGAGCTCTCCGCCTCCAAGCGCGAGCTGGAGCTCAAGCTCGGCCGCCCGGTCGAGTATCTCGCGTATCCGTTCGGCGATGTCGACGAGCGCGTGATCGAAGCCACCCGCGCCGCGGGCTATCGCGC
>JANRKN010000062.1:0-9145 GCA_033763435.1 Planctomycetota bacterium
GGCATCGCGGCCTGGATCTTCTCCAGCGCCCGCACCGCGCTTGCCAGGTGCGCGATCTGACTGGGATCGGCGACCTGTTCGCACAGAACCGCAAGCGAAAGCGCTTCCTCGGCCGTGAGCTGAACCGGCGGCAGGAAAAACTCCGCCGCGACCCGATACCCCTCGCTCTTGGCGTCGTAGTCGCAGGGAATGCCCGCGGCCCGGAGTTCGTCGATGTCGCGGTAGATCGTCCGCTCGTTCACTCCACACTCGGCCGCGAGGCGCGCCGGCCCCCAGCCCGTCTGGGCCTGAATCAGCGTGAGAATCCGCAGAAGGCGATGGATCCGCGAGTACACCATGCAACGGAGAGTGTACGGGCTTCGGGAAGTGTCCGGGTCCGCGCCCGGGGTTCCCGGACCTTGAACCGGCTCAGGGCCGGCCCCGCCCCGATCCGGAACCGCGCCGGCGTACGCTCCCGGGCCGCGGGCGGTTACGCTTAGGTGCCAGCGTGCGGATGGCGGTGGGGCGGCAAAGTCCTTTCGGCCCGGGCCGGGCCTTTCAGCCTCTGGAGGCGGTATGTCGTTGGAAAGCGATGCTCAGAACTCGGTCGCCGTGGCCGGTCACGTTCACCTGGACCCCGACAAGAAGCACGACCCGCACGCGACGCGGTTCGGCAAGTTCCTGCAGGCGTGCATCAAGATCGGCGCCTCGGACCTCATCATGAAGGCCGACCAGCCGCCCAAGCTGCGCGTCCGCGGCGCGCTCAAGCCTCTCGATACCGAGGCCGTCAGCGGGGCCGAGTTCATGCAGATCGCCCGGCACATCCTCGACGACGAGCAGATGGCCGACCTGCACAAGTACGGCTCGGTCGACTTCGCGTACGACTACGACCGCAGCGCCCGCTTCCGCATCAATCTCTTCCAGGCCCGCGGGCGCCTGGCTCTGGCCGCGCGACTGATCACCAGCAACATCCGCAAGTTCGAGCAGCTCTATCTGCCGCCCATCATGAGCGACATCGCGATGCAGCCCCAGGGCATCGTGCTGCTCTGCGGCGTGACGGGTTCGGGCAAGTCGACGACCATCGCCGCGATGCTCGACTACGTCAACGAGCGCAAGCCCGTGCACATCGTCACCATCGAAGACCCCATCGAGTACATCTTCGAGGACAAGAAGGCCACCGTCAATCAGCGCGAGATCGGCATCGACTGCCTCGACTTCAAGATCGCCCTCCGCGCGCTCGTTCGCGAGAACCCCGACATCGTGCTCGTCGGTGAGATGCGCGACAAGGAAACCTTCGAGGCCGCGCTCCACGCCGCCGAGACCGGCCACCTCGTCTACGGCACCATCCACGCCTCGAGCACCACGCAGACCTTCAGCCGAATCTACGGCCTGTTCGAGCAGGAAGAAGTCGAACAGGTCCGCAAGATCCTCGGCTACCAGATGCGCGCGTTCGTCTACCAGAAGCTCCTGCCCACGCTGCACGAGAACATCGCCCGCATCCCCGCGCTCGAAATTCTGCTGAACAACACCGTCGTGCGCAAGCACATCCTCGAGGCGCGCGAGGGCGAGCTGCGCGAATACCTCAAGAGCATCGAGGCCATGCAGTCGGGCATGAAGGACTTCAACCAGTCGCTCGTCGAGCTGGTCGAGCAGGAGTACATCCACATGCGCGTCGCCCTCGAGGCGACCCCCAACGCCGACGAGCTGATGATGCGCCTCAAGAAGCTCGGCTGATCCCGCGGAACGCTCCGCGCTCGCCCGGCGCAACTCCAAAGGCAACAAGCCCACGGACCCGTGTCCGTGGGCTTCTTTGTTGGCAGGATCGGAATCGCGCGATCAGCGCTGCTGGTTCGCGTCGATCGAAATCGAGGGGCGGTAGATCGCGACGACGTGCTTGCCGATCGCGAAGCGGTCGATCTTGACGCCGCGCGACACGCGGAAGACCAGCGTGAGCTTCTTGTCGGGCGCCGAGCGGCTGAGCATGACCAGGTCGCTGGAGAGCTCATCGAGCGACGCGATGGTGCGGCTCGGGGTGAAGCGGATCTTGAGCTCGTTCGTGTCCTCGAAGATGTACCCGACGGCGCGGTACGCCTGCCCATTCGCATCGATCAGCGTGGGCGCGCTCGTTGCGGACGATTCGCTGAGCGCCGCCTGGGCCGCGGGGCCCAGCAGCGAGAGCTCGTTGCCGACCGTGAGCGAGACGTCGATCTGAACGATCGCGGTGTCTTCGGTCAGGGCGAAGCGTTCGATCGCGAGCTGGCGGTCGATGCCCCGGTTGCCGCGCACGGCCTTGGGGTCGAACGACTGCACGCCGTCGATGATGTTGCGGTTCTCGTTGATTTCGAGTCCGCCCTGCATGCCGTCCTGAAGGACGAAGCCGAGCTGGCGGCCGAGGTTCACGCCGGTGTAGCCGTTGTTGTTGCCGCGGACGGTCGTCGCGCGCGACTCATCGAGCGAGGCGACGTCGATCGAGGCGCCGCCGGCCGCGGTGAGCGAGCCCGAGGCGATCGCCATGTCGCGCGCCTCGACGGTCGCGTAGACGACGGGCTTCTCGGGCACGGCATAGCGCACGTTGCGGATGTACAGGGCCTTGGGCACGAAGCCCTGGGGCACGACGAACTCGGCCGCGACGGGCCATTCCGCGCCGCCGCCCACCGAGCCGATGAACAGGCCCTGGCCGTCATCGAAGCGCCAGCGCCCGCTGATGGGCGCCGACGCGTCGGCCTGCGAGACCAGCGCGATGGGGTGGATGGCGATCGACTCGCCGCCGGTCGTTTCGCCCACGAGCCGGAGCTGCGACTGCCCCAGCACGACGCGCCCGGACTTCTCCTTCGCGGCGGACTTGAAGTTGATCACGAACCCGTCGATGCGCGAGCCCTGCGCGGGCTGATCGCCTTCGAGCGTCGTGTACTTCTGCGCGCTCTGGCCCAGGGCCTTGGCGAGCGAGTCGTTGAGCAGATCGGCGAGGGCGACCTTGCCGTCGGCGCCCACGGTGTAGTACTTCTTGACCTCGGCCTGATCGGGGCGGATGGTGTTGCGGGCCTTGCCGCGCCCGAAGGTGATCCGCAGCGCCGAGGCCTGGTCGGCAAAGTGGGGGTGCAGCTCGCGCATGGGCGTCGGCGACGCGAGCGCCGCGCCGGACATGTGGCTGTACAGCGCCGCGGTCCACGAGTCGGTGGGCACCCATAGGCCGCCGGTGCGCTCGAGCGCGCCGGAGGGCTGGATCGAGACGTTCTGATAGCCCAGGAAGTCACTGTCGACGCGGAGGAACCCGAGCGAGAGCACCGTGATGCCCGAGACGATGACGCCCGAGAGCAGGCCCGTGACGCCGCCGCCGACGATGTTGACGAGATCGTTGAGCTTGACGTTGGCGCGGAGCACGGCCTCGGTGATGCCGCGGAGCACCGCGAGGCTGACGGCGAACGTGCCCGCCAGCGCGATCGACCACGCGGCGAACTCGATGAAGTCAAAGAATCCCGACACGGGCGCCGAGGCGAGCAACATGTACGCGACGCTCTCGTGCAGACCGAACGCGATCGCGCCCGCGATGACGGTGCAGATGAGGTTGATCAGCCCCGAGTAGAACCCGCGGGTGGACCAGAGCCACGCCAGCAGGGCCACGATGCCGATCGCCACGACGCTCATGATCATTCAGCACACTCCGAAGCTCGAACCATCCCCACCGACCGACTCCCCCCAAGACCACCCTCACGGGATCGACACGCTCAGGCCTGCGGACCGGCCGCCGCGGGCTTGGCTGGCGCTGCCGCCGGCTTGGGCGCGGGCGCCGCGGGGGGCGCCGTGACGCGGGTGATCTCTTCGACGCTCGTGACGCCCTCGGTCGCCTTGCGCAAAGCCGCGGCCTGGATGCTCGGCAGACTCTTCTTCCGCAGCTCGGTCCGAAGCCCGTTCAGGTTGCCCGCCTTGATCAGCTCGCGCTCGGCCGGGCCGATCGAGTAGACCTCCAGCATGCCTTCCTGACCGAAGTACCCGCCGCCGCCGCACTGCGGGCATTCCTGTTCCTTGTCCTTGACGATCACGCGCCCGCCCTTCTTGTAGAGCTTCTTGACCTTGTCCGCGGGCAGGCCGAGCTTCTTCAGGATGTCCGGCGCGGGCGTGTACTCCATCCGGCAGTTGGTGCACAGCTTCCGCATGAGCCGCACCGCGACAACGCCCTGCAGGCCCTTGGAGGCCATCTCGGGATCGCCGACCTTGCGGAGCCACTCCGCGACCGCGTCGATCGCCGAAGGCGCCGTGACCGCGGCGTACGTGCGAGTGCGGTCAAAGTCGCTGCGCGCGATTTCCTTCGCCGTGTTCTGGTCGGGCAGATCGCCGACGAGAACGACCTGCGGGTCGCGACGCAGGATCGAGCGCACGAGCGTGCCGAAGTCCGGCCCGTCGGCCGTCGGCTCCCAGAGGTTCTGCTTCACCGCGTCGAGCACGTCCTGCTGCTCGAGCTCGACGGTCTGCACCGTCTGGCGGTAGGGGTCGTGCATCTTCGCGATGGAGTACAGCAGCGTCGTGCGCCCCGCGTCGGGCAGCGCCGCGAGAAGCACCACGCCCTTGGGGTTGTTGATGATCGCGTCCAGCTCGGCGCGCTGCTCGGGCAGCAGGCCCAGCTCGTCGGCGCTCCGGCGCACCTGGCCCGCCGCGTCGATCATCAGCGTCAGGCGCATCCCGCCCTGCACGCCCGAGGCGATCACGCGCACGGGCTGCTTCTGCCCGAAGCGCTCGACCGTCAGGTCGCCCTGGAGCTTCTTGCGCCGCTCGTTCAGGTCCAACTTCGCAGCCGACTTCCAGAAATCGATCACGGGCACCGCGCTGGTCGCGGGCATCTGCGCCCCGCTGGTCCGCACGCCGTCGATCAGGAACGAGGAGCCGTAGGTCACGTCCTTGCCCTGCGCCGAGACGGGCTGGAGGTCGATCTGGTAGCCGCGGGAGCTCACGCCCTGGATGTACAGGTTCTCCGCCGCGACGCGCACCTGGAACGCCGGGCTCTCGGCCTCGGGCGCGGGGACGGACTGCTTGTCGCTGCCGATGATGTTGAGCTCGACCTTGCCGGCCTTCTTCTGATCCTTGTTCTTCCGCAGCGCCGCGAGCTTGGAGAAGTCCAGCCCGAGCTTGAAGTCCGCGGGCACCTGGTCGCTCTTGTTGTGCAGCGCCATGAAGATGCCGATGTCGGCGCCCAGGATCACGATGATCGCGCCCAGGCCCGCCAGGAACCCCCCGATGCCCGGAACAGGCATCAGGAAGCCCGCGGCCAGCGCGACCAGGCCCACCACGAGGTGGACGAGGTTGTACGTCGCGCGGGGCAGATAAAACCGCGCCGCGTGCTTGTCAAGCACCGACGCCACCACCCAGGCCCAGCCCAGGAACGGCAGCAGCAGCACCAACGGCTTCCACCACGACACCAGCACCGCCGCCTGGCCCAACGCCAGAAGACCGTGCTCGAAGCTCGACGACGCGAGAGGCATGACCATGCGGCAAATCCTGAGTGCTCCCGGCCCGCCCGGCCGCTCGACGCGGCCGACCATGAGCCGGGGCGAAAGGGTATCAAACCCAGCCCCGCCTCGCCGGGCCACCGAAGAAAAACGCCCCGAGCCGAGGCCCGGGGCGTTCTGATCGTCAACTTACCTCACGAACCGACTCACTCGGCCTTCTTGCCCTTCTTCGCGGGCTTCTCGCCGCCGGCCTTGTCGGCCTTCTTCTCGGCCGCGGGAGCCGAAGCGGCCGGGGCCGACTCGGTCACCGCGCCGCCCGAACCACCACCGGAACGGGGAGCGAACTTGCCGACCACGCGGCCCGTCTGGTCCTGCTCCAGCGCCATCGACACGATGTCCTTGCGCGGCCCGCGGTCGCGGTCACGCCGGCCCTCGCGACCACCGTCACGACCACCGTCACGACCACCCTCGCGCCCGCCTTCACGGTCACGCCGGCGCTCGCCACGGTCCTCGCCGGTCTTCTCGCCAGCCTGACCCGCGGCCTTCTCGCCGCCCTCGGTCGCCGCGCCCTCGGCCTGCGCCGGGGCCTTCTCCGCGGCCTCTTCGTCCTTGCCGGCCTTCTCCAGGTCCAGCTTGCGGTCGGCCACGACCCACAGCTTGATCACCGCGTCCAGGTCCGAGTCCAGCTTGATGTGCACATCGTACGTGTCGACGCGCTTGATCACCTGACCCATGCGGACATCGCGCGGCTTGACGGCAAAGCCCTTCTCGACCAGCGCGGTCGCCACTTCCTGCTGCGTGATCGCGCCGTAGAGAATGCCCTGGTCGTTGCAGCTCTTGGTCAGCGTCACCTCGACGCCCGCCAGCTTGCCCGTCAGCTCCTCACGCTGCTTGCGCAGCAGCGCCAGCTGACGCTCCGCCTCGGCGCGCTTGGCCGCCAGTTCCTTGATCTTCGCCTCGCTGGGCGTCGTCGCCAGGTTCCGCGGCAACAGGAAGTTGCGGGCATACCCGGTGCGCACGTTCACCACGTCGCCGACGATCCCGAGGGTGTCGACGTTCTCAGTCAGCAAAAGTTTGACGTTGCGAGCCATAGGTGCTGTCCTCCTCGACAGGGGGGTTAGGAGCGGGGGCCGACCTTGTCTCCGCGAGCGACTCCGCCCGCGGGTGATCGAACCAATCCCGCCCCAACACGGTGGGCCCAGAGTCTAGGTCGATCCCCCGCCCGGGTCGAGCGGAGCCAAAACAGCACCGGCCCGGGCGATCAACCCGGGCCGGCGTGCGTGAACTTCAGAGGAGTGTGTCCGGGCTCAGTTCTGCGAGCCGGACATCAGGCGTGCGAACATGGCGAGCGGGTCGGCGCCCTCGCCCGCGGGGGCCTGGGCGCCCGGGATCGGGTTGCCGTCGGCATCCACGCCCTGGTCTTCCGCCTCGCGGTTGCCCAGGAAGTTGGCTTCCAGGTGCAGGCGGATCTTCTCCATGGCCTTGTTCTGGATCTGGCGGACGCGCTCTTTCGTGACGCCGATGATCTGCCCGACCTGTTCGAGCGTCATCGGCTTCTCGAGTTCGCCCGACTCAAGCCCGAAGCGATGCTCGATCACCGTGCGCTCGACGTCCGAAAGCTCGCAGCGGTTCTCG
Source organism: Planctomycetota bacterium (assembly GCA_033763435.1). Taxonomy (GTDB): domain Bacteria; phylum Planctomycetota; class Phycisphaerae; order Phycisphaerales; family UBA1924; genus JANRKN01. Next base: position 7,056 of record JANRKN010000062.1, read on the forward strand.
AGGACGATCCGCTTGACCTCGTCGGCCGCGTCCTTCTCGAACGAGGCGCGCTTGGTCTCGAGGAAGTTCGAACGCTCGAGCTTGGGGTCAAAGTCCGTCGGGAACCGCTGGCGGTACTTGCTCAGCTTCATGCCCTGACGGCTGAAGGCCTTGAGAATGGCGCGACAGGCGTAGGTGCTGAACTTGTACCCGCGGCCCGCGTCGAACTTGTCGACCGCGCGCAGCAGGGCCATGTTGCCCTCGCTGACCAGGTCGGCAAAGTCCACCTCGCTCATGCGCGTCCGCTTGGCCATCGCCAGCACCAGCGCGAGGTTGGTCTCGGCGATCTGCTCGCGGATGCGGTCGGCGATGCGGTACCACTTCAGGATCTCTTCGCCCTGCTCGGGCGCGGGCTGGCGGTTGGGCCGCTTCCAGACTTCCTGCTGCAGCGTCCACACGCGATAGCGCGCGTAGTTGAACTGATGGAACAGCACCTTCTCCTGCGCGCCGGTGAGGATCACCTGCTGCGAGCTCTTGACGGTGCGGTTGCGCGCGCTGGACAGGTCGTCCATCACGGGGTGATACCAGCTCGTGTCCGGCAGCGGGATCGAGGGCGCGCTGTCGTAGATCTTGAGCTGCGCTTCGCCCTCGTAGAACGCGGGCGAATCGATGAAGTCCATCTCGGTTTCGAGGATCTGGCGCAGGAGCTTCTCGTCTTCAAGCGAGAGGCGCCGCTTGACGCCCGCGCGGACCTTCACCTCGGTCTTGCCGCCCTTGACCGACCCGTCGGCTTCGACGGCCTGCACCGCGCGGCTCTTGGCCGGCGGCGGGGGCGTTCCGGTCGACCCACCCACGCCCGCACCCAGACCCATCTGCGCGCGCAGACGGACCTGCTCGAGCGGGCTGACCGTGCGTTTGCCCTGAGGTTTGCTCATGTCCGTGTCCTTCGTGCCAACCACCGGAAGCCGCCTTTCCGTCCTGGTGTGCAGACGCCCACTTTGGACGCCGCCGATCCGTTCCGGGTTCGATCCATGATCCCCGGCCGGCACTTTCTTCTGTCCGTCGGTCGACGCTCCGCGTCGCCGCCGCTGCCCACCCCGAAACCCTCACTCCAACCCGCCACCCTCAAGCCCCTCGCCCAGCTTCCCTCGCCCAGCTTCTCCCACCCAACTTCTCCCACCCAACTTTCCTCACCTTTCCAAAGCCTCCTGGGTCTCTTTCAAGACGCAGGCCGCGGGTCTTTTCCGTCGCGGGCCTCGGTCGTTGCCGCGGGCCCTTCTCTTCGATGCTCGGCCGATTGTCGATCCGTCGCTCTTCTGAAAACTTCCTCCGACATATCCGAGTTGCGCTGCGCCAAACCGTGTGCCAGTCGTCCGCCCAACCCCGCTGCCTCGCTCAGAATCCCCTTTGTGCTTCCGGGCCACCCTCGCGATCCGGACCCAACCGAGAGATCCGGATCGAGATGTCGTTGTGACCGGGGTTCCCTTGGGATCGAGCGGCCTCAGTCCGAACCAAAGCTGCTGAGTCCTTTCAGACTCCTTCAGAACCATCTCCACCGAGCCCGCGCTGGGCCGGTTACGCACGTTCATTCGTCCCGAGTCACCGGCTTTCGCCGGCCAGGCCACGGGCGGGGTCCTTCCCGTCCGCTTCACGACGCCGGGGACGATCCGGTCGCCGCATTCCCATCCGTCCCGGGGCTGGTCGCCCCGAACCACCGGCTACTCAACCCACCCGCCGCCCACCCGCCTCGAAGCTGCCCACGAGCGCCGGCCCCCGAACCTGCCCACCACCCAAGCCGCCCACCAATCCCGATCTCCCACCCCAACCACCGGTCTTCGTTCCAACTTTCCGTCGCGGCCTTTCGGCCTCGCGGAACAAGTCTGCCGTCCCGTCTGTCACCCCGTCAATCAGCCCGTCTATCGCCCGCACCAGCCGTCGCTGCGCCCCCTGCCCACTGCGACCTCGGGACCCCCATTCTAAAGATTTTGCGAGACTTCGCGACCCTTCAGCATCGATTCTGAGGACTTTTTCTTGACATTTGTTCGGGAGCTGTCGGTAGTCTTTCTGAAGGTGGACAAGAACCGAACATCTTCTTGCCCTTGGGCTTAGGT
>JANRKN010000063.1:0-15818 GCA_033763435.1 Planctomycetota bacterium
CGACGGGCTGCTTGAAGTGCTGCTCGGTGAGATAGCGCTCGTGCTCGCTCTGGAGGTCCTTGCCCCACTCGACGGGGTACTCGAACTTGGCCTTGCCCGAGGCCGCGGCCTCGCGGAGGATCCGCACGCCCTCGGTGTACGGCAGATGCCGGAAGGGCTTGTCGAGCACGTCCTTCAGGCGCGCGAGCAGGCCCTTCTCGATGCGCTCATCGAAGAACTTCATGTCGTCGGCGCGCTCGGTCAGGCAGGTCTGGATCAGATACTTGATGAAGTCCTCGGCCAGGCGCGCATCCTCGGCGAGCGTCGCGAAGGCGATCTCGGGCTCGATCATCCAGAATTCGGCCAGGTGCCGCGAGGTGTTGGAGTTCTCGGCGCGGAAGGTCGGGCCGAAGGTGTACACGCGCGAGAGCGCGCAGCAGTAGGTTTCGACGTTGAGCTGGCCCGAGACGGTCAGGTGCGCTTCCTTGCCAAAGAAATCCTGACCGAAGTCCACCGGCGCGCCGACCGCGGGCGCGGGCTTGGGTGTGCCGGGGGCGCCGGGGGCGCTGGGGGCGGCGTTCACGCGCGGCGGGTTGACCATGTCGAGCGTGCTGACGCGGAACATCTGCCCTGCGCCCTCGCAGTCGCTGGCGGTGATGATCGGCGTGTGGACGTAGAAGAAGCCGCGCTCGTGGAAGAAGCGGTGGATCGCCATGCTGAGCGTGTGGCGGACGCGCGCCACCGCGCCGAAGGTGTTGGTGCGGACGCGCAGGTGCGCCTGCTCGCGCAGGAACTCCATCGTGTGGGGCTTGGGCTGGATGGGGTAGTGGTCGGGGTCATCGACGAGGCCGACGACGCGGACGGCGGTCGCCTGGATCTCGTTGCCGCCCTTGGGCGTGGGCGAGATGATGCCGTCGACCTCGACCGCGCAGTGCGTGGTCAGGCGGGCGATGTCGGAGGCGTAGTTGGGCAGCGAGGCCTTGGCGACAGCCTGGATGGGGTCAAAGCACGTGCCGTCATGCACAGCGAGGAACGAGAGCCCGCCGTCGGCCTTGGAGTCGCGGCGCGTGCGGATCCAGCCCTTCACGGTGACCTCGGACCCGACGGGGGCCTTGAGCGCTTCGACAACACGCAACCACTGGGGCATCGCTGATCTCCTGCCAAACGTCGGCGCGGCCGACGGGAGCAGATCGTAGAAACCCGAACGGGGGCGTGACGGGTTGAGGCGTGCCGGGCGGAAGCGTCAGGCCCGGGCATTCAGGGCTGAGACCCTCAGGGCTTGGCCGCGAGCGATTCGAGCTTGGCGCTCAGTTCCGCGGGCGTCTGGTCCTTGTTCCACGCGTCGAGGCGCGCGGCGATCCGGCCCTGCGCGTCCAGCACCACGATCGTCGGGAACCGGTTCACCTTGTACTCCGAGGCGACCGCGTCGGCCTCGCGCAGCAGCGCGAAGGTGCCCCCGGCCTTGGCGAATTCCTCGGCCGAGGCCTGCGGGTTCTTCTCGCGCACGGCGAGCGCAACGAACGTCGCTCGATCCTTGAACGCGTCGGCAACCTTCTGAATCGACGCCAGCCCCGAGCGCGACGGGCCCGACCACGAGCCCCAGAAGACCAGCGCCGCGGGCTTGCCCTGGAGGCTCTCGAGCGTCACGCTCTGGCCCACGCTGCTGGTGAGGCTGAAGGCGGGAGCGGTCTCACCCTGCGCGGCGGGCACGGGCGTGCCCTCGGCGGCCGCGGCGGGCGCAGCATCCACGGGCGTCGCGCGGCCCGGCGAGACCTTGCTCGTCGCGGGGCGCTGCACGGGCTCGTCGCGCGTGTAGCCCTCGGGCACATCGACCTGCAGGTCCTTGTCGTCGATCTCGACGCCGGCCTTGATGTCGCCGAACTTCAGGATCACCGACGAACTCGACGACGCGGCGTCGGGGCGATTGGCGGGGGCTTCGAGCAGGCGCTCCTGCCGGCGGGGCAGGAAGTCTTCGACGCCCATCAGCCAGCGAACGCGCCCGGTCAGGCCCGAGCCCGAGGCGACGAGCGGCTCGCACTCGACGCCGTCGACGGTCACGCGCGGCTCGATGACCACGGTCGCGAGGTCCGACTCTTTGAAGAACGGGCCGTTCTTCTCGAACCAGTCCTTGACGCGGAGGTTCATGGCATGGCGCACGCCCTCGCCGCCGGCCTGACGGACCATGCGCGTGCGGATGGTGCGGGTGGCATGATCGACCCACGTGACCATCTCGCTGTTGGGGCCCGGGGACCAGACGACATCAAAGCGGGTGGTCTGTCCGCTCTTGTTGGGCTCGGTCTGGCCCGTGACGCGAACGCGCCAGCCCGCGGGGGTGTCGCCCGAGGCGGGGACGCGCTTCATGCGGACAGTGCCGGTGACTTTGGGCAGCATGCCGCCGGCGATGCCGCCCTCGAACCAGTGCTCGGCCTGATAGACGAGGGTCTGGGCCTTAGCGAGGTTTTCCGCGGCGCGCTTGAAGAGCGCGCGGCCCTGGGCGGAGGAATCGCCCGCGGAGGCCGGGGGCTCGGCGGGCAACTGCGCGAGCGCCGGGGCCGTGGGCAGACCCAACGAGAGAACCCCGCACGAGAGAATCAACGCCGGAACCATCGCCGAATGAGCGAGCATTGCGCCGCCTCCTGAGACCCACCGATCCCGGCGCCGAGGCCGGGGCCTGAGAACATCGGACGGATGCGGGGCCGGGCCGTTCCGCGAATGCTCGCCGGACGCGCCAGGGCCCGCCGGCGGGCCGCAGGCCCCGCACACCCAACATCGTTCGCGTGCCGGGCGCTCGGTTCTCGGACGGTCCGTCCCGAACGGGCGTCAGGGGAAACGTGAGGGCCAGCGTCAGGGCCAACGTCAGGGCTGGCGGGGCGTGCTCGCTGGGGCGGGCTTGGGGGCCGACGCGGGCTCTTCGCGCGAGATCATGCTGTCGAGCATCGTGCCCACGAGCGCGGTCGTCGCGTCCGAGGCGGACTTCTCGCCGCCCGTGACCATGACTCGCGGCGTGATCTGAATGCTGCGCTCGCCGATGATCTTCAGCACCTCGATCAGCGCCGCGTTGGACTTGCCGATCTGCTGCGCGATCAGCTCGTACGCGTCGGCCTGGGCCTTGGCGCGGATGGTGATGGCCTCGGCCTCGGCGCCGGCCTCGATGATCTTCCGGCGCTTTTCCTCGTCGGCGATCTTCACCGCGTACGCCGCCGTCGCCAGACGCTTTTCTTCCTCCGACTCCTGCGTGGTGCGCGTGAGCTGCTTCTTCTGCTCCGCGGCCTTCTGCTGCTCCTGGAACGTCATCTGCTCCTGCTTGGCCAGCTCGCGGTCGGTCTGCGTCTTGAGGAGCGAGCCCAGCGACTGCTCGTCGCCCACGTTGCCGATGCGCACCGCCGTGATCGTCACGCCGAACCGCTCCATCTGCTGCTTGAGCATCGTGAGCGACTGGCTCTCCTGCAGCGAGCGCTGCTGCACGTAGTCGAGCGCGCGGACCTTCTCGGCGTTGTTGCGGAAGATCGCCCGCACGGCCGAGTTCAGCGCGTTGCGGAAGCGCTCACCCTCGTCGTCGCCCAGCTTGGCCACGACGATCGGCGCGTTGGAAGGCTCGACCACGTACTCGACGCGCACGTCGACCGGGAACGTGAACCCGTCGCTGGTGCGCACCGTGATCGCGCGCTCTTCCAGGTTCGGATCGTGCTGGCCCTTCATCGAGATGTTCTGGTTCATCTGCGACGCGGCGCTTGACATCGTCGTCGAGCCCGCGGCCGTGAACTGCGCGATCATCTGCGTCGTCCAGATCTCGGTGACGGTGAACGCGTCGGTGTTGAGCGGGTACTTGCCGGGCAGCAGCGGCTCGGCGAGAATGCCCATCTCGCCCGACTTGGCCAGCCGGATCAGACGGTCCTCGGTGACCTCATCGCCGTGCACGCCCGGCTCGGTCGCGCCCGCGGCGCCTCGGACGACGTTCGACGCCGACGCGCCGAAGTTGGCCTTGAGCACCGCGACCTCGCCCTGCTTGACCTCGGTCTGATCGACGAGCTTGACCTTGTACAGGCGCGTGTTGAGGCGGTACTTGCCGGGCTTGAGCACGGAGACCTGCTTGCCCTTGAACCCCTTGCCGTCGGTCAGGAAGTAGCGCGCGTCGAGCATCTTCTGGAACGTCTCAACGTCCCACTCGGGCGCGAAGAGCTGCCCGGTGCGGATCGGGATGCCGTCGGACGTCTCGATGATCCCGACCTTGTCCGAGGGCACTTCTGTGAGCGGCTCGGTTTGGACGCGGTAGATGCCCGGCACGTACCCGAAGTGCCAGCCGGGGGGAAGCACGTCCGCCTGCACGCCCATCTCGCCCTCGACGGCGAGGATCTTGCCGTCCTTGAGCGATGGGCCCAGCGCCTGCTTGGTCACGATGCCGACCTCGTCGGCGCCGACGTACACCACCGAGAGCCCGGCCAGGCCCAGCAGGAAAAACAGCAGCGCGACGACCGTGCCCGCGACAGGCCCGTTGCGCCCGAGCGCGCCCTTGAGCGCGACGCCACCGGCGAGCGCTCCGATCGCCAGGAGAAGACCGACGAAGAAGATCACGCCGCCCATCGCTGCACCTCCGAACCCACCCTCAGCACCGGAGCCTCAGCGTATCCGATGCGCGGCACAAAGAAGCCTTTCCCGACCCGCCACGCACGACGAGAGCTTCGGCGCTCGGATCTCCCGTCCTCGACCGGCGCGTACGGACGCTGCGCGTCGCCTCGGGTCGGATCACCCACGGCACAGCGCCCGCCCCCATCGAGCCCCCACCGAGCACGTCATTGCGCCCGTCATGGAGCCCGTCGCTCAGCCCATCATTTCGCGCAGCGCGGCGCCGGGGTCGGCCTGGCGCATCAGATGTTCACCCACGAGCACGATCGAGACGCCCGCCTCGCACAGGCGCCGGAGGTCGTCCGCCGTGCGGATGCCCGACTCGCTGACCAGCGTCGAGGTTTCCTCGATCATCTCGGCCATGCGGAAGGTGTGCTGCAGATCGACCTTCATCGTCGAAAGGTCGCGGTTGTTCACGCCCAGCAACGCGTACGTCGGGTGCGGGAAGCCGACGTAGGGCCTCACGCGCAGCACCGATTCGACGTCGTGGCACTCGAGCAGCACGGTCATCTGGAGTTGCTGCGCGAGGATCAGCATGTCGACCAGCAGCGAGGTGTTCAGGCACTCGGCGATGAGCAGCACCGCGTCGGCGCCCGCCGCACGCGACTCCCAGAGCTGCCAGGGGTCGATCAGAAAGTCCTTGCGCAGCACCGGGAGCGGGATTGCGTCCTTCACGCGGCGGATGTAGGACAAATGCCCGCCGAAGAACTTCTCGTCCGTCAAGCACGAGATCGCCGCGGCGCCCGCCGCGTGATACTTTGTGCCGATGTCTTCGGGCCTGAAACCTTCGCCCTCGTACTCCGGCCGGATCAGCCCGGCCGAGGGGCTCTTGCGCTTGATCTCGGCGATCACGGCGGTGGTGCCCGGGGCTTTGCGCGTCACGGCGGCAAAGAAGTTCCGCGGCGGCTCTTCCTGCGCGACCAGCGCCTCCAGCTCGGCAAACGACACCCGCGCCTTGGCCTCTTCGACCTCGCGGCGCTTGTGGTCGATGATGTCGGCGAGCACGGCGGACACGGCACGGATTGTTGCCGTCGTCCTCGCCATCGGCCTGTGCGCGGGCACGCTTTTTGCCCAGCGCCTTGCTGAGCCCCTGGCTGATCCCCTCGTCGCTCAATCCACCCCGCTCCCCGCGCCGCAGCTCTCACCGCCGTCGGGCGCCTCGGCGCTCCCGCCCGAGCCTGAGCGCCTGCCCGAGGTCGAGTGGCTTCAGAAGATCAACCTGGGCGCGCTCGTCGCTGCGCCGCTCATGCTGCTCGCGCTCTACGCCTTCGGCATCCTTCGGCCCGGGGCGCTGGGCGGAGGGCAAGCCGGAGGCGAGAAGGCGCATCCCTGGTTTCTGTGGCTCTTTGCCGCGCTGGTCGTCTACGTGACCTCGGCGTTCGGCGCGGCGCTCGCGCTCGCAGCGCCCTCGTGGTGGGAGAAGGCCGTCATGGGCGATCTCCGCCGCGCGGGCCTGCTCGCCCTCGGGCAGTACACCGCGGGCATCCTCGCGGCCTGGTGCATGCTGCGCCTGGCCTCGGGCAAGGGCGGCGCCCTCGCGCCCAAAGACGCGGGCCTCGGGCTCGTCGCCTTCCTGCTGGGCTATCCGATCGTCGCGGCCTCCAGCGTCGCGGCAACCTGGGCCGCCTCCAAAGTCACCGGCTCAACGCCCGACCCCCTCGCGCACCAGACGCTCAGCCTCATCGTCAAGAACCTCGACGACCCGTGGACGTGGGCGGTCATCGCGGGCGCGGTCGTCGGCGCGCCGATCCTCGAAGAAGTCATCTACCGCGGGTTCGTGCAGCGCGCGGTCGCGGGGCTCATCGGCAAGGGATGGTGGTCGGTGCTGATCACCAGCACGATCTTCGCGGCGATGCACTGGAGCGCGGTCCCGCCCCACGCGCTCGTGCCTCTGTGGGTGCTGGGCGTGGCGCTGGGCGTCGCGGCCGAACGCACCGGCCGCCTGGGCCCGGCGATCGTCATGCACGCCGCGTTCAACGCGCTGAACGTCGCGCTCGCGATCGCGACGCACTGAGGCGCAGGTCCGTCGGGCGGCACGGCTCTTCCTGCGGCCACTCGCCCGCCCGCTCAGCGTTCGAGATCCGTTTCGGGCCCGAGCCTCCGGATCCGTGGCCTTGGGGCCTTTCCCCACACGCGCAAAAAAGCGTGTGGGCATGTTCCCTCTTCTTCTCTTCTTCTGTTCTTCTTCTGATTGTCTCTCTGTGGGAGACATCCCTGTTTCCCACAGAGACATCACCGTCTCACACGGAGACACCTGATTCCACCGGGAATCGACGCGGCTGGCCGGGCGGATCGGTCGGGCTTTCCTGCTGCGATCGTCCTCAATACCCGGCAATTCTTCGGGTTCTGGGTCGGCATTCTCACCGGCGGGTCATCCGGGCCGATACCCTGTCAGAAACCTGCCGGGCGGCGCGAACCGCCGGGGGCGGGCGAGCGTTGAAGCGATCGGTCGGCCGCTCTCGGGCCGGCCTCAGTCCAGTCGGCCTCTATCAGGGGAGATGCCATGTTTCAGTCCAGCAATCCGATGATGAAGAACAGCGGCTTCCGCATGCCGCAGCGGTGGGACGACCTCGACGCGCCGGGCGGTCGGGGCGAGCGGGTGGGCATGTCCGGGGGCATGTCGGGGGGCATGTCGGGGGCGGGCGCCGCGACGCTTGATGCGAGCGCGATGCCTTCGACGACCATGACCGTCCGCGGCACCGCCGCCAAGGCCGCCATCTCGCTCGTCTTCTGCGCCCTCACCGCCGTCGTCGTCTACGGCTGGATGTCGGGCCTCAAGGCCTCGGGTGCCTCGCTCGCGCCCGCGACGGGCGTGATGATCGGCGGCACGCTCGTGGGCTTGGTGCTCGCCCTGATCCTCATGTTCAAGCCCCTGCTCGCCGCGTTCCTCACGCTGCCCTATGCCGTCTGCCAGGGCGCGTTCGTCGGCGGGCTCTCGTACATCGCCGCGACCTCGGGCCTCGCGGGCAAGGGCATCGGCGTCCACGGCGTGTTCACCGCCGTCACGATCACCTTCGGCATCTTCGCCGCCATGCTCGCCCTCTTCGGCGCGGGCCTGCGCATCCGAGGCGTCTTTGCCAAGATGCTCATCGTCGGCGTCGCGGGCGTCGCCCTCACCTACGTCGCGAATCTCGTCCTCAACCTCGTCGGCGTCACCTCGCTCAACGTCATCCACTCCGCCTCGCCCATCGGCATCGGGTTCAGCCTGGTCGTCGTGGGTCTGGCGAGCTTCACCCTCGTCATGGACATGCAGTTCATCGAGGACGCCTCGGCCGGGGGCACCGACAAGCGCATGGAGTGGTACGGCGCCTTCGCCCTCACGGGCAGCCTCGTCTGGCTCTACATCGAGGTCCTGCGCCTGATCTCCAAGCTTCGCAGCAACGAGTGATCCTCACCCCCGGGGCCGGCGCTCGGCGTTGGGGGCCCTAACCTGCCCGGCCATGGAGATCTTCAAGGAGTTCCGCTTCGAGGCCGCGCACGACCTGCCCGATGCGCCCGAGGGCCATCAGTGCCGGAGACTGCACGGCCACTCCTACCTCGTGCGCGTGTGCGTGCGGGGGAAGATCGACCCGCGGACGGGCTGGGTCTGCGACTTCGGCGACATCAAGGCCGTCGTCAAGCCCCTGATCGATCAGCTCGACCACCAGTACCTCAACGACATCGAGGGCCTGTCTCAGTCCACCGCCGAGCGGCTGGCGCAGTGGTTCTGGCGCAAGCTCCACGGGCGCCTGGCGGGGCTCTCGAAGATCGAAGTCTGGGAAACGCCCACGAGCGGGTGCGCGTACTCGGGCGAGGACGAGCCGGCCTGATCGTTACGCCGCGGCCCGCGCGCCCACGAACCTCGCGCACAGCGCGAGCAAGTCATCGCGCTTGATGGGCTTGGTCGCGGTCGCGTCGGAGCCCGCTTCGAGGCAGGCATCGAGCTCCTGGGTGATCGCGTGCGCGGTCAGGGCGACGATGGGCGCGGCATAGCCCGCCTCGCGCAGCCGACGCGTCGCGGTGCGCCCGTCCATCTCGGGCATCTGCACGTCCATGAGGATCAGGTCATAAGGCCGGCGCCTGCGCTCGAGGCCGCGGGCCAGCGCCTGAGCGCCGTCGCTGACGACTTCGACCGTGTAGCCCGCGCGGGTGAGCAGATGGCTCAGCAGCCGCTGGTTGTCGATGCCGTCGTCGGCGATCAGGATCGTCCCTCCCCCACCACTCCCGATCGTCGGCGCGGGCTGGGCGGGGGCCGGCGAGAGACTCCCGGGCGCGGCTTCGGGCATCTCCGGCGCGGGGTGCGCGGGGAGGCGGACGGTGAACAGCGAGCCCTTGCCCGGCACGCTCTGGACGCGGATCGACCCGCCCATGAGCTCGACGAGCCGCCGCGAGATCGAGAGCCCGAGCCCGGTGCCGCCGAAGCGCCTGGTGGTGCTCTGGTCGGCCTGCGTGAACGGCTGGAACAGCCGCGCGATCTGCTCGGGGCTCATGCCGATGCCCGAGTCGCGGACCTCGAACACGAGCGTGCTGCCCTCGAGCGAACCTTCGAGGTCGATCTCGCCGCGCTCGGTGAACTTGATGGCGTTGCCGACGAGGTTGAGCAGGATCTGACGCACGCGCGTGGGGTCGCCCTGGAATCGCCGATCGAGGTCCGCGCTCGCGTGCTGAACGAGCGCGAGGCCCTTGGCCTGCGCGCGCCCGCGGAGCTGCTCGGCGACCTCGCGGAGGATCTGCCCGGGCGCGAGCGCGACGCACTCGAGCGTGAGCCCGCCCGCCTCGATCTTCGACAGGTCGAGGATGTCGTTGATCAGGTCCAGCAGGTGCCGCCCGTTGCGCTGGATCGCCGCGAGCGCGTCGGTCGTCGCGGCAAAGTCCATCGACGTCTCGGCGTCCGAGAGCATCTCGGCATAGCCCAGAATCGCCGTCATGGGCGTGCGGATCTCGTGGCTCATGTGCGCGAGGAACTCGCCCTTGGCGCGGCTTGCCGCGAGGGCCTCCTCGCGCAGCCTCGCGAGTTCCTGTGCGCGCTCGCTGAGCGCATGGTTCATCAGGTCGGTCTGCGCTTTGGCCGCACGAAGATCGTCCAGCGCCCGCTGCGCTTCTTCTCGGGCCGCGCGCTCGCCGGTGATGTCCGTGTGCGCCCCGCTGAAGATCGTCGGCTTGCCGGACGCGTCGCGCTCGCACGCTCCGCGCGTCCGGATCCAGCGCCACGAGCCGTCGGCATGGCGCATGCGGAACTCGACCTCGTACCGCTCGCCCCGCTCCAGGTGCGCGCGGATCGCCGTCTCCACCCGGGCGAGGTCCTCCTCGTGCACCAGCGCGACAAAGCCCTCGTACGTGCGATCAATCTCCTCGGGCGTGAGCCCGAGCATCTCGCAGTAGCGCGTGGAGAAATAGACGCGGCCGCTGAGCATGTCCCAGTCCCAGAGCCCGTCGCTGGAGCCGCGCACCGCACGGTCGAGCTGGTCCTGGGTCCGGCGCAGGTCCTCGGTCATCGACCGCGCGAGGTCCAACGCCCGCAGGCGCGTCCGCACGAGCGCCCACACGAACGCCGCGAGCATCACCGAGAGCCCGGCCCCCGTGATCACGATCACCGACACGGGCCAGCTCAGCTCGCCGTCGGCCGCCATCTCCGCGCGCGCCTCGGCACGCGCCGCCAGGAACGTCAGCAGCCCCCCCGCGGTCATCACCGCGATCGGCACCACACACCGCGCCCACGAGCACCATCCCGCCCGGTCCGGTTCACGCCGCGCTGGATTGGATTCGCCGGAAGGCTTCACTGAATGGACACATCGGGCCTGTGCTCTTCGGCCATGACGCTCCGAAATTCGATCGGGGAGAAGTTCCCGTATGGACTTCCCGCAGGGTCGGCGAGATCCCAAACTTGGGGGATACCGCGAGAAATCTGCCCCGGCCGCGTGAATGGACAACTCCCCAACCCGAACGGGCGGATCAGGGTCAATCACCGAAGCACCCTTGGTTCGGCCCGTGGGCGGATCCGCTCAGGCTCGAGGCACGGTCGGCCCGCTCACGACGCCTTGACGTTCGCCGTGACCTGCACGCGCGTCTGGACGATCGGCGGTCCCTTCTCGATCGACTCGCGCATCAGGCGCCCGACCTTGAACTTCACGGTGCGCTTGGCCGGCACCTCGACGCGCTCGAGCGTCTTGGGATTCTGCGCGGTGCGTGCGGCGCGCTCCTTGACCTCGAACACGCCGAAGTCACGCAGCTCGAGCCGGTTGCCCTTCTTGAGCTCCAGGATCGTCTGATCAAGGAACTCCTGGATCGCGGTCTTCACGTCGTTGCGCTTGAGCTTCGTGCGCTGCGCGATGCGGTCGACCAGGTCCTTCTTCGTGACGGTGCTCATGGCAGGCATCCGGGGGCTGATGGGTCAGGGCGGGCGGGAAGGCGTGGGCAGTGCGGCAGGGAGCGGGAGGAGCCCCGGAAGAGTTCGCTAGGCCGCACCGTTCGGAACCCCGCACAGGGCAAGGCTCCGAAACAGTTGCAGACCGACGGCGTGAACCACCGTCGCCGCCGGCAAAACCGTCGGCGAAGCAGTTCGCGAGAACTTGTCCGGAGTCCCACGAGCGGGCCGGGCAGGTCCAGCGGGAGTATCGGAGGGCACTTGGCCCGCGTCAATAGCCCGATGCCCCAAATCGTGATTCACCCCGGATTTAGCACACGAATTCGCGCGTGCTCGCGTCCGAAACGCCCGCACGGGATGGGCAGCAGCACCCAGGGACTGTGCAGAAGCCACCCCCGGGCGAGCAATGGGCATCTTGCCCGTCTCTCAAGAGGCGGGGCGGGTCCGAGAACGGTCGAACGGGGCGGGCGAGGCGAGGGTCAGAACCGCAGCGAGAGGCCGAAGAGCAGGCCGGCCATGGAGCCGGAGGATTCGAAGCGTCCGACGCCCTTGGGCCCGGCCTTGAGGTTGTAGGAGAGGTTGCGATAGCCGACCTGCAGGCCGAGGTTTTCCGTCGCGTTCCAGGTGAAGGCGGCGACGATGTCCCACGACGAGCTGGAGCGGTCGCCGCCGCTCATGTACCCGACGTTGCTGGTGACGTCGATGGTGAAGTGCTCGAGCAGACCGATCGAGAATCGCAGGCCCGCGACGGGCTGAGCGAAGAACTCATCGACGCCGGTGGACGCGCCGCCGACGCGCGAGACGCGTGCGGAGAGATCGAAGATGCGCGCGCCGAGCGCGACGTCGAGCGTGGCGCCGATGGGGATCGAGCCATCGCGGTTGGGGAGGGCGATCTCGTTGAGGAATCGCCATGCGCCGGTGAGGTCGGCGGTCGCGAAGTCGTACGAGGCCTGCATGAGGTCGCCCGCGTTGTAGGTGACATTGCCCTGCTGACCGGCCTTGGCGGCGATGAAGTTGCGGTCGCTCGAATAGCTCATGCCGCTGATCGAGATCCGGAAGTCGTCGCGGTAGATGTGAATGCGCCCCAGGGGCGAGACGCGCGGCGAGTCGAGGTTGATGTCCTTGAGATCGACCTTCTCGGGCGCGCCCGACGCGCCGGGCAGCTTGAGCTTGCCGCCGGGCGAGGCGTACCAGATGCTCGGCTCGATCTGAAGGCGCCAGCGGTCGGTGCCGTCCTCGGCGCGATAGGGCGGCAGCGCCTCGTCGCGCGCCCCCGCCTGCGCACCGCCCGCCGCGGAAGAATTCACCGCGGGCGTCGCCGGAGGTTGCGTCGGCGGCGTCGCTTCGCTCTGCGCCCACGCGCTCCCGGCCAGCACCATCAGACCCAGCACACTCCACGCACGCCGATCGATCATCGTCACGTCTCCGACAGCCCCACACGCCCACAGCGCGTAGAGCGTACACGGGCTGACGCGCTCAGGTCCGGCGTTGGGTGTTCGGCGGGCGCGCGATCAGAGATCCTCATCGAAGCTCTGCGGCAGGCCGGTGGGCCCGCTCCGCGTCGGCCCGGACTCGGGCCCCGCGCCGTTCCCGCCCGCACCGTTCCCGCCATTCCCGCCGGGCCCGGGGCCGAACGCGAACGGCGGAGGCTCGCCGTTGCCCCCGCCATGGCCACCACCGCCGCCGAATCCGCCGCCGCCGCCGGAGCCGGGCGAATAGCTCGGCACGCCCTGGTCGTACGTCGGTCCGGTGTAGTTGCTGAACCGCGTCGTCGACGACTCCCACTTGAGCTTCACCACGTCCGTCGGCCCGTTGCGCTGCTTGGCGATGATCAGCTCCGCGACGCCCTTCTTGTCCGGGTTCTCAAGCTCCCACTCAGGGTTCTGGATGTGGTAGTACTCCTCGCGGTGCAGGAGGATCACGACGTCCGCGTCCTGCTCGATCGAGCCCGATTCGCGCAGGTCCGCCATGCGCGGGCGGTTGCCCTCGCGCTGTTCGCTCGCGCGGTTGAGCTGCGCGAGGCAGACCACCGGCACGTCCAGCTCGCGCGCGAGGGCCTTGATCCCGCGGCTGATGGCCGAGACTTCGACCTGACGGCTCTCGCGCGCCTGCGTGGGCGAGCTCATGAGCTGCAGGTAGTCGATCATGATGCACCGCACGCCGTGCTGGCGCACCATCTGCCTCGCGCGCGAGCGCAGCATCATCACGCTCATGTTGGGCGTGTCGTCGATGTAGATCGGCGCGCTCGAGAGCTCGCCGCAGGCGCGGATCAGCCGCTTGAACTCCACGTCCTCGAGCTTGCGGCCCGAGCGCAGGTGCTGGCCCGAGACCTGCGCGCGCGCGCTGAGCAGACGCTGCGTCACCGCGGCCTTGGACATTTCCATCGAGAAGAACGCGACCGGCGTCGGGTTCACCGCGCCCCCGCGCGACGCCGACACGCCGCCCATCGCGATCTGCTCGGCCAGGTTCAGCGCCAGCGCCGTCTTGCCCATCGAGGGACGCGCCGCGACGATGATCAGCTCGCCCGCCTGCAGCCCCATCAGCAGCTCGTCCAGGTCGCGATACCCCGTCGGCAGGCCCGTGATGCCCTTGCCCTCGCTCGCCTCGATCCGGTCGATCTCGCGCTGCAGGAGGTCCGACAGCTTCTGCGGGTCCGAGCGTTCGTCTTCTTTCGCGATCTCGAACACCGCCTGCTCGGCGCGGTCGAGGATCTCGCGCGTCGCCTCGGGCCCAAGGTCGCCCGAGTTGTACACCTCCCACAGCGTCTTGCCGGCCGCGTCGATGAGTCGGCGCAGGCGGGCCTTGTCGGCGACGATCCGGGCGTAGTACGGCGCATTGCTGGCCGCGGGCACGGCGTTCGCCAGCTCGACCAGATAATCCGCCCCGCCGATCGCGTCGAGGATCTGCAGGTCGCGCAGGCGCTCGTTGAGCTGCACGAGGTCGACGGACTGATGCTTGTCGTAGAGATCGACGAGCGCGCGGAAGACCTTGCCGTGGGACTCGGAGTAGAAGTCGCCCTCAGAGTGCACGACGGGCAGGACCTCGCCGATGACGCGCGGGTCGAGCAGCATCGCGCCGAGCAAGGCCATCTCACTCTCGAGTGAGTGCGGCGGGAGCCGATCGAACAGGCGCCCCTGAGGCCCGCGCGCCGCGGGATTCCCGCCGCCGCCCGCTCCACCGGCCCCACCGCTGCGCCGGGCGGGCTTGAACTCGGCGTAGCGGTCGAGCGTGAACTCGCCCGGCCCGCGCGGAGCGTCGCCCGCCGGGCCTGAGGCGTTGTCGGCAGGGGAATTGGGGAACGAAGTCATGGCCCGACAGTCTCCGCAGTCGCCCGATCGCGTGGGCGTAGTTGACAGGTGATCCGCATGTTCTGCGCGGTCCGTCCACAGGGCGAGCCCCGGCCGCGAAATCCGGCGCGAACGTCCCAATAAGTGTTTCTGTCCACAGGTCTTCCGGAGGTTGTCCGGAGCGGGTGTTCACCTCTGGCACGCGGGCGGCGTGGCTGTACACTCTCTCCCGCACGGAGGCTTCATGGACGCAGGTCGGATCAGCATGGCGGGCTCGGCATCGGCGGCGGCGGTTCAGCAGGCGCAGGCCGCCCGCGCGTATGGCCCCATCCGCTTTGCCGATGCCGTCGCCCAGATGAAGCTCGCGCCGGTCCAGGCGGCGCCGCAGATTTCTCAGGCCGATCCGCGCCAAGGCCAGCCGAGCCGGAGCGCCAGCCTCGAGCGCAATCTCGAGCGTCTGGTCGCCGCGAAGACGGACGTCTCCGCGCGTGAGAACGTCGGCGTGCCCAGCGGCCAAGCGCCGATGTCGATCTACCGCCATCCCGCGGACAAGAACCTGGCCGCGACGGGCGTCGCCGCCGGGCGCATGCTCGACGTCAAGGGCTAAGGCGCGAATCACGATTCGCGTTCTTTCCTACGCTCTCCCATGCTCGCGCTGGCGATCGAGAACTCGAATCCCTCGGCGGCCACGCCCGCGCATTCACCCGGCGTCGTGCTCGCACGCGATGGCCTCGTGCTCGCCTCGCGACCGATTCAGCCCGCCGAGCTCGATCCCACCGACCCGCAGGTGCGCGACGATGGCGTGATGCTCGCGATCGATGCCGTGGTGCGCGGCGCGGGCCTTGCGCCCGCCGATCTGCGCGCGGGGCTGATCCTGTTCTCTGCGGGCCCGGGCGGGTTCACGGCGCTCCGCATCGCCTGCGCCTGCGCCCGCATGATCGCCGAGGCCTTGGGCTGCCAGACGCTCGCGATCCCCTCGGCGCTCGTCGCGGCGCAGGGCCAGACTCGCCCCCGCGCCATCGCGCTCGCGAGCAAGCACGGCTCGGCGTGGATCACCGTCTTCGAAGGCCCCGAGGCGCACGCGCCCCACGTTCCCGACTCTCGGCTCATAACCGCGGCGGAGGTTCCTTCGATCGCGCACGTGCGCACGCTCGCGGCGGACCCGTTTCTGCCCGAGCCGATCCGTGCCGCGGCGCTCGCGGCGGGGATGACGATCGAACCGCTGGAGCTCTCGGCCGAGAAACTGCTTCGCGCCGGGCTGGCCGAGCTGGCTTCAGGCCGGATGCAGCCCGCGGGCGCTGAGGGCTTGAGGCCGATCTACGCGCGCGAGCCCGAGGCGATTACCAAGTGGCGGGCGCTCGGCAGGCCGCTGTAGCCGCGGGAGTACGAGTTCTGGGGGTTGGACGGGTCCTGAGGCGGGCGCGAACATATCATGGCGCGTGCCGATTCCTCGCGTAGCCATCGTCGGCCGGCCTAATGCCGGCAAGTCGTCCCTCATGAACATGATCGCCGGGCGGAAGGTCTCGATCGTGGACCCCACGCCGGGCGTCACGCGCGACCGCGTCACCACGATCGCCGAGCTCCCG
>JANRKN010000064.1:0-4701 GCA_033763435.1 Planctomycetota bacterium
TCTCACGGAGACGACCCTTGAAGGACTTCAACCTCATCATGATCTCGGCCATGTACGAGAACGGCGGGAATACCACCCACCGCATGCTCGACGGGCACCCTCAGCTGCACGTCTATCCCTTCGAGTCGCAGGTCGGCACCAGCTTCAACAACGACTACCTCGCCTCGTACGTCCCGATCCGATATCGCTGGCCTGAGTTTCCGATGAATCAGTCGCCCGAGGCCGACTACGAGGCCTTCTGGGATGAGGAGCTCAAGACCTATCTCCGTGTGCCCTCGCGCTCGAAGTTCCGCGAGTGCGGGCTGGTGATGGACGAGAAGAAGCGCCGGGCGCGGTTCATCGAGCTGGTGCAGCAGCTGGGCCGCACGCGCGCGAACCTCGTGCGGGCGTTCTTCCAGTCGACGTTCGAAACGTGGGAGAATCTCCGCAAGACCGGGCGCGAGGTCGCGTGCGTCGGGTACAACCCGGTGCAGGTGCTCGACACCGAGAAGATCCTGTCGGACTTCCCGCGCGGGCACGTGATCCACGTCTGCCGCAACCCGTACGCGGGCTATGCGGATCAGTTCCGCCGGCCCTTCCCGCCGACGCTTGAGCGCTACGCGCACACGTGGGCGTATTGCCAGACGCTGGCGCTGACGTACCGCAAGATGTTCCCGGGGCGCTTCCACATCGTGCGCTTCGAGGACCTCGTCTCGGACCGCAAGGGCACCGCCTCGGCGCTGCTCTCGGGGCTGGGCCTCGAGTTCAGCGACTCGTGCCTCTATCCCTCGTTCAACGGCGTGGAGCTCAAGGAGATCAAGCCCTGGGGCACCATCCGCACGCCCACGCCTGAGGAGAACATGCGCACCGCCAACGAGCTCAACGCCGAGCAGAAGGCCCGCGTTCGCGCGATCACGGCGCTGGCGCACCACCTTATGGGCTACGACCGGTTCCTCGAAACGGGGACCGTCGAGCCGGTCCGGTTCTGATCGAATGCCCGCGGGCGACGACCGAGCCGCGATGTTTCTGGCCAAGGCCGACCTCCCTCGGCCTGATGCCGAGCTGCGCGCACTCGCCTCGCCGACCGACCCGGCGATCGTCGCCGGGCACGCCGAGGCCGCCGCGCGTGCGTTGCTGCGCAGGCCGATCGGGTCGGTGGTCCCCGCGGCGCGCTCGGGCACGTTCCACGATGTCGCGGTCGTGACGTTCACCGATTTTCTCTCGCCGCAGGCCGCGGTCATACGCCTCACGCGCAGGCCCGCGTGGGGGCGCGACGACGGACTGCTCGTCGAGTCACTTGTTCGGCCCGCGCTCGCGCGCGTGGGCGTGAGCGCGCCCGACGTGCTCGCGGTCGATCTCTCTCGCTCGGCCGTCCCGACCGACGTTCAGATCCAATGCATCGCGCCGGGCGTCTGTCTGCGAGAGCTGGATCACGACGACGCGCACATAGGCGCCCACTTCCCAGCCCTCGCGCGGGCGCTGGCGCTCGTGGGTTCGGTCCCTGTCCGCGGCGCGGGACCGCTCGACCCCGCGCACGCGCAGCCGACAGGCCTGCTCCCCGACTGGCCCGCGTTTCTTGCGCTGCGCCTGACCGAGCACGCGGACGCGTGCATGGGCGCGGGGCTGATCGATCGCGCCGAGCGCGCGCAGATCGATCAGGCCTTTGCCGCGCTCGCGACCGAGGTCGCGCGCCGGGAGCTTGGTTTGCTGCACGGGGACCCGGGAAGTCACAACGTCTTCGCCGCGCTGGACGGTGTCACGCTGATCGACTGGGAGGACGCGCTCGCGGGCGATCCGCTGCTGGACCTTGCCAACTGGGCGACGTTTCACCCCGAGCGGCGCTGGCCCGCGTTCTTTGACGCGCTGCCCGGGCGGGGGCCTCTTGCGCCGAGCGCGGCAGAGCGTGCGGTCTTCTGGCTGTATTTCTTGCGTCTGGCGCTGGCCAAGACCGTGCACCGCCTGCGCTTTGGCACGCGCGACGTTCCGGGCCGCCCGCCTGCCTCGGGCCGCATCCAGCGTGCGCTCGCGGCGCTGGCCGACCTGGGCGTCGTCGCGCGCACGCCGATCGGGGGTGCCGCGTGAGAGTGCTCGTCACGGGCGCGACGGGGTTCATCGGTTCGGCGCTCGCGCGTGAGCTGGTCGCCACAGGGCACGAGGTCGCGGCGCTCGTTCGGCCTTCGTCCAAGCGGTTCTGGCGCCTCGCGCCCGTCCGCGATCGGCTCCGGCTGATCGAGGGCGATCTCGCGTCTCCGCCCGAGGCCGAGATCCGCAGCTTTGCCCCCGAGGGCGTCGCACATCTCGCGTGGGCGGGCGTCGCCAACCGCGACCGCAACGATCCCGCGCAGGTCCGCAACATCGCCCAGGCCTCGGCGCTGTTCTCGCTCGTCGCCGATGCAGGCTGCTCCGTCTTTGTCGGCCTGGGCTCGCAGGCCGAGTACGGCCCATGCTCGGGCGCGATCTCGCCCAACGCTCCGACGCGCCCGACGACCCTCTACGGCACATGCAAGCTCGCTGCGGGTCAGATCCTCGCCCAGCTCGCGACGCATCACCCCCGCGCACCGCGCACGGCCTGGCTGCGGCTCTTTTCCTCCTACGGCCCGGGCGACGAAACCTACTGGATGATCCCGGGCCTCATTCTCCAGCTCCTGCGCCGCGAGGTTCCGCCGCTGACCTTGGGAGAGCAGCGCTGGGACTACATCCACGTCGACGATGCGGCGCGCGCGATCGCCGCGGTGCTCGTCGCGCCGCGAGCCTCGGGCGTGTTCAACCTCGGCTCGGGCAGCGCGCCGAGGCTGCGTGAAACGATCGAGACCGTCCGCGACATGATCGATCCGTCGCTCGCCTTGGGCTTCGGGCAGGTTCCGTATCGTCCCGACCAGGTCATGCATCTCGAGGCGGACATCTCGCGGCTGAGGGATCTTGCGGGTTGGTCACCGCGCACGCCCCTCCGCGAGGGCCTGCGCCAGACTGTGGAGTGGTACCGTGACAACGCTCACCTCGTGCAGGCCTGAGCCCGCCCGCGACGCGCGCATCGCCGCGGCACGCGACTTTGCGCGCACCATCCGCGCCGATGCGCTCCGCATGGTCCACCGTGCCAAGGCCTCGCACATCGGCACCTGTCTCTCGATGGCCGACCTGCTCGCGTGCCTCTACACGTCGGTCCTGCGTCTGGACCCCGCCCGCCCCGACGACCCCGAGCGCGACCGGTTCATCCTCTCCAAGGGCCACGGCGCCGCGATCATCTACGCCGCTCTCGCGCGGCGAGGCTTCTTCTCGCCCGACTGGCTCGACACCTATTGCGCCGACGGCACTCGCCTCGCCGGGCACATCACGCACCACGGCGTGCCGGGCGTCGACTTCTCTTCAGGCTCTCTCGGGCACGGGCTCTCGGTCGCGGCGGGGTTGGCGCTGGGCGCGAAGCTCGGCGGCTCGCCGCGACGGGTCTTCTGTCTGCTCTCCGATGGCGAGTGCGACGAGGGCTCGATCTGGGAGGCAGTGCTGTTCGCGCCTCATCACAAGCTCGACAATCTCGTCGCGATCGTCGACTTCAACAAGATCCAGTCCTTCGGGCGCGTGAAGGACGTTCTCGATCTTGATCCCTTCGCCGACAAGTGGCGTGCGTTCAACTGGGCCGTGCGTGAGATCGACGGACACGACCCGGCCGCGATTCTCGCCGCGTGCGACGCGCTGCCGCTCGAGCCCGGCCGGCCGAGCGTGATCATCGCGCACACGACCAAGGGCCGGGGCGTCTCGTTCATGCAGGACGACCTGCTCTGGCACTATCGCTCGCCCGACGCCGAGCAGCTCGCGCGGGCCCTTGCCGAAGTTGAGCGCGGGGGGTGCGCATGAGGACGGCGTTCATCAACACGCTCTGCGAGCTTGCGCGGTCCAACCCGCGCATCACGCTCCTGACAGGCGACCTAGGCTTCAGCGTGCTCGAGCCGTTCGCACGGGAGTTTCCCGGGCAGTACGTGAACGTCGGGGTCGCGGAACAGAACCTGACGGGTGTCGCCGCGGGTCTGGCGCTCTCGGGGCGAATCTGCTTCACGTACTCGATCGCGAACTTCCCGACGCTGCGGTGTCTTGAGCAGATCCGCAATGACGTGGTGTACCACAAGGCCAACGTGAAGGTGGTCGCGGTGGGGGGCGGCTTCGCGTACGGCTCGCAGGGCTACACCCACCACGGGATCGAGGACCTCGCGGTGATGCGCGCGCTCCCGGGCATGGTGGTTCTGGCCCCGGCCGACCCGCTCGAGGCCGCGGCCGCTACGCGGGCGATCGCCGCACACCCGGGCCCGTGCTATCTGCGCCTCGGGAAAGCGGGCGAGCCGGTGCTGCACGCTTCGCCCCCCGCGCTGGAGATCGGACGCGCGATCCCCGTGCGCGAGGGTTCCGACATCACGCTGATCTCGACAGGCTCGATGCTTCGGGTCGCGCTCCGCGTCGCCGACGCACTCGCGGCGCAGGGCCGATCCGCGCGGGTGCTGAGCATGCCGAGCGTCAAGCCGCTCGACGACGAGGCCGTGCGGAAGGCGGCGGAACAGACCCGCGTGGTCATGACGCTCGAGGAACACTCGCGCACCGGGGGCCTGGGCTCGGCCGTTGCGGAGGTTGTGGCGCAGATGTCGGGCGCCCGCGCGACTCTGCGCATCTGGGGCGCGCCCGACGCGCTGCACCACCGCGTGGGGAGTCAAGACTACATGCTCGAGGTCTGCGGCGATC
>JANRKN010000065.1:0-9659 GCA_033763435.1 Planctomycetota bacterium
GCGCCACGGGGGCGGGGGGGGGGGCCGGACCCCGCCGTGCCCCCCCCCGGGGGGGGGGGGGGTTGCGTTAACCCGGGGCCCGGGGGGGGGGGCCCAATCCGCGGGGGGGGGTGGGGGGGGGGGGGGGGGGATCCAGTGAAAGAAAAACGCCCACGGGAATCGGTCCCGTGGGCGTTGTCTTTGTGCGGTGGTGTGGTCGGTTCAGCCGTGCTTCTTCTCAAAGTCGCGCATGAACTGGGCGAGGGCAACGCAGCCTTCGCGGGGGAAGGCGTTGTAGGTGCTGGCGCGCATGCCGCCGGTCGCGCGGTGGCCCTTGAGCCCGTCCATGCCGTGCTTGCCCGCTTCCTTGCAGAAGAGGTCATCAAGCTCGGCCGAGGGCGTGCGGAACGTGATGTTCATCAGCGAGCGCGAGTCGGCGCGGGCGTGGCCCTTGTAGAACTTGGACTGGTCGAGCACGCCGTAGATCAGCCCGGCCTTTTCCTTGTTGTACGTTTCGAAGTGCTTCACGCCGCCCATCTTCTTCATCCACTTCAGCACGACGCCCACGGCATAGATCGAGAACGCCGGCGGCGTGTTGTGCCGCGAGCCGTCCTTGGCGTGCACCGCGTACTTGAGCATCGTCGGCAGCGGGCGCTTGGGCTCCAGCAGGTCGTCGCGGATGATCACCACCGTCGTGCCCGCCGGGCCCACGTTCTTCTGCGCGCCCGCGTAGATCAGCCCGAACTTCGAGATGTCGCACGGGCGCGAGACAAAGTCGCTCGACATGTCGCAGACCAGCGGCACGCCCTCGGGGCAGGCCGGAATGCGGTGGAACTCGGTCCCGTAGATCGTGTTGTTCGAGGTGTAGTGCACATACGCCGGGCGCGCCGAGTACTTCAGCTCGCTGTCCGACGGGATGTACGAGTGGTTCGCGCCCTTGCTCGACGCGGCCTCGTGGACGTTGCCGTAGAACTTGGCTTCCTCGGCCGATTTCTCAGCCCAATAGCCCGTCACGAGGTAGTCCGCCGTGCCGCCCTCGGGCAGCATGTTCGCGGGCACCATGAAGTTCTGCGTCGTCGCGCCGCCGGTCAGGAACAGCACCTTGTAGTTCTTGGGGATCGAGGCGACCTCGCGCATGTCCGCCTCGGCCTCCTCAAGCACCTTGTCAAACACCTTGCCGCGGTGCGAGTGCTCGAGGATGCCGATCCCCGAACCCGCAATGTTCCACACGTCCTGGCGGATCTGCTGGAGGACTTCCTCCGCGAGGCAGCCCGGGCCGGCCGAGAAGTTGAAGATCCGTTCGCTCATGGCGGTACTCCTTCGTCATCCGCAGGATAGGACCGGGCCCGGCGGGCCAGACGAACGACGGCGCGGGCGCGTCCCAAGGCGAGGGCGCCCGCGGTATGCTGGGCTCGGGACGTGCCTGTCGGCTCCGGAGTGCGAAAAACGTTTCGGTGGGCAGGCGCCGCGGGTCGATACATCATGCGGCCCAGGGATCGCCGCGGGGAATGGAGGCTTGTTTGCGCATGGGATCCACTCGCATCGCTCGCTCGCTCATCGCTCTCGCGGGCGTTCTGGGCTTGGCTTCTGCGCTGGGCGGCTGCCACTCCGCGCCGCCGACGCTTACCCAGGCCAAGCTCGCCACCGACGCCGACGTCAACGCGCGCGCCAAGGAATACTGGGTCAACGAGGGTTTGACCTTCAAGCCCAAGCCCGGCCAGAAGCCGCGGGTCGTCATCGCCGAGTTCAGCGTCGAGGTCGTGACCGTCAAGCTGCTGGGCCTGCTCGGCTCGCGCCCGGTCGTCGGCGCCGACGAGTTCTCGATCACCGGCGGCGCGCTCACGCTCCTGGGCGTGGGCAAGGAGCAGGCCGAGCTCAAGGTCGAGACCATGAAGGCCCTGCCCGACCGCCTCTTGCCGATGTTCGAGAAGGAACTCGAGGCCCGTGGCTACGAAGTGCTCCCGCGGCTTCAGGTCCAAGGCGCGCCCAGCTATCTCGCGCTTCAGGGCCTCGAGCCCACCGAGGCCTACGGCCTGCAGGCGATCAATGTCGTCGGCTCCGACACGGGCCGGCCCAAGGAAGTGGTCGTGTATCCCGCAACGGGTCTCAAGACGCTGCGCGAAGACCTGCCTCGGGAAAAGATGCGGGCCCTGCTCGCCGAGACCGGGTCGGACTTGGCGCTCCGCGTGCGGATCCGCGTGGGCGTCGATGAGGGCCGCGCAACAGTCGAGCGCGATTCGATCGTCCGCGCCGTCTGGGCCGATTCGGCGGGCACAGCCTTCGGCCAGCTCAAGAGCCTCAAGTCCATCCGGTCCGACGCCGAGATCGCCAAGAAGGAATTCACGCCCATCAAGGGCGACGTCTGGATGGTCAACGACACGCTCTACCAGTCCGAGCTCGCGCGGATGTTCCGGCTCTACGCCCGTATGGGCGCGCGCCAGATGAACTGAGGCTGGTCCGCGCGGGTCAGTCCTTGAGGCTGAACGGCGTGAAGTTCGTGTCGGTGTCGTAGAAGTCTTCCTTCTCGGCCTTCTTGAGGAAGCCGACGACCGCGTACGTGACAGGCGTGAAGAGCACTTCGACCGACACCTTGAAGAGCCAGTTGAATGCCGCGACCTTGAAGACCGTGTCCGCCGCCCAGCCCTGACTGAGTGAGTCGGGCAGGCTCACGCCCATGGCCTTGCCGATCGGCGCGAGCGACGCGAACGCAAGCGGATAGAACACGAGGCTGTCGACCGCCTGGCCGCACATCGTGGAACCCACCGTGCGCGTCCAGAGCAGCCTGCCCTTGGTGAGCAGCTTCATCTTGGCCATCACATACGAGTTGACGAAATCGCCGAGCCAGAACGCGAGGATCGACGCGACGACGATGCGCCAGGTGTTGCCGAACACCATCTCAACCGCGGGGACGTACTTCTCGTTGAACGGCTCGTTGGGATTGGCGGGCAGCGCGATGACGACGTTGGCCATGATCGTCGCGAAGATCATCGCGCCAAAGCCCGCCCAGATGACCTTGCGCGTCCGCGCGTAGCCGTACACCTCAGTGAGGATGTCGCCGAAGATGTAGCTGATCGGGAAGAAGATGTTCCCGGCGCCGAAGACCAGCGCCGCGCCGATCAGCGGCACCTCAAAGGGCAGCGAGATCGCACAGCTCTTGCCCGGCCCGATCAGGTTCGAGCAGAGCAGCACGGTCACAAACCCCGCCATCACGAGGTCGTAGTACTTGTAATGCCGGTGCCGATCGTGCGACGCCGATGCCACAGCCGCCGTGATGTTCTGGTCGCTCACTCAGACGTCCTGTTCTCGCCCCGGATGGGATGCGCTTCGCCCGCCGGGCTCGGCCCGATTCGGGGCCCGACGCGGCGTCACGCTTGCGAGACTTCTCACGCGAGCAGTCTACACGATCCGCCGACCACCCGTCCGACGCGCTCAGCCTCCGCCGGAAGCCTTCGGCGCAAGCCGCGCCCGCACGAGACGGTCAAACTCCGCGATCGGCGCGCTCGCGCCCGTCCAGCCCTCAAACTGCATCGCGGCCTGGCGCACGAACATCCCCACGCCGTCGGCCGTCGCGTAGCCCAGCGCCTCCGCGCGCGCCAGCGTCGGCGTCCGGATCGGGTTGTACACCGTGTCGAACACCAGCACCTCTTTCGACGCCAGGCCGTGCTCGGGCAGCGCGCTCTCCTGCGCCGCCGGGCCCGAGGCCATTCCCGCCGGCGTCGCGTTGACCAGAGCCCGCGCCCGCGAAGCCTTCAGCATCTCCAGCCCCTCCGCACGCACCGAGCCCGCGCCGGCATGCGGTGTCAGATCCCGCGCCAGCGCCTCCGCCCGTTCGCGCGTCCGGTTGTACACCGTCACGTGGGCCCCCGCGCGGGCGCAGCCCAGTGCGATGCCGCGCGCGACGCCCCCGGCGCCCACGATCGCAATCTCCAGGCCCGCCAGCGCGCCCAGGCACTCCTCAAGCACGCCCACGGCCGCCGGAATGTCCGTGTTGCTCACGCGCACCCGCGCCGCTCGCCCCTGCGCATCGCGCTCGACCGTCACCGTGTTCGCGGCGCCCGTCGTCTGCGACAGTTCATCCAGCGCCCAGCCCGACTCGCGCGCGAGGCGCACGAGATTCTCCTTGTGCGGGATGGTCACCGAGCAGCCCGAAAAATCCAGCCTCGGATGATCGATCAGCTCGCCGAGCGTCGCCTTGAGGCTCTCAAACCCTTCCGCGATCGGCAGCGGCAGGTATACGCCGTCGAACCCCGCGCGGGCGAACCCAGCGTTGTGCACCAGCGGGCTCATCGAATGACCCACGGGCATCCCCACGACGCCGAAGACGCGCGTCCGCGCGGTGATCGAACGCACGCGGTACAGGTCGAGCATCTCCGCAAGCGTCGGCTGCCCGGGCGCCGTGGTCTGCGCGGGCCTCAGCGCGGCAAACGTCAGAAACGCGCCAAACTTGAACGCCAGCACCCGTGAGAGCAGCCCGAACTCGCCCATCCCGAGCGCGATCATCGGCCGATCGCTCTCGGTCACCAGGTCCAGCAGCTCGAGGTTGTCCCGCAGCGACCGCGCGAGATACGCCACCTTGATCACCCGCGGCGCTTCCTGCTCGCGCGCGACCAGCAGCCGCCTCGTCAGGTCCGTCGGCCGGCCCTTGAAGTCGTGCATCGACAGGATCAGCGACGTCCGCAGGTCGCGGAGCTGCGCTGGGTGATCGACCGCGAGATTGATCTTCTGGCGGATGTTCTCCGAGGCGACGTACGACGCGAGCTCAAAGTCCAGATACCTCGGCGGAACCTCGCCCGCGCCCGAGGCCGTGCCCAGACGCTCATAGAGCGAAACGCGGTCCATCTCGGGCCCGTCGTAGCCGCCGCCCTCGGCCGCGGATCGGCAGGTGATGATGCAAGGCAAAGGCGAGTTCGCGCACAGGTCGAGCGCAAGCCGCTCCTCGAGCGCATCGCCCGAGCCCGAAAACACCTCGTCTATGCGGAACTCGACGAGGTCCGCGCCCGCGCGTTTGGCAAGCGTCGCGTCGTCGATCGCCTGGGCGAAGTCATGAACGGTGATGGGCACGCAGAGCAGCGTCATGCGGGAGGGAGGGTACCCGCAGCGAGCGCCGTGCCGCAGGCTTGGCCCGCGGTGAAGCCCGAGGCCCAAGCCCACTGAAAGTTGAACCCGCCGATGCGCCCGTCGACATCGAGAATCTCGCCGCACAGGTGCAGCCCCGGGCACGCGCGGCTCTCCATCGTCTCGAGCCTCACTTCGCCCAAGGGCACTCCCCCGGCGGTCACCTCGGCGAACGTAAAGCCCCGGTCGCCCGTGATCTCGACCGGCAGATCGGTGACCAGCCGCGCGATCGCCCGCCGCTGGTCGCGCGTGAGCGTCGCGCCCGTCGCCTGTCCCACATCGCGCAGGCCCGCCTCGGCAAGCAACGCCCGCGCAAGCCGCTCGGGGAGGCGGAGCCCATCGCACAGCAGCCGGAGCACCGAGCCGCGCCCGAGCGTCTGAAGCCGCTGGTCGAGCGTTTCCTCCTTGAGCTCCGGCACGAGGGCGACGTGCAGCCTGGGCATGGGTGCGCCGCTCGGCGTCGCGGCGATCGCGTCGAGCAGATAGCGCGAGATATCCAGCGCCGCCGGGCCCGAGAGCCCGAAGTGCGTGAAGAGCAGGTCGTTCTCGAACGATTCCAGGCGCTTGCCGGTTCCCGAGACGAGCGTGACGCGCGCGCGGAGAGCAATCCCTGAGAGCTCCCGAAGAAAGTGCTTCTCGGGCAGCAGCAGCGGCACCAGCGCGGGGAAAATGCGCGAAGTGGTGGTGTGCCCCAGCGCGCGCGCGAGGGCGTAGCCCGCGCCATCGGACCCCGAGCGCGGCAAGGCCATCCCGCCCGTCGCAAGGATCACCCGCGCCGCGCGGATCTCACTGGGGCCTGAGGTGTGCGAGGCGTCGCCCGCGAAAGCGCGTTGAACGACGAACTCCGCCCCGTCGCGAGAGATCGAGCCCGCGCGCCACGGATGGCGGATCGTCGCCCCCGCGTCGCGCACGGCGCTCAGCAGCGCATCGAGCACCGTCTGCGCGTCGTCGGTTGTCGGGAACAGCTTCCCGGTCTCTTCGCGCTTGAGTTCCACGCCGCGCTCGGCAAAGAACGCGACCGTGTCCTCGACGGTGAAGCGCCCCAGCACCTTGCGGACGGCGTGCCGCGACGAGCCCGCGTAGGCCGACTCATCCACGCGGTGGTGCGTGACGTTGCAGCGCCCGCCCCCGGCAACAAGGATCTTCGCGCCCAGTTTCTTCGCGCCGTCGACCGCCAGCACCCGCGCGCCCGCGGGCGCGTTCCGTGCGGCAAAGATCGATGCAAACAAGCCCGCTGCCCCCGCGCCGATCACGAGCACGTCCACCTTCTCGGACGGGTTCGCCGCGCCCGGGGTCGGTGCCTCGGCCTGCGAAGTTGGGGGTTCGATCGTCTCGCTCACCGCGCATGATAAAGCCCGCGCGGCAGGCCAGCGGGCTTCCGTGACACGGAATGCTCAGATCGAATCAGGCCCGACGGCGGCGCGAGGCGATCGCGATGCCCACGCCGATCAGCGCGAGGCTCCCCGGCGTCGGCACGAACGTGACGCTGCCTCCCGCGCCATCGAGCTTCGTCGGCGTCAGGTTCAGCTCAAGCCAGCGATCGTCGTCAGAATCGCCCCCGCCCGACGCCAAATCCGCGCTGCCCGAGCCGCTGCCGCCGCCCACGCCCAGCGTGCCCCCAAGGCCCGCGGAGGTGCCGGGCGTGAAGTTGCCCGCGTTGGGCGAGTTCAGCCCTGTCGTCGCGTCGGCCGGCTCGAAGATGCCGGGGCCAGCGGCCAGCGCGGGGCCCGTCAGCAGCGCAAGGGTCGCGATCGTGATCCGAATCGTCATGGTCAGTCTCTCCAGAAGTCGTTGACAGAGGCCGTTGGTTCGCATCGATCGGAAGTTCATGCCGCGGCAATCGCTCCCTCGCGACGCGGCACGGCCATAGCACAACCGCACCGGAAGCCCAGGCGCTTCTCGGTCGCTCGTGCGTACGTCGCTCGTGATGTGGTCAGAAGGTCGAGGGCTCGCCGCGGCGATCGGCCCGCATCAGGAACGCGATGCACGACGCCAGCCAGAGTCGGATGCCGGTCATGTCTTCAGTCTCCCACGGGGACATGGGCGTCGGCGCTGCGCGGGCCAATCCCGGGGCGGTGCCGCGGAATGGCACCACCGACCGCGCGGGGCAACGTCATCTCTCCGGGATCAACATGCCTCACATTCGCGGGGCGGGCCAGCGATTGTCCGGGAGCGTCCTAAAAAAACTCAACCCTTGCGGCCCGTCCGGGGTCTTTTCGGGACCTGCGCCGGTCACAGCTCCGCCAACCGCCGGGCGGTCTCCTGAGCGATCAGGTCGTCGAACAGGCCGTCCAGGTCGCCCGCGAGCACGTCCCGCAGCGCGTACTGCCCGGGCAGACGTTCGTCGGCGACGATGCCGTCCTTGAAGCGATACGTTCGGATCTTTTCCGACCGATCGCCCGAGCCGATCTGCGCGCGCCTCGCCTCCGCGCGGGCTTGGTGCTTTCGGCGCTGTTCGATCTCGAACAGCCGCGCAAGCAGCAGCCGCCGGGCCTTCTCGCGGTTCTGGTGCTGGCTCTTGGCTTCCTGCATCTTGATGATGATGCCCGTGGGCTTGTGATGCAGCTGGATCGCCGTCTCGACCTTGTTGACGTTCTGGCCGCCCGGCCCCTGCGCCCGGATCGACGATTCTTCCACATCGCGGTCCCAGTCCACCTTCACCGCGACCGCCTCGGGCTCGGGCAGCACGGCGACGGTCGCTGTCGAGGTATGGATCCGCCCCTGCGTCTCCGTCGCGGGCACGCGCTTGACCGAGTGCGTCCCGGCCTCGAAGAGCAGCCTTGTCCACACCCCCGGCCCGCGGATGTTCACCACCGCGTGGCGCAGGCCGCCCGCGTTGCCCTCGGCGCTCTGGTCCATCGCCTCAACCACCCATCCGCGGCGGGCCGCGTACTTCTCGTACATCTCCAAAAGGTCGCGCGCCCACAGCGCCGCCTCGTCGCCCCCGGTCCCCGCGCGCACCTCGACAATCACCGACCCGACGCGGTCGTCGTCGCTCCGCACGAGCGCGCCCTTGAGCCGATCGGCCAGCTCGCGCGCCCGCGCCTCGACGCCCGGCAGCTCCTCCCGAGCCATCACCGCCAGGTCCGTGTCACCGCCCGGTGCGAGCGCCGACACATACTCCGCGCGATCACGCAGCAGCGCGCTGAGCGCGCGATAGTCACGCACGAGCGCCTCGTGCGCCGACCGGCGAATCGACAGATCTCTCGCGCGGCGATGATCCCCCGCGATCGCCGGGTCGTTCAGCTCCTCGCCGAGCTGTGCGTACTCCGCGTCGATCGCCCTCAGGCGATGCTCCAGCGCGGGGGGAAGAAAATCATCGTCGGCCATTCCGAAAACACTAGGCCCGGGCGCGCCCTGTTCGATCAGATCGTTCGGCTCGGGTCCGGTTTTGCACGTACGCGCCCGGCGAACCCGCCCGGACCTCACGCGTCGTTACAATCCGCGCCTCAAACGCTCTCCGAGCCCGCCGAACCTCTTCTGCCGAGACACCATGAACGCGATCGAGATCCACGGCCTGTCCAAGTCCTTCGGCACCAAGCGCGCCGTCGAGAACCTCGAACTGGCGATCCCGCAGGGCTCGCTCTGCGGGCTCATCGGGCCCAACGGCGCGGGCAAGACCACCAGCATCCGGATGATCATGTCGATCATCTTCCCCGACGCCGGCACGCTCCGCGTTCTGGGCAAGGATTCCGCCGTCGAGAGCAAGGACCGCATCGGCTATCTCCCCGAAGAGCGCGGCATCTACCGAAAGATGAAGGTCGGCGCGTTCCTCAAGTACATGGCCGGGCTCAAGGGCCTGGACCCCGCGGGCCTTGACAAGAAGGTCGGCGAATGGCTCGAGCGCGTGGGCCTGGCCGACTGCGCCAAGAAAAAGTGCGAAGAGCTCTCCAAGGGCATGCAGCAGAAGGTGCAGTTCCTGACCACCATCATGCACGCGCCCGACCTGATCATCCTCGACGAGCCCTTCTCGGGCCTCGACCCGGTCAACGCCAAGCTTCTCCGCGAGCTGGTGCTCGAGCAGCACCGCGCCGGGCGCACGATCATCTTCTCGACGCACCAGATGTTCCACGCCGAGTCGCTCTGCGACCGCGTGGTGATGATCCACCGGGGGCAGAAGGTGCTGGACGCCTCGCCTCGCGAGATCCGCTCGCGGTTTGCCAGCCGCCTGCTGCTGGCCGAGGCGCTGGACCCCTCGAGCTTCCCGGCGTCCGAGCGTGAGCGCATCGCCGGGATCGAGGGCGTGGAGAGCGTGCGCCAGAACGGGCACGAGCTGGAGATCACCGCCGCCGAGGGCCGCGCGGCCGAGCTGCTGCCGCGGATCGCCTCGTCGGGCGCGCTCCGGCGCGTCGAGGTGCATCAGCCTTCGCTCGAGGACATCTTCGTCGAGATCGTGCTGGGCGCGGACCACGCGGGCGCGGGCCAGGACGAGGCCGCGGAGCGCGAGGCGCTGCGGAATCTCCTCCGCGCGGGCAACAACGCCGAGGCAGAGCCCGTCGCGGCGGGTGTCGCTGGGGTGGGGGGCGTGGGGGGCGCGGGTGGGGCGGGCGGGCGCTCGCGCGGGT
>JANRKN010000066.1:0-58432 GCA_033763435.1 Planctomycetota bacterium
TTCCCAAGCTGAATGTCGCCGGTTCGATCCCGGTCGCCCGCTTTCTGGATCGATATTGGGCCGCCGATGTCACCCCCCACGGGGCGCTGACACCGGCGGCTTCTCGTTGACAAATCCCGCAGATTCCGCGAATTCCGGCGAGGTGGGCGGGAACTGCCGGATCGGGGCAGATGGCCCGACGATGACAGGGAATGACCTGGGTGGACGCTCGCTTGTGCACGCGCGTGTTCAAGCGTGTGTGCAAGGTGAGGCGGGATGAGGCTGGCGGTTACGGGCGACGCCTATGCCTCTGTGTCGCGCAGCTCCGCAAGGATCGCTGCGACTTCGGGGTCCGCAGCGGCTAGTTGGCTGACCAGCGCCTGCGCTTCCTCCGAATCATTGAGATCCAGAGCCATGATCGCGGCGGTGCTGCACTCGCTGTCGCCCGTGCGAACAAGCTCGCCGAGCGGCTTCACGAGATCGGCATGCGGGAATCCCGTCGCGAACGTTGCGGCCCAATATCGCGCCTCGGGGCGACCCTCTCGCAGCACCGCGGCGAGATGAGGCACGACGACGTGCTTCGGGTGTTGCTGCAAGCAGTCCTCGACGAGCTGGAAGACGCCGTGGCCGTCGCCCTGGCTGAGCGCACCGAGCAAGAGCGGGATCGCCCGCTCGTCCGGAGCATCCACAAAGTGCTGGCGCACCTCCTCGAAGCGGTCGAGCAGTGCCGCACTCATCTCCGCTGTGGGCGGCAGGGGTTGATGCTGTTGCAGGAATGCCAGGGCTTGGTCAGTGATTGTTCCGCTCATGGATGAGGCTCCGTAGTTCACTCTCAACTGAACATCTCCCGCGGCGGGAGCCACCCGCAAGGCCAGAGGGGGCGATCACTCCCGGAGATCTCTTTTCCGCACCTCCGTCCGGTGCGTCCAGTTGGTCGCGATCATCCGGCACAGCGCGGTGAGGTTAACGACTTGCTTGAACGGTGCGTCGAGCAGGCCGCGCGGGAGTGTATCGCCGAGCTTGTTTTCTTTGATGTCCGCGAGAATGGCTTCGATATCTTGCGGCTTGCCGGTCGAACGTTGTCTCCTCGACCAATCGTCTCTGAACCAGATGCGCTCGTCGCTCTTGGGTTTATCGAGATAGCTCTTGAACACCGGCCAACGCTGATCGACCGCGGGTACCTCGATGCTCGCAACGCGGATGGCAAGCTTGGCGCGCTGAGCGTACGACACGGGGAAGAACGTTCGGAACCGCTCACCGCTCTGGGCGATAGCCTCGTCCCAAGCAAGCTCGGGTGTGACAGTTTGGAAGACGCGAATGAAGGGGCCGTGATGGGGTGGGTCGCGGTCGATCTTGAGAACGTGGGCGTAGGCGAATCCGCCTTGATCGAGCTGGATCGCGTAGACGTCGCCCTCCCGCGGCGGGGAGTTGGGTGAGCGCGGTTTGCTTCGCTTCGCAGGTGTACCGCGCGACTTGGAAGCTCGATCCTTCTCAGACATGGGCGTCCTTTCAGCGGCCGGCGGCGCCCGGGGTGTGTGAGGGTGTTTGTCTCTTTCCGCGTGCCAGCTTCCGAACGCGGGCCACGAGCGCCTTGTACATCTCGACCTCGGCCTCGTGTCGGACGATCTCCCACGTGCTCTTGTGGGCGATCGCGCCAGCGATCGAGAAGTGCGTCGCGGGTCCTGGGCCGCCGTCCGCGTCGCGGGTGTTGAACACGATCAGGGGCAGGCCGTTGATGATGAGCCATGCTTGGGCATCGAGATCGTTCATCACTGACAGGTCCGGATGACGCGATTCGTCGCGGACGAAGTAGAAATAGTCGTTCCCCGCGGCGACCCGGCGGGACAGATCGCTGATGGGGTGCGTTTCGACGACGACGCGGCCCTTCCGCGACCCGGGGGCATCACGCTCGAAGCGGAACGCGACGAGCGACAGCGGCCAGCGGTGCGAGTCCTTGACGCTCGCCAGAGCCTCGGCCACGACGGCCGCGTTGCAAACGATGTGCGTCGAACCCGATCCACGCGGCATGAACTTCACCGCGGTGCGAGACCAGAACTTGGGGTCGTACTGGAGCATCGGCCGCTGAATGATACCGGCTTATGCCGAACTTCAGGTCTGACACTGCGTGCCCGGCCTCGCGGTTGGCGGCACTTCTCAGATAGCGGCCGCGGATGCCGCCGTTGGCCCTTTCATCCGCAGTCCTGGCAGGCACTCGATCGCACTGGCCACATCAAGGAGCTTGGGGTCGGTTCGCGCTTTGCCCGTCCGTCGCGAAACGCCCGCATCCAGCGCGTGCGTCCCGAACGTGTGCCGCAGGGCGTGGATGTCAATCGTGCGGCCGCGGTCGTCGGTCTTGACGACGACCGCCTTGCGGCAGCGACTCTCGATGCGGGTCAGTCTGACTCGATCGACTCGCCGCTGTGGCAGGCTCCTCGACAGCACACGGGCGCGCGCTACGGGCACGAGCGGATCATCCCGCTGCTTGCCGCCGTGCTTTGAGTTTGGTCGTCCATCGCGCGGCGTTGGCCTGGTCTTGGCGTACGGCGCAAGCGCGGCGATTGCGTCGGCGATGAGCGACGGGTGGCCCTTGGTGGCGCCTTCATGGTTCGTCGCCGTCGCTGATCGAGCATCACGTGGAGCGCCAGCGAGCGACCCTAGCAGGGCAGTGCAGTCTCTGTTGACGCGAGATCGTTCCGCGCGGCCGTCGATTTTTCTCGTGCTCGCGATCGTTGTGGGGAGGGGTGTTGGCTTTGCTTGGGGTTTGGTGGATGTCGATGTCGATGAGCCGCGGGCCCTGTTCCCGGGCGAAGGTTTGCGTCTTGGGCAAGTTCAGGCGAGGCATCATCGCGAGCCGTCTGATGGACGCGAGCTTCGATCGGGCAAGGGTGATCCTGTGCCGCGCAGGCTGCGGCGCAAGAGAGAGCGCCGAGCTGCGCGATGTGTGCGCTACGCATCGAGCAGTGTGTCGCGACTGACGACATCGTGACGCCTTTCGTTATTGTGCGTTCAAGACCCAGACCCGGCGCAAGCTCGACTAGTGATCGTGAGCGCGCGAGCGGGATACTGGCGGAGTTTTCGTGGTTTTCGGATCGGTCATCGGCACGGTGCGACAGCACCGGATGCAGGAGTGCCATTTTGAGTGTTTGATCTGGTCTGAATGATGGCCCTTGCTTCAGCCGATGAGCGACCGTTTCGAGGGGGTGAGTTGCTGGCGCGGCGGGCTGAGATCTGACCGATGGAGATTCAGATGCGATTGACGATTTCTCGCAAGCTTGGCTTCGGTTTTGGCGCCATGATTCTGACGTTGCTGTGCCTAATCGGAACAGGCATGTACATTAAGCAGGTGGGCTCCGGCGGCGTGGCCGAACTTGAGGCGCTCAGCGAGCAGCTCGATGCGGCCCGAGAGCTCGATGCGGCCGTGGCTTCGATGCGGACCAGCGCCAATAGATTCCTCGCTGAGGCGACGGATCATCGCGCACAGGAGCTCTCCGCCGCGATCGGGCGGGCTCGCGCGGAAGCTCAGGCGTTTGCCGCGCGCCCAGCGACGAAAGACATCTCGGAGCTGCGCGACCAGCTCACGGCCACGATCGAAGACTATGCCAAAGTCACTGACGAGCTCGGAGTCCGGCTGTCGACCAAGATCGATGTGTTTTACAACCAGTGCGGGCCCGCGGGGCTGGCGATGGAATCGGCGTTGCGCGACGTCGCGAAAGTGCTGACCGATGCGCTTGATATGAATGCCGCCGCGGTCGCGTTCAGCGCCGTTGCGGAAGCCAATCTGACTCGCCTGGGTGTTGCGCGCTACCTCGTGACGCTCGATGACAAGGAGTTCGAGAAGGCGACGCAGGGGGCTGTGAATCTCAACGCAGCGCTGACGATTCTGGCGAAGCATGAGAACGCGCTTGTGCGTGATCGTACTGCCAACGCACAGAGGAAGGTTGACGCGTACGTCGCGATCGGTGGCGAGGTACACAAGCTCATGGGAGAGGTGATCAGTATCAGCCGAGACCGTTTCGATACAGCGGGCCCTCGCCTCGCAGCGATCAGTGGGGAAATCAAGAACCTGCTCACCGAGAGGCGCAGGCAGACTGAGGCGGCAGCGAGTGGCGCGATCGCCTTTGCGCAGACTGTCATGATCGTGGTGGGGAGCTTCGCCATGCTGTTCGGTGCGGCGGTCGCGCTGCTCATCGGTCGAAGCATCGCCCGGCCCATCGCCCAGCTCTCGGAGCGACTGCGCGATATTGCTCAGGGTGAGGCCGACCTTACCCGGAGGGTGGATGAGGGCCGCCGCGATGAGCTGGGTGAGATGGGTCAGTACTTCAATGTGTTCGTGAAGCGGATCCAGTCCACATTGCTTGAAGTGGCCAGCGCGACCGATCAGGTTGCAGCGACCGCCACGCAGATCGCGGCCAGCAGCGGTGAGATGGCGCGCGGCATGCAGGAGCAGAGCGGGCAGGTGGGGCACATCCGCGTTGCTGTGCAGGAGATGACCGGCAGCGTCGCGGAAGTTGCGAGCAAGACCGCCGAGGCGGCGAGCAGGGCGAGCGCCAGCGGGCAGTCGGCCCAGCATGGCGGGCAAGTGGTGACAGAGACGATCTCGGGAATGAATTCGATCAAGCAGGCCGTGACCGCGAGCGCGGCGAGCGTGACACAGCTCGGCCACCGGGGCGAGCAGATCGGCGAGATCATCAAGGTGATTAACGACATCGCCGACCAGAACAACCTTCTGGCGCTGAACGCGGCGATCGAGGCGGCACGCGCGGGCGAGCATGGACGGGGCTTTGCCGTCGTTGCCGACGAGGTTCGAAAGCTCGCCGAGCGCACACAGCGATCAACCCAGGAGGTGGGGGCTCGAATCCGAGAGATTCAGGATGAGACCCGGGTCGCGGTCGAGCGCATGAACGGTGGCACCAGCCAGGTGGAGGTTGGCGTCCAGAGAGCGATGCAGGCGGGCGAGAGCCTGCGCACGATCGTTTCGTCTGCTCAGGAAGTCGCGAGCATGATCCAATCGATCGCCGCGGCGGCTGAGGAGCAGGGGGCCGCCAGCGAACAGATCAGCAAGAGGCTCGAGCAGATCTCCAGCGTCATCAGCGAGAGCAGCGTTGGCGTGAGCGAGACCGCGCGCGCAGCGAGCGAACTCTCGAGCAAGGCTGAGCAGCTCCGGACACAGGTCGGTCGGTTCCGTCTCCGGGATGCCGCCGGTCCGCGTAGCGCGGCCTCGGCGCAAGCCGAGCCCGCGAGAGCCTGATTCTCTCAGTGGCGCTCGGAGAGGTCGATCGCATCGCTGCCAGTTTTCTGTGAGGCGTGGCGATCGTGATCGGTTGACGGAACAACTCCCGCGGCTGAGCGTCAGACTCCGCCAACCCGGCGCTGCGTCGTCGTGCGATCGCGTCCAGTGGGCGCGCCGGAGCCGGAGGTATCGCCATGAGCCTGGGCTTTCTCGCGTTGCTGAGTCTTTCTGCATTGGTGGCGCCCAGCGCGTCGAGTGCCCCACAGACAAGCGCGGCTGAGGCCCAACGCGCAGCGCGTGTCGAGGCGGTGATTTACTCGACGCGCGGCGATGAGAAGATCCATGTATTGGCCGCAGCAGACCTCGCGCCGATGGCGTCGATCGTCGTCGGTGCCGGGCTGCATGAAGTCGCGCTTGATTCGTCCGGACGGTTTCTCATGGGCTCGGCATACGGCGGGCCCGGCGCTGGGCATCAACCGGCCGACAATCGCCTCGTGGTCGTTGATCTGGCCCAGCGCAAGATCCACCGCACCATCATGCTCGAAGGTCTGCAGCGCCCCAATGACATCGCGTTCGTGCCCGGCAAGCCCGAAGCCTTCGTCACGGTCGAATCGCCCCAGCATGTTCTTCGCGTAAGCGCCGAAACCGGCTAGGTCGTGAAGTATCCTCTCGCTCATGGCACGGGTCACATGCTCGCGCTCGCGCCCGATGCCTCGACGGTGTATGTCTCTCACGTCAAGCCAGGCCGCCTTTCGATCATCGATGCCGCCTCGGGCGTAGTGCGCAGCTCGCTCAGCCTGCCCGACGGCGCTGAGGGCCTCGCGATCGCCCCCGACGGCGGCTCGGTCTGGGTCGCGAGCCATCAGGCCTCGCGCATCAGCGTTGTGAGCGCAGAGAAGGGCACCGTCACGCGGTCGATCGTCTGTCCTGGCATGCCCTTCCGGATGAAGTTTTCGCCCGACGGCGTGATGCTCGCAGTTTCGTGTCCAGGCGCTGGCGCGCTGGCGCTGATCAGTGTCGCCTCGCCCGCTCAGGTCGAGTTCGTCGACACCAACCTACTCAATGGGGAGCCGATCGGCGTTCAGCACGTTCCGACGAGCCTTGCGTTCTCTCGTGATGGCGCGCGGGTCTTTGCCGTTTGCTCGGGTCAAGAGGGATCGGTAGTTGCGATCGACGTTGCTTCGCGCGCTCTGACCAAGCGGGTGAAGTCCACGGGTCCGATCGCCGACGCACTCACGGCCGGGCTCATCCTCTGGTCGGCGGATTGACGCGCTCTCGCGGGTCGCGGCGGCCTCCCGCGGAGCAGTCCCCGCGCGGCGGCGGCTCTGGTCGCGGGCGATTTGGTGGCTGGTACATACGCTGGAAGCGTCAGCGGTTGACAAGGCTTGACAGAAAGTCAACCGTCGGGTATACTCTCCCCATGAGCAGGCCGCAGTCTCTTGTCGTCGTGTCGCCGCAGGCGTGGCGGGTGCTGATGTCGCCGGTGCGGACGGAGATTGCCGAGGCGCTCCGCTGCGGCGGCGCAATGTCCATGTCCGAGCTTGCGAGTGCGACCGGTCGACCCGCAGACTCGCTCTATCGGCACGTCGAGCTGCTCCGCGAGGCCGGGTTTGTCGTGCCCGCGGGCTTCCGCAAGAACGGTCGGCACATCGAGCAGCTGGTCGACGTTGCCGCCGACGATTTTCTGTTGGAACTCAACGACGCCCAAGGTGAGCAGGAGAACCTCGCGGTCGTTGACACGGTTCGCTCTTTCGCACGCGCCACTGAGCGTGCGGTGCGCGATGCGTCCCGGGCCCGCGAGCTGCGCTTCGAGCAGGGAAGCCGCAACATCTCGATCAATTACGAGATCGGCTGGCTCACGCCCGAGGCCTTTCAGGAGGTGCGGGCGCTCGTGCGCCGCCTCAAGTCGATCATGGACGAGGGCAAGCGCAAGCGCGAAGGGCGCATGTACATGAGCTTTGTCGTCGCGACACCGGTCGTGCGCAAGTCGCGCCGGCGCTCGGGCCCGCGCAAGGGTGCAACGCGGGGCAAGCCGCACGCCAAGGCCGCGACGGCCGGCTGACGCGCCGCAATCCTCATCGAGCATTTCCGAAACGTTCGCGGTCTTTGGACCCAAGGGGGCGGGTGGGGATCGTGCGGGTCGTGGTGAGGGTGCGGCGGAGTGTGGTGGTGGGGCGTGAACGCAGACTTCCGTCGGGATGGCGGGAAGTACGGGCGAGAAGTACGGGCAGGTTGAAGGACTGAATCGTGCCTCGGCACGGGAAAGGGATCGATGGTCATGGCAAATCGGAGCACTCGTACGGTGGTTCTGTTGGCGGGTCTGGCCGCGTCGATCGCGGCGGGCACGGCGCTTGCGCAGTCGTCGGCAGCGCAGCCCTCGGCGGCTCCCGCGGCCCAGGGTGGCGCGAAGATCGTCGTCAAAACCGTCGACGACCTGCCTCGGCACACGTACGCAATCTCGGGCAAAACGCTCGAGATCATCGCCGATCCAGCGAAGTTCAACCCGATCCTCGACAAGCTGATCGCGGACCTCACGAGTGACCTCGAGAAGTACGAGATCACCGACACGACCACCCTCCGAGGCTACTACGACGCGCTCTCGCAGGCCTATCAGGTCAAGGGCGATCTCGAGAAGGCCATCGCCTACTCCGACAAGGCCGGCGCGCTCGAATCCAAGGAGCAGGAGAAGGCGATGCGCGGCCATTCGCTCCGCGCGCGCGCGCTGGCGCTCAAATCGTCGCCCGACGTCAACGATGCCAAGTTCGCCGCGACGTTCAAGGCCGAGCTCAAGAAGCGCATCTCGGCGCAGCCGTACGAGCTGGTCAAGGACCGTCTCGTGGGCCTGCGGGGTCAGGCGAAGATGATCAGCC
The DNA here is from genome assembly GCA_033763435.1 of Planctomycetota bacterium. Lineage (GTDB taxonomy): Bacteria > Planctomycetota > Phycisphaerae > Phycisphaerales > UBA1924 > JANRKN01. The sequence continues at coordinate 8,080 of JANRKN010000066.1, forward strand.
GTGCGCTGATTGAGTCCTCGCTCTCGACTTCGCTCGATCCGCTGATTGCCGCGGCCAACGGCAGCGCGACGGGCGACATCGCCGGCGCGCTCGTGCAGGCCAAGGCCACGCTGGACATTGCGCTGCCGCTGATCCCGTACATGGCCGAGGTCTACGGCGAGATCATTGATGCGCAGGCCAACGCCAAGGCCGCCGCCAGCAAGTGGGAGACGCGCCTGGTCGAGCTCGCCAGCAGCGATGCGGGCTCGCCCGTCGCCGTCGGCGTGTGGGACTCGGGCGTCGACGTCGAGCTGTACAAGAACAATCTCTGGACCAACACCGCCGAGATCGCCAACGGCAAGGACGACGACGGCAACGGCTTCGTCGACGATCTCCACGGCATCGCGTTCAGCCTCGATCGCCGCCCGACGACCGGGCACCTCGCCTCACTCGAAGGCCTGAAGGGCGACAAGGCCCAGCTTATCGACTTCGTCGCGGCCTCCCAGGACATGCAGGCCGGCGTGCAGAACGAGGGCGTCACCAAGTTCCAGGAGTTCTACAAGAACCTCCGCGGCGAGGACCTCAAGAACTTCGGCGACGACATGAGCCTCATCGGCAGTTACACGCACGGCACGCACGTCGCGGGCATCGTCGTCGCGGGCAATCCCTTCGCGCGTCTCGTGCACGTGACCGAGAACTGGCCGTGGAAGTCGATCCCCGATGAGGCACCCACGATCGAGCTGGGAGAGCGCTGGGGCGACAACTGCAAGCAGGCCGTCGCGTACCTTCGCAAGGCCAATGTCCGCGTGGTCAACATGAGCTGGCGTGTGGGCCGCGCGGCCTTCGAGGGCATGCTCGCCGCCAAGGGCGTCGGCGCCACGCCTGAAGAGCGCGCCGAACTCAGCCGCAAGATCTTCAAGCCCTTCCGCGACGGCCTCGAAGAGGCCATCCGCTCGGCGCCCGACATTCTCTTCGTCGCTGGTTCTGGCAACGAGGACAACGACGTGGACTTCGCCGAGTACATCCCCGCGGGCTTGCGCCTGCCCAACCTGCTCACCGTCGGCGCGATCGACGATCAGGACCGCTTCACGACCTTCACCAGCACCGGCAAGAACGTCGAGCTCTACGCCAACGGCTACCGCATCCCGAGCAAGGTTCCCGGCGGCAAGGTGATCCCCTTCTCGGGCACGTCGATGGCCTCGCCCCAGGTTGCCAACCTCGCCGCGAAGATCCTCGCGCTGCGCCCCGAGCTCAAGCCTGCTGACGTCGTCAAGCTGATCCGCGCCGGGGCTGAGCCGATCGCCGATCAGCCCGGCCGCTTCATCATCAACCCCAAGAAGACGATCGAGGCCGTCCGCTCCGCGAAGTGATCCGTTTCACGCACGCTCAGGCTTCTGCATGAGCACCCTCACCGCGCTCGCCGACGAAAGTCGGCGGGCCGGCTTTTTCCGCGGCCTCCGCGCGCCGTTCGCGCGCGCTGTCGGGATCCTCATCCGCCAATCCACGCTCACTCGGAGACCTCGATGCCCCTCGCTCGTCAATTACTGTGGCTCGCTCTCACACTCGCCGGCGCATCGACGGGCGCACCTGTGCTGGTCCAGTCCTCGGCGCCGATCGCGCCGGCCGCACAGGCTTCAGCGCCGACCAAGTCCGAAGCGCCCGCCGCCGCGTTCCCTGCCGCATGGGCCGGGCGTTGGAAGGGCGAAGTCCGCGTTCTCGGCGCGCCGGGGCAGACGCCCACGTTCACGATGGAGCGTGTCATCGGCGCGGGAGCGTCGGCCGGGCGCTGGCAATGGACGATCATCTACGACGGCGCCGCGGGCCGGCAGGAGCGCGCGTACGAGCTTGTTGCCGACGACGAAGCCCGAGGCCTCTTCACCGTTGACGAGAAGAACGGCATCAAGCTCCCCGCGCGCTTTATCGAGGGCGTGCTCTACTCCACCTTCGAAGTCCAGGGCAACCGCATCTCCATGCGCGAAGAGCTCCAAAGCCCCGGCACACCGCAGGAGCGCCTGCTCGTCGAACTGCAGTCGCACACCGCCGACAGCGCAGTGAAGTCGGGCGGTGGCGAAGTGCCCGAGGTCCTCGGCTGGACGCCCGTGAATGTGCAGAAGGCTTCGCTTGAGCGTCTGAGCGCGTCGACCGCGGCAGGGGAACAACCCACCGGAAGCAAGCCCGAGGCCAAAGCGGAGGTCAAGCCCGAGAGCAAGCCCGCGCCCGCGGGGCGTGCGGCGCTTCCGGTCAGTGACACCGAATGGAAGAAGCTCGCCACTGAGCCCTACCGGGGCAAGCAGGACGACATCTTCTTCGTCTCGCCCACCACCGGCTGGTACGCCAACGGCGCGGGCAAACTCTTCAAGACCACCGACGCCGGCGCGACCTGGACCAAGCAGCTCGACAAGCCCGGCACCTACTGGCGCTGCCTCGCCTTTGTGAATGAGAACCTCGGCTTCGCGGGCAACATCGGCCCGGGCTACTTCCCGAACGTTTCGGACACCACGCCCCTCTATCGCACGCGCGACGGCGGCGCAACGTGGGAGCCCGTCACCACCATCAGCGGCGACCCCATCGTCGGCCTTTGCGCAATCGAGATCGTCCGCACGCCCTTCGTCAACGCGGGCAATCTCTCCGAAAAGACACGCATCGTTGCCGTGGGGCGCGTCGGCGGGCCCGCCGCGATGATCGTCTCCGATGACCTGGGCGAAACATGGTCCCGCGTTGCGCTTCCCGACTCTGCCAAGATGGCCTTCGACGTGCACTTCTTCGACGCCAAGCACGGCGTGATCGCTTCGGCCTCCAGCGAGAACGTCGAAGAATCCAACGCCCTCATCCTGACCACCGACGACGGCGGCGCGACGTGGCGTGAGGCGTATCGCTCGCCGCGCCCGTGGGAACTCACGTGGAAAATCAGCTTCCCGAGCCGCAACGTCGGGTACGTCACCGTGCAGTCGTACAACCCCAACCCTGAGGCCTCCGCCCGCTTCGTCGCCAAGACCGTCGACGGCGGGAAGACTTGGACTGAGATCCCCCTCGTCGACGACCCGGCCGTCCGTCAGTTCGGCGTCGCGTTCATCGACGAGCAGCGCGGCTTCGTGGGCGCCATGCCCGGCGGCTTTGAGACCACCGACGGCGGCGCGACCTGGAAGCGCGTCGACTTCGGCAATGCCGTGAACAAGATCCGGATCCTGGAGTCCGCCGGCAGGCGCTATCTGCACGCGATCGGTGTGCAGGTTCATCGCCTGGAGCTGCCGGCCTCGAAGTAAGCTGCGGCTCTCTCAGTCCGCGTTCTGACGCCAAGCCCCGGGCATCGAGCCCGGGGTTTTCTCGTATTCCCCGGCGAAAGCCATCTCTGTGCTTGAAAGCGGATATCCTTGTCCTAGTATCGGCTGGGGGTGACAAGGCAATCGACCTTGCGAGCGGCTGCAAGCGGTGCCGTCGCGGAGGGGGCGCGGACCGTCGCGAGATCGGGGTGGGGAGGAGCGCACCATGGTGACCCGCGGCCTGCACGATTCGTTGGACGACTCGGCTGGGCTTGATTTTCCTGCGGCGGACCTCGCCGAATGGCGCAAGCTCGCCGAGGCCGATTTGGGCCCGGGCGGGGCGGCGCTTTTCGAAAAAAAGCTCGTCACCCGCACTTATGAGGGCCTCACGATCCGTCCGCTCTATACGCGGGCCGACTGGCCCGCGGGCGCGTCGGGGCTGGCGGGGGCTTCGCCTTTCACGCGCGGATCAACGACGCTGCCTCACGCCTGGGACCTTCGTCAGGAGCGCACCGAACCCACGCCCGCGCTCGTGAACACGGCGTTGCTTGAGGACTTGGCCGGTGGGGTTTCATCGGTGCTGCTGCGGTATGACGCGGCGGGGCGGCTTGGGCTTGATGCCGACGATCGCCGCGCAGGGCTGCTCGCGGGCGTCGACGGTTGTGCGCTGAGTTCGCCCGCAGATCTCGCCGACGCCTTCAAGGGCGTCTATCTGAACATGATCGGTGTGATGCTGGAGCCCGGTGCGGCGTTCGTGCCCGCGGCCGCACACTTGGCCGCGCTGTGGGACGCGCAGAACATCAAGCCCACCGAGGCGCGCGGCTGCTTCGGCGCCGATCCGCTCGCGGTGCTCGCGCGCGAAGGACACCTTCCTTGCACGCTCGAGGACGCGCTGACGCAGCTCGCGGATCTGGCCGCGTGGACGAGCGCTCGATACACCGACGTCCGAGCCGTCCGTGTGGGCACCGCGGCCTACCACCACGCGGGCGCGACCGCGGCGCAGGATCTTGCCTTCGCGCTCGCGACGGGCGTCGAGTATGTCCGCGCGATGAGCGCTCGGGGCCTCTCGATCGATACCGCCGCGAGGCAGATGCTCTTTTCCTTCGCGATGGGCACCAACTTCTTCCTGGGCATCGCCAAGCTCCGCGCCGCCAGGCGTCTCTGGGCCCGCGTGCTGGAGGCCTGCGGCGCATCCGACAGCGCGCGTGCAATGACCATGCACGTGCGCCCGAGCAAGCGCGTCATGTCGGCGCGGGACCCGTGGGTCAACATCCTCCGCAACACCGTCGCGGTCTTTGCCGCAGGAGTCGGCGGGGCCGACGCGATCAGCAGCCTTCCCCTCGATGTCGCGCTGCGGGGCGACACCGGCGCCAGCTCGGCGCTCGCGAGGCGAATTGCGCGAAACACGCCACTGATTCTCCAGGAGGAATCTCACCTCCACCGGATCCTCGATCTGCCCGGCGGGAGTTGGTTCATCGAGTCGCTGACGGACGATCTCGCGGCAAAGGCGTGGAAGCTCTTTCAGGACCTTGAGCGCGCGGGGGGCATGGCGCGGGCGCTGAAGGACGGGCTCGTGCAGTCGTGGATCGATCAGACCGCTTCCGAGCGCGACAGGAACATCGCCACGCGGCGGGACCCGATCCTGGGCGTGAGCGAGTTCCCGCGCGTCGAGGGCGACGCGGTGCCTGCAATTGAGCAGGTTTCGCCCGAGCGCGCCCGGCACGAGGCGGTTGCGCGCTTGGCTGAGTATCGCAAGCAGGCCTCGCGGGTGGGTGAGCCGCGCGACGGGCTGTCGATTAGCGAGTGGGCGTTCCATGCCGCAAAGCAAGGCGCGACGCTGGGCGCAATCGCGCTGGGGGTAGGCCTCGGCACCGGGGGCATCGCGTCGGTACCACGCGCGGTCGGGCTGCATCCCTTCGCTGAGCCGTTCGAGCGCCTCCGCGATGCGGCGGAGCGCTATGCCGACGCGTGCGGCGTGCGGCCTCGCGTGTTCCTGGCAAGCATCGGCAGCCCCGCCGAACACCTCGCGCGGACGAACTACGCGAAGAACTTCTTCGAGGCCGGCGGCTTCGATGCCCCGATCGTCGGTTCGGGCGACGGGTATCCCGACGCGGCCTCGGCGGCGCGGGCCTTTGCCGAGAGCGGCGCCACGATCGCCGTCATCTGCTCCACCGACAAGCGTTATCCGACGCTGGTGCCCGAGCTCGCCCCTCTGCTTCACCGCTCGGGTGCGAACCGCGTAGTGCTTGCGGGAAACCCGGGCGAGCAGGAGGCCGTGTTCCGTGCGGCCGGGGTCGATCGGTTCATCTACGTCCGCTGCGATGTCGTCCGCACGCTGCGCGAACTGCTCGCCGAGGTCACGCTCGACGCGTCGCTCGAGAGCGCGGGGATGGGCTCAAGTGTCGGGCATGTACCCTCCACCGAAGGAGCGGCGCGATGATCAAGGTCCCTGACTTCTCATCGATCGAACTGGGCGAACCCAAGCCGCTGCTTTCGTCGGCTCGCGCACAGGCGTCCGAGCCCTGGCTCACGCCCGAGGGGCTGACGGTCAAGGCGCAGTACGGCCCTGCCGACCTTGCGGGCATCAAGCACCTCGACTCGCTCCCCGGCATTGCGCCCTATGTGCGCGGGCCGTACGCGACGATGTATGTGCTCAAGCCCTGGACCGTGCGGCAGTACGCGGGTTTTTCGACGGCTGAGGCGAGCAACGCGTTCTATCGGCGCAACCTCGCGGCCGGCCAGAAGGGCCTGAGCGTCGCGTTTGATCTGGCGACCCATCGCGGCTACGACAGCGACCATCCGCGCGTTTCGGGCGACGTGGGCATGGCGGGCGTCGCGGTCGACAGCGTGCTCGACATGGAGACGCTGTTCCGGGGAATCCCGCTCGATCAGATCAGCGTCTCGATGACCATGAACGGGGCGGTGCTGCCCGTGATGGCGATGTACATCGTCGCGGCTGAGCGTCAGGGCGTGCCGGCGTCGAAGCTCTCGGGCACGATTCAGAACGACATTCTGAAGGAGTTCATGGTCCGCAACACGTACATCTACCCGCCGACGCCGAGCATGCGGATCATCGGCGATGTGTTTGCCTACTGCGCCCAGAACATGCCCAAGTTCAACAGCATTTCGATCTCGGGCTATCACATGCAGGAGGCGGGCGCGACGGCGGACCTCGAGCTCGCGTACACGCTGGCCGACGGACTGGAGTATCTGCGCACGGGCGTGCAGCGCGGGCTGTCGGTCGACGAGTTTGCGCCGCGGCTCTCATTCTTCTGGGCGATCGGGATGAACTTCGCGATGGAGGTCGCGAAGATGCGTGCGGGGCGGCTGATCTGGTCGCGCTTGGTGCGCTCGTTCGGGCCCAAGAACCCCAAGAGCATGAGCCTGCGGACGCACTCGCAGACCTCGGGCTGGTCGCTGACGGCGCAGGACGTGTACAACAACGTGGTGCGCACGTGCATCGAGGCGATGGCGGCGACGCAGGGGCACACGCAGAGCCTGCACACCAACGCGCTGGACGAGGCGCTGGCGTTGCCGACGGATTTCTCGGCGCGCATCGCCCGCAACACGCAGCTGTTCCTGCAGATGGAGACCGACACCTGCCGCGTGGTCGATCCGTGGGGCGGCTCGTACGCGATCGAGCGTCTGACCGAGGACCTCGCGCGCCGGGCGTGGTCGCACATCCTCGAGGTCGAAGAGCTGGGGGGGATGGCCAAGGCGATCGAGGCGGGCATCCCGAAGTTGCGGATCGAAGAGGCCGCAGCGCGTACGCAGGCGCGGATCGATTCGGGCCGGCAGACCGTTGTGGGCGTGAACAAGTTCAAGCCCGAGAAGGACGAGGCGCCCGACGTGCTGAAGGTTGACAACGCCGCGGTGCGCGAGAGTCAGATCGCGTCGCTCAAGGCGCTGCGGGCGTCGCGCGATGCGGCGAAGGTGAAGTCGGCGCTGGAGGCCCTGACGTCCGCGGCGCGCTCGGGCGAGGGCAATCTGCTCACGCTTGCGGTCGATGCCGCGCGGGCCATGGCGACCGTCGGAGAGATCTCTGATGCCCTCGAGAAGGTCTACGGCCGGCACGAGGCGCCCGTGAAGGCCGCCAGGGGTGTGTACATGCGTGAGACGCAGGGACAGGGTCAGGTCGGTGAAGTGGTCGCGCGCGTCAAGGCATTCGAAGAGCGCGAAGGGCGCCGGCCTCGGATTCTGGTAGCCAAGATGGGGCAGGATGGGCACGACCGCGGGCAGAAGGTTGTTGCGAGCGCGTACGCGGACATGGGCTTTGACGTGGACATCGGGCCGCTGTTTCAGACGCCGGAAGAAGTCGCGCGTCAGGCCGTCGAGAACGACGTGCACGTGGTGGGCGCGTCGTCGCTGGCGGCGGGGCACCTGACGCTTGTGCCCGCGCTGAAGGACGCGCTTGCGAAGCTGGGCCGGCCTGACATCCTTGTGGTGGTGGGGGGCGTGATCCCGCCTCAGGACTACGACACGCTGAAGAAGATGGGCGTCGCCGCGGTGTTCGGCCCCGGCACCGTGGTGAGCGACGCGGCGATCAAGGTGCTCGACGCGATCGAGGGCCGGAGGGCGTGATGCTCACGCTCGAGCAGTTCGAGGCGGGCGTGCGTGCGGGCGACCGCGCGGTGCTCGGGCGTGCGATCTCGCTCGTGGAATCGTCGAGCCCGGCGCATCAGGCGCTTGCAGGTCAGTTGCTCGCGCGGCTCATGCCTCAGACGGGGCTCTCGATCCGCGTGGGCATCACGGGCGTGCCCGGCGCGGGCAAGAGCACGCTCATCGAGAAACTCGGGACCTACCTCACCAGCGAGGAGGGCGGCGCGCACCGCGTCGCGGTGCTCGCGGTGGACCCGAGCTCGGATGTGACGGGCGGTTCGATCCTCGGCGACCGGACGCGCATGAGCAAGCTTTCGGCCGATCCGCGCGCGTTCATCCGGCCAAGCCCCTCGGGAGGCACGTTGGGAGGCGTCGCACGACGGACGCGCGAGACGATCCTGGTGTGTGAGGCCGCGGGATACGACGTCGTGCTGGTCGAGACCGTCGGCGTCGGACAGTCCGAGTCGGCGGTCGCGGGCATGACCGACGTATTTCTCGCCGTGATGCTCGCGGGCGCGGGCGACGATTTGCAGGGCATCAAGCGCGGAATCCTCGAGCACGTCGACGTGATCGCGGTGAACAAGGCCGACGGCGGGAACGAGTCGCGTGCGCAGATCGCCGCTCGGGAGTACGAGATGGCGCTGCGGATGGTCAGCGCCCGCGCGGGCGAGGGGAAGCCGACGGCGCGGACCTGCTCGGCGCTCACCGGCGCGGGCGTGCGCGAGGTCTGGGCGGACGTGGAGGGCCGGTCGAGCGAGATGCGCCGGTCCGGCCGGCTTGACGAAAAACGCCGGGAGCAGAACCAGTCTTGGCTCGAGGAATTGGTCCGTGAGCGGCTTGAGCACCTGATCCGCGAGTCCGCTGGAGCCTCCGCCGCGCTCGAGGAAGCACGTGAGCGTGTGAGGCATGGGCACGCCCGGCCGACCGCCGAGGCCGATCGCGTGATTGAGGCGCTCAAAGCAGGCCTTGCCGCGAGGGGCGCTGGCGCCCCGGACATGGGCAGAGTTGCCCAGCCCTGAGCCCGACCTAACCGTTGAAAAGACGGCGGAAAAGTCAGGAATTCGGACCCTTGGCGCTTGATTACGGACGCGAAAGGGTAGAATGTATTGATAAAGGGGAGTGGAAGGTCAGCAATGGGGCTAGGGGCGGCGGGTGAGGGCCAAAGGAGGCGCGGCCGTGATCGGAGCCACCGGCGTCAACCACATCGGTATTGCGGTGAAGTCGCTCGCGGATCAGCGGGCGTTTTACGAGGGCGTGCTGGGTGCGCGCTTCGAGGGCGTCGAAGAGGTCGCGGAGCAGAAGGTCCGCGTCGCGTTCTATGCGCTCGGGCCTGAGGAAGCGCCGGTGCGGCTTGAGCTGCTGGAGCCGACGAGCCCTGAGTCGACGATTGCGCAGTTCATCGAAAAGCGTGGCGAGGGCCTGCACCACGTCGCATACACCGTGAGCGATCTGCCGACGAGGCTCGCGCAACTCAAGGCGGGGGGCGTCCGCCTGATCGACGAGAAGCCCCGCAGCGGAGCGCACGGCGCGAAGATCGCGTTCCTGCACCCCAAGGCCTCGATGGGTGTGCTGACCGAACTCTGCCAGCCTGCGAGCGAGCACGCTCACGCGTGACCCGCTCTCAAATCTCTGGTGCCGCGACGCGACACCCCGAGGGGAGTATTCACGGTGGGGAGGTTGGTGCGGGGGTGGGCCAACGCACGAACAGGAGGTTTCCGTGACGCAGGTGAGCCCGACGAACCCGAGCACGAAGGTTGTGAAGGAGGCGAACGTGTCTGACTCCCTGCCGATCGAACCCAAGGGCGCCGACAAGAAGCCGGCCGAGGCCAAGGCCGTCGACGCCAAGTCGGTTGAAGCCAAGCCCGCAACGTTCAAAGCCGGCACCGCGGTGCCGATGTCCGCGCGGATCGACGAGCTGCGCGCCCGAAAGAAGGCGCTGGCCTATGGCGGCGGCGCCGAGCGCATCGCGAAGATGCACGCCGCGGGCAATCTCAGCGCCCGCGAGCGGATCGATCTGCTTCTGGACCCGAGCACTTTCCAGGAGCGCTACGGCTTTGCCAAGCACCGTTGCACGTACTTTGGCATGGAGGGCAAGGACCTTCCGGCCGATGGCGTCGTCACTGGCGCGGGCGCGGTCGATGGGCGCCTCGTGCACATCGCCTCGCAGGACTTCTCAGTCGGCGGCGGTGCGCTCGGCGAAGTTCACGGCGACAAGATCGTCGAGATGATGAAGACCAGCCTCAAGACCGGCTCGCCCTTCGTCTTCATCAACGACTCTGGCGGCGCACGCATTCAGGAAGGCATCGACTCGCTCGGCGCCTACGGGCGCGTCTTCTATCACAACACGCTGCTCTCGGGCGTCGTGCCACAGATCTCCGTGATCTGCGGCCCTTGCGCGGGCGGCGCGGCCTACTCGCCCGCGATGACGGACTTTGTGATTCAGACGCGCCGGGCGCAGATGTTCATCACCGGGCCCAACGTCATCAAGCAGGTGACGCGTGAGAACGTGACGGCCGACGAGCTCGGCGGCGCCGAGGCGCACATGCACTACTCGGGCAACATTCACTTCATTGCGGAGGACGATCGTGAGGGCGTCGAGATCTGCCGGAAGCTCCTGAGCTTCCTCCCTTCGAACAACACCGAGGACCCGCCCCGCGCGCCCTACTCGGGCGCGATCGAGCCCGACGAAGAGATCGGTGCGATTCTCCCCGCCGACCCGCGGTACACCTACGACATGCACAAGGTGATCAACCGCATCGTCGACGACGCGGACTTCCTCGAGGTACAGGCGGGCTTTGCGGGGAGCATCATCGTCGGCTTCGGGCGCGTGCTCGGCCGGCCCGTCGGCATCGTCGCGAACAACCCGGGCGTGAAGGCCGGGTCGCTCGACATCGATTCGTCCGACAAGGCCTCGCGCTTCGTGCGGTTCTGCAACGCCTTCAACATCCCGATCGTGACGCTGGTCGACACGCCGGGCTACTTCCCGGGCGTGCAGCAGGAGTATGGGGGGATCATCCGCCACGGCGCGAAGCTGCTCTTCTCGTATTCGGCCGCGACGGTGCCCAAGATCACGGTCATCATCCGCAAGGCCTTCGGCGGCGCCTACGTCGCGATGGCGAGCAAGGACCTGGGGGCCGACGCCGTCGCTGCCTGGCCCACGGCCGAGATCGCGGTCATGGGCGCCGAGGGCGCGGCCGAGATCATCTTCAAGAAGGAAATCTCCGAAGCGCCCGACAAGAACGCCAAGCGCAAGGAGATGGTGGACCTCTACCGCAACACCTTCAGCAACCCCTATGTCGCCGCGGGCCGGCGCATGGTCGATGACATCATCGAGCCCAGCGAGACCCGGCGCTACATCGCCTTCGCGCTCGAGAGCCTCAAGACCAAGCGCGAGCTGCGCCCCGAGAAGAAGCACGGGCTCATCCCGCTCTGACCGGCCCCGTGCCAGAGGAGAATCTCATGGTTGGTCTCATGATCACGAGCCACGAGATCCCGGGCGCCAAGGGCGTGAACCCCGAGCACCTCGCGGTCATCCATGCTGCGGTCGTCGCGGCCTGCGGGCCCAATGCCCGCGCGGTCTCGATCCGCGAAGTGCCCGCCCGCATCGACCCGGCGGACGACGACGAGGCGTCGAGCACCGCGCTCGGGCGCTGGGTCGTCCGAGGCAGGCAGGTTGCGACGGAGGCGCACCGCGTGCGTCGCGTGACGGAAACAGGCTGAACACCCCAACGACCCCAGTCGTCCGCGGGCGAGGACCGCGCGCGGACGGGAAGGAACAAGCGATGAAGCTCCGCGTCAGCGTGCAGGACAAGGTGTACGAGGTCGGCGTCGAGACGATCCCCGAAGCGCGCGAGGCGGGCCGGCGCCGGCCCACACTGCCGGGCGGCTCGGCGATGATGGGCGTCAAGCTCGCCTCCAACCCGCGCCCGGTGATCGAGCCCTGGCAGGGCCTGGGCACCGGCGGCCCCGGCGAGGTCTGCGCGCCGATGGCTGGAAAGGTCACGGCCCTCCGCGTCAAGCCCGGCGAGCCCGTCAAGCAGGCCCAGGCGATCGTGGAGATGGAAGCGACCAAGGTCATCGCGCCCGGGGATCGGCCCTTCGCCGGCACGCTCCGCACGCCCGAGGCCGGGATCGTCCGCGAGGTGCTCGTCAAGGAAGGCGACACCGTGACGGCGAATCAGGTGCTCGTGCGCCTCACGCTCTGAGCGGCCTGATTCCGCAGCCTTGGCCCATGTCCAAACTCCTCAGGGACGAAGAGCGCAGTCACTCCTCTTCGGTTTCATGATGAACAACGCCCCGGGCGGGAGCTCGGGGCGTCGTCGTGGAAGCAGAGGATGTGAGCTGGATCGTGCTCGGCTCAGGCGGCCAGCGCCGTGGCCTGCTCGATCGACTCGACGACCTGCCGGATCTGGAAGGGCTTCTTGAGGAAGGTGTCGAAGCCCTGCGAGCGGAGGGTCTGAGTCTGGCCCTCGGTGAGCTTGCCCGACATCGCGATGATGCGGGTGAACTGGAGATTGTCGGAAGAGCGGACGAGGTCGGCGACGCCCTTGGCCGCGCTGGTGCCCGCGCCGCCGGATTCACCGAGGTGCAGGTCGAGCAGCAGGACATGGGGCTTGAACTTCTCGCACTCCATGCCGGCCTGGAAGCCGTTGGTGGCCGTGCGGACTTCGTACGAGGTCTGCTCCGTCAGGACACGCTGAAGGGTGTCGGCGACGTCCTTGTCGCCGTCGACCACGAGCACGCGGGTGCGGCCCGAGTTGAACGACTCCAGCGGGATGCCGTGGGCCTTCATGAACTTGACCAGTTCAGAGGCCGGGATGCGCCGATCGCGCGAGCCCGGGATGCGGTAGCCCTTGAGCGACCCCGAGTCGAACCATTTGGAGACGGTTCGGGGCGCGACGTTGCAGATCTTGGCGACCTCACCGGTCGTGAGCACTTCTTTTTCGATGGGCATGCACGCACCTCGGGAAAACACAGAGTGTGGGTGGGAGAGGAACGACCTCCCGCACAGGCCCGTTGATCGGTTCCAACCCCCCGGGCCTTAACGTCGGCCCTGCAAATCCGCACCGTGTGAGGGCTTTCCCGCCCCGGATTGCGCTTCTGCGGACCGTTTTCGGACGCGGAACGGAGTTTCCGGGCGTCGCGGGTCCATCGGGCGGGGATAATTGACGCCCCCCGAACGGACCCGTTACAGTTCGCCCTTCCGGCGGACGGCTCCGGTGAGGCGGGGTCGTCGGGTCGGTGTGTCGGGGGCGGGGCTGGCTTGTTGTCTCAGAGTCGGTGTCTCAGACCGGGACTCTCAGAAAGTGGAGCAGCGCGTGCAGCAGAGCAACATGGACGGGTCGAACTCGCGTCAGGGCCGCAGTCGTTCGGGCCGCGGGCTGGTGGCCTTGGCGGCGCTCCTGATGACCGCGGGCACCGCGCTGGGCCAGGCCCAGGCGCCGACGAACGAGGAACTTCTCCGCGACTTCATCCATTTCACGCGGATCGACCGCACGGATGTCGCTCAGGCGCTGGGCAAGGAACTGCTGACCCGCGGCATGAAGCCCGCGGACTTTGTCAAGCTCGTCGAGGGAACCGGTGAGCTGGCGCGATTTGAAGAGACGATCGGCCGCGCGATGCGCCGGAGCGACCTTGAGACCGTCGCTGGCGACCTGCTCAAGCAGTTCGAGCGCGGCAAGCTCGAGCGCGCCCGCGACCCCGAGGAGATCAAGGCGAACATCGCGGCCCTCACGGGCCCCGTCCGCGGGCGGCTGCTGGCGCAGGAGCGTCTGCGCTTTGCCGGCGAGTACGCGGTGCCCCAGCTTCTGACCGCGCTGCTGGACGATGGGAACCCGACGCTGAGCGCCTCGGTGCAGCGCCTGCTGATCGACATGGGCCGTTCGTCGATCGTTCCGCTGATGACCGCGGTCGAGAAGCTGGACGGCGCCCAGGCCGAGCGTGTCTGCGACGTGCTGGGGCTGATCCCGTACCGCAACAGCCTGCCGGTGTTGGACAACCTGCGCAAGAACTCGGCCAACGAGCGCGTGAAGACCGCGGCCCAGCGCGCGTATGACCGTCTGGGCGGCACGCCGACCAGCGATACCTCGTACCTCTTCTATCAGCTTGCGGATCTGTACTACCAGGAGCGCAGCGAAGTCACCGCTTTCCCGGGCGAAGATTTCCAGCTTCTTTGGTCGTACTCGCCCAAGATCGGGCTGGTGCTGCAGGAGATCCGCAGCGAAGTGTTCCACGAGGCGATGGCGATGCGCTTTGCCGAGCGTTCACTGGGCTTGGCGAGCGAGAACCCCGACGCCCTGGCGCTCTGGATCGGGTCGAACTTCCGGCGTGAGACGGCTCAGCCCAAGGACTACGCGAACCCGGCGTATCCCGCCGACCGCCGGCCGGCGATGTACTTCGCCGTCGCTTCGGGCGCGGGCGTGACGCAGAAGGTGCTGGAGCGAGCGATCGTCGACAAGGACACGCCCCTGGCGCGTCAGGCCCTCGCGGCGGTCGAGCGCACGAGCGGCGCGGCCACGCTGATCGGCCTCGCCGACAAGCCCGGCCCGCTGCTCGAAGCCCTGAACTATCCCAACCGCCGCGTGCAGTACGAGGCGGCGCTGGCGATCGCCGCGGCCCAGCCGACGGTGATGTTCTCGGGCGCTGAGCGCGTTGTTCCCACCCTCGCCGGCGCTGTCCGCGATGCGGGCGAGACCTACGCGTTGGTCGTCGGTCGCGATGTCGAGACCTACCAGACCGTGCGCGGTCAACTCGAGGGCCACAAGTTCCGCGTGCTTCCGTTCGCCCAGTCGACAGGTGGCGCGGCGGGCTCGGTCGCCGAAGTTCCCGCGATCGATCTGGCTGTGCTGCTGAACCTGGCGCCTGAGTCGGTCCCCGCGGCGATCGAATCGATCCGCGGCGATGGGCGCCTGGCGGCGACGCCGATCCTCGTGCTCGGTTCGGGCCCGGATTTCAACGATCTGCGCCGTCGGTATGAGAACGATGTCACGATCGCGGTGCGGTCGCTGGCGCTGAACAACGAGCAGCTCTCGGCGACGGTCACGTCGCTGCTGCGCGAGGCCTCGGGCGGGCCAATCACGTCGGCCGAGGCTTCGGAGTATTCGGGTCGGGCGCTCAAGGCGCTGCGGGACCTGGCGGTTTCGGGCAACGCGGTGCTGAGCGTGAAGGACGCGGTGCTGTCGCTGATCGAGACGATGGGCCGGAACACGACGGCGGGCTCGACGCGGATGGAGATCGCGGAGATTCTGTCGCGCGTCGCCGAGGCCCGGGCGCAGCAGACGCTCGTGGACGCGGCGCTGGGCGCGAGTGGATCGGACCGCACGTCGCTGTTGGGCAAGGCCGCAGAGAGCGCCAAGCGATTTGGCAACCTGCTCGAGGCGCGTCAGGTCGATCGCGTGGTGGAACTGGCGGGCAAGGGCTCGGGCGAAGAGGCGGTCGCGGCCGCTGCGCTGATGGGCGCACTAAACCTGCCCAATACGAAGGTTGTGCCGCTGATCTTGGGCGGCGAGGGCGCGGGACAGGCAACCGCATCGCGCTGAACGAGCTGCCTGAGCTGCTGAAGAAGTCCATCTGAAACCCGCGGGCCTGTGCTCGCGGGTTTTTCGTTGCGAGTGAGGTCCGGAAACGCGACCGTGAAGCGGGGCAAGGTCCGCGGGCGGTGCGTGCTGCGCGGTACAGACGGCACAGAGCGCGTGCGTGCCCTGAGTTCACGGGTGCGGGCTTGATTCGCGAGCCGGTGTTCCCGATTGGTTGGTTGTCCGGCGGTGGCCGGCGTGTCTGGATTCCCGATGGTCGGGAGTTCACGCGCCGACGACCTCCGGGCCGCGTGCCAGGCCGCCCGGAGCTCGGGAGGAGAGGGCTCGGGAGTGCCGAGCCTCACACACGCGGGCCCGCGACTCGTGGCGTTTCGCGGCGGGCCGGGAACGTTCGGAGCCGAACCGGTGGGTGCCGGGGCGGAGCCGGACAAGTCAGGCAGCTTCAAGGAGCGGTCGCATGAACATTCGTCGTCGGGTTCGCAAGGGCTTTACGCTCGTCGAAATTCTGATCGTCGTGGTGATCCTCGGGATCCTCGCGGCGATCGTGGTGCCTCAGTTCACGAGCGCCACGAACCAGTCGCGCGCCGGCAACGTCCGCGCCCAGCTGCGTTCGCTGGAGAACCAGCTCGAGCTGCACCGCGCCCGCACGGGTCAGTACCCCGCGGTCGGTGCGGACTTCTGGAACGACCTGATCACCGCCGGTCTGCTCAAGACCGCGCCCGTGAACCCGGTGAACAACAGCTCGTCGGTCGCGGCCGCTGCGGGCGCGACGACCGGCTGGACCTGGACGATCGATGCCAACGGCAACGGCATCCTGGGCGCCTCGTACTTCGACGAGACGACCAACGAGATCACCGCGACTCCGTAAGTGAGCGTCAACGCTGACTCACGCGACCGGCGCCCGAGAGGGAGCCGGTCGTTTTCCAGAGGGGCGCCCCGAGTCAGAGGGAGCCGCCCGACGAGATCTCAGGGAGAGGGTTGCATGCTCCGAGCTCGCGCGGCATTCACGCTGGTCGAAATCCTGATCGTGGTGGTCATCCTGGGGATCCTCGCCGCGGTAGTCGTGCCTCAGTTCACGCGGGCGACCGAGTTCAGCGCTCAGAACACCACGCTGTACGAGCTCGAGAAGCTCCGGCGCGCCATCAACGTCTATATGGGGACGAACTCGGGCCAGGTGCCCGTGGTGAGCGCGGGCGACGGCACGTGGGGCCCGATCGTCTCGCCCAACTATCTCAAGCAGCCACCGATCAACCCGTGGGTGGGCACGGCCAACGGCCGGCGAATCCTGCTGCGAGCGACGCCCGACGCGGCGTATCAGAACTCCGCGGGGTGGATCTTCGACCCCGTGACGGGCGATGTGTGGGCCGGCGGCTTTGACGGGCAGGATCGCCCGATCTCCCGCCCCTAACGCGTGAACGGAGTCCGACGATGCGTCGCGCGTACACCCTCGTTGAGCTTCTGATCACGATCACGGTGCTGGGCATCGCCGCGGCGGTCGCCGTGCCCATGATGGGTGACTCAGGCGTGCTGCGGGTCCAGGCCGCAGTGCGGACGCTCGTTGCCGACCTTACGACCGCCCAGTCCGACGCGATCGCGCTCCAGCGCGGGCGTGCCGTGGCGTTCGACGTCGCCAACAACCGCTGGGACGTGATCGCCGTCCGCGGCACGACGCTCAACGCTACCACCGACACGCTCCAGACCACGACGCTGGGAACCAACAACTCAGAGTTCGGCGGCGCTGTGATCTCGAACGTCGATTTCGCGGGTGGCCAGATTCTGATCTTCGACGAGATGGGTTCGCCCGTCACCACGCCCGGTGGCACGACGCCCGCGGACACGGGCTTTGTCACGATCCGAGGCGGGGGGCAGCTCTTCCGCGTGAACGTCGAGGCTTACACGGGGCGCATCTTCATCGAGAGTTCGAACGAGTAACCGACCGCGCGCGCAGGGACGCCGGCAAGGAGACTTTGCAAATGACGGCGCAGCAGGATCAGAACCCCCTCAACACGCTCGATGAGAGCCGGCTGACGCAGGCCGAGGGCGCCGACCGCTCGGGTATCGTGTTCAAGCCCTGGCGCGTCATTTCGACGACAGTCGCCGGTCTCTGCCTGGTGTTCTCGCTGTTCTTCTGGGTGAAGCTCCGTTTGGTGACGGCGGTTCCCCGCACGGCCTACGCGGTGCCGGAGAGCGAGCGGCTCTCGCGCAAGGCTCAGACCCCAGCGCCGCGAACCGAGAGCCCCGCACCGAGCGCGCCCGTGCAGCCAGTCCCCGCGGATACGAACGCGCCCGGGAGCATGATCGGCGACTGACGCAACGTTCCGAGCGCAACGCGAAAGTCATCAGGCCGCACGTCCGAGAACCGGGCGTGCGGCTTGTGCATTGGGAGCAGGCAGGGTGCTCGGCGTGTCCGGCGCGACCGGCGTGCGCGCGAAAGTCGCTGCGGGCCGGGTGATCGCTCCAAAGTCGCTCATCGGGATGGACGACACAGAAGAGCCACATGGCGCCGACGGAAGGCCCGCCTTCAGGAGTGGAGACGGGTTCGTGGGAAGGCGCTGTGGTCCCGGGGCCCCGCAGTGAGGGGAGGTCCGGGCGGAAGGTCCCTCGCCCGACCGACGGATGGGGCGAAGTGGGGTTTGTTTCCCGAACTGGAGAGGTCACCGAGCATGAACCGCAACAGCAACGCCGCGTTCCATTCCCACACGACGAGTCCGCTGACGCCGGCGGCGCTGGCCTTCGCGGCCGGCACGATGATCGCGTCGGCCTCGCTGGCGCAGACCGGGGCTCAGCCGACGAACACGCCCGCGACGCAGCCCGCCAACCCCGCGGGCGTGCAGTCGTTCAGCAACGCGCCCGCACAGCCCGCGACGACGCCCGCGGCCGAGGCGACGCAGCCCGCGACGGGCGCCGCCGCGCAGCCTGAGAACACCGACGCCGCGCAGCCCACGGGCGAGCCGGTGCCGACCGACGGCATCCGCGTGAACGAAAATCAGCTTGTCGACATCCACGTCAAGGACACGGACCTCGGCGTGGTGCTCGAGATGCTCTCGATCCAGAGCCAGAAGAACATCGTCGCCTCCAAGGGCATCTCGGCGAAGGTCACGGCCAACCTCTACGGGGTGACGTTCTACGAGGCGCTTGACGCGATCCTGCACGTGAACGGCTACGGCTACATCGAGCGCGGCAACTTCGTGTACGTCTACACCCTTGAGGAACTCAAGGCGATCGAGCAGGCCTCGCGCCAGCGCGTCGCGAAGGTGCTGAAGCTGAACTATCTGAACGCCGTCGATGCCGCGGGCTTCGCCAAGCCCCTGCTGAGCGCCGACGGCGGCGCGATCCAGTCCAACGGCAAGACCGGCAACTTCCAGGTCTCGGACTCGGCGCCCGTCGGCGGCGACGACTTTGCGCACGACGCCACGCTCGTCGTGTTCGACTATCCCGAGAACATCGAGGAGATCGAGAAGCTGCTCAAGCAGCTCGACACGCGCCCCCAGCAGATCCTCGTCGAATCGACGATTCTCGAGACCCGCATCAACGAGGACAACGCCTTCGGCATCGACTTCGCGCTGGTCGGCAATCTCAACTTCACGCAGTTCCAGGACCTCGGCAATGACCGCGGCGGCCCGCTCAAGGGTGTCGACCGCATGCTGACGGGCCGCGCAGCGCAGCGCCGCGAAGGTGTGTCCTCGGCCCTCACGCAGTCCGTCGGCAACGTGGCCAACGGCCGCGGCGGCGTCAAGGCCGGCATCATCCTGGGCGACTTCGCTGGCTTCCTGCGGGCGCTCGACGAGGTCACCGACACCACCGTGCTCTCCAGCCCCAAGGTGCTCGCGCTCAACCGTCAGCCCGCACGCGTGCTCGTCGGTCAGCGCGTCGGCTACGTGACCAGCACCAATTCGCAGACCTCCACCACACAGACCGTCCAGTTCCTCGACACCGGTACCCAGCTGGACTTCCGCGCGTTTGTCTCCAACGACGGGATGATCCGCATGGAGCTCAAGCCCAAGGTGTCGAGCGCCGCGATCCGCGAGGTCACCACCTCCGGCGGCGGCGCGGTGACGATCCCCGACGAAGACACCTCGCAGCTCTCCACCAACGTGCTCGTACGCGACGGCCAGACGGTCGTGCTCGGCGGGCTGTTCAAGGACTCGACCAAGTCCTCGCGGCGCCAGGTGCCGGTGCTCGGCGACATCCCGCTGCTGGGCAATGCGTTCCGCTCGCAGGACGACGAGGTCCGTCGGTCGGAGATGATCTTCCTGATCCGCCCGCAGATCATGAACGATACGGTCCTGACCGCCGCGGGCCAGCGCGCCGATGAGAACGTTCAGTCGGTAATCGTCGGCGCCCGTGAAGGCCTGCTGCCCTTCAGCCGCCAGCGGATGGTGGGCCAGCTGCTGGTCGAGGCCGACCGTCTTGCCGCGGAGGGCAACACCGAGAAGGCGTTGCACCAGGTCCAGCGCGCGCTGGCCCTGCACCCGCAGAATCAGGACGCGGTGCTGCTGCGCGACCGTCTGACGGGCGAGCGTGCGGGCAAGCGCAACCGCGGCCGGGGGCTGTTCGACGACATCCTCCGCACGGAAACGAACAAGGCGGTGGACGCGCTGAACGCGACGCCCACGCCGCAGGGCCAGGCGACGCCCGCGCAGTCTGAGACTGTGCAGACCTCGCAGACTCAGGCTTTGCCTGTGCAGGATCAGGCGCCTCAGACGGAGCCCACGGCTCAGGCTGATGTTCAGCCGGCCCGGGTTGAGACCGCCCAGGTCCAGCCGGAGCAGGTCCAGCCCGAGCAGGCTCAGGCGATGCCGCCCGCACTGACCACGCCCGCGGCCTCGCAGAACGCTTCGAACGAGCAGGCCTCGTCGACGGTGTTCTCGCAGCCCCTCGCGCAGTCGAGCCCCTCGCTCTCGCCCGCTCAGCCAGCGACGCCTGACGTCTTCACGCAGAACGGCGCACCGGGCGCGATCGATCTCAGCGCGGCCTCGACGCCCACAGGGTCGTACCGCGCCGTGGCGGCGCAGACCCCCGCGGTCGAGCTCTCGCCCGAGCAGCGCGTCGCGGTGATCAACGATTTCTTCAGCTGGTTCAGCACGACGTTCTCGGGGACGCCGATCCCCGCTTCGAGCACCACGACCTTCACGCAGGCGCAGGAGTCGGCGACTCCCGCGGGCAAGTAAACCCGGCATTTCGATCCACAACGCACGACTGACCCCGGCGCCTGTGTGCCCGGCCCGGGGTCCAGAGGGGATACACGCAAGATGAAGACGACCAAGGGCCTTGTTCTGGCTGGCCTCGTGGGCACGATGCTGACGCTTCCGGGCTGCTTCGGCGGCGCCGGGCGCTACACGACTGAGCATGCTTCGGCGGCAAAGCAGAAGATGGGCGCGCTGAAGGCGGCGAACTTCTACGAGATGGCCGCGCAGGCCCTCTCGGCGGGAGATCTCCGCAAAGCGATGTCGAACATCCAGCAGTCGCTGCAGATCAACGACATGGTCGCGATGTCGCACGTGCTTCGCGGGCGGGTGATGATGGAGATGGGCGATCTCGAGGGCGCGACCAGCGCATTCGCGACGGCCGAGACCATCGACCCCAACAGCGTGGATGCGCAGTACTACCAGGGCGTGATCGCCGAACGCGTGGATCGAAAGGACGACGCGCTGACGCGCTACACCAAGGCGGCCGAGCTTGACGGGACTAATCCGCAGTACGCTGTTGCGGCCGCGGAGATGATGATCGATCTCGGCCGAGTCAAGGATGCGGAGCGGTACCTGCTCGAGCGTCGCGCGGCCTTCGACAACAACGCGGGCGTCCGTCAGCTTCTGGGGCACCTTGCGCTGATCAATGGACAGGCTGACAAGGCCGTCGAGCTGCTGAACGAGGCACGGCTGCTCGCGCCCGATTCGCAGGCGATTACCGAGGACCTGATCCGGGCGCAGATCGCGACGGGGCGCAACGCCGAGGCCGAGTCCCTGCTCTCGCGGCTACTCACCGACGAAGCCAATAAGGGGCGGCGTGACCTGTTGAGCCTTCGTGCGCGCGCTCTGACGGGCTTGAACCGGCTGATCGAGGCGCGTGAGATCCTGCTGTCGCTCACGACCGGTTCGGCCGGCGCGACTGACGTCTCGGCATGGTCGCTGCTCGGTCAGCTCGCCTTCAAGCTCAATGACGCGACACGGGCGCGCCAGGCGGCGGGCCGGCTGATCGCGATGGCGCCTGATTCGGCCGACGGGTACGTGCTCCGAGCGCTGCTCCAGCGCCGGACGGGCGACCTCGAGGCCGCGCGATCGACGCTGAACGATTGTGTCAACCGCGTTGAGGATCCGGCGGCGCTCACTCTGCTGGGCCTGGTGAACTCCGAGCTCAAGGACCTCGACGGCGCCCGCGCCGCGCTGGCCCGCGTGCTGAAGAAGGACCCGGCGAACGAGAAGGCCGTCGAGCTCCTCGCGGCGATCGACCACGCCGACAACATCGCCAACGCTCCCGCGACGCCGCTGCCGACCGAGCAGTGAGCCGGTCGGACACTTCCAGAGAACTCTGTGGCGCGCCCCCGGTCTGTTCGGTCGGGGGCGTGCTTGTTTTGCAAGGCCCACGCTTCGGGGGCGGGCAACAATCACCGCGATGCCGACGTACGAGTATCAGGCCCTGACCGCCGGCGGACAGCGCGTCCGCGGTTCGCTTGCGGGCGCGAGTGAGCAGGCGGTTGTCGCGGAGCTGGAGTCGCGCGCGCTGGTGCCCGTGACGATCACGCCCGCGGCCGAGCCGCGCCGGGCCCGCCGCAAGCTCTCGGTCCGCAAGCTCGGCACCGCGTATCAGCAGCTCGCGGATCTTCTCCGCGCGGGCGTGCCCTTGCTGCGAGGGCTCAAGCTTCTGGGGGGGCGCAAGAGCGACCCTGCGCTCGCGTCGGTTTTTCGCGAACTGGCCGAGGCGGTCGAAACCGGCGGCGAACTCTCCGAGGCCATGGGCCAGAAGCCCGAGACGTTCGCGCCGATCCACGTCGCGATGGTTCGCGCGGGTGAGAAGGGTGGGTTCCTCGAGACCGTGCTCGCGCGCCTGGGCACGCTCGTGATCGCGCAGGCCGAGCTTCGCGGCAAAGTCATCGGCAGCCTCGTGTACCCGGCCATCCTCGTCTCTGTGGGCGTGATCGTGATGACCGTGATCTTCACCGTCTTCGTGCCCAAGTTCCGCGTGATGCTTGACGCGATGCAGACGACGCCTCCGTTCATCACGCGGCTCGTGCTTGGGCTGTCGGACGCGCTGACGAGCTGGAAAGCGCTGCTGGTGGTGGGGGCGTTCGTCGCGATGGTGTTCGCCGCGATCTGGGCGCTGCGCCGGCCCGACGTGCGAGCGAGGGTCGAAGTCTGGCGCGTGCGGGCCCCGATCGTCGGGCCTCTCACGCGGGCGATCGGTGCGGCACGGTTCTGCCGGACGCTGGGCACGATGCTCGCGAACAATGTTCCCATGCTCGCGGCGCTGCAGATCTCCAAAGACGCGGCGGGCAACGCACCCATGCGTGAGGCGATCGAGCGCGCTGCCGATGCTGTCAAGCAGGGGGAGCCCCTCGCGGCACCGCTGGCCGCGTCGGGCCTGTTCGAGGACGACATCGTCGAGATGATCTCGGTGGGTGAAGCGGCGAACAATCTCGACGACGTGCTGGTGCAGATTGCCGCGACGGTCGAGGCGCGGGTCGATCGTCTGCTCACCACGGCCGTTCGGTTGATCGAGCCGCTGCTGCTGGTGTCGATCGCGGGCGTCGTGTTCGCTGTCGCGGTCGCGCTTGTTCTGCCGATGACGCAGATGTCGGGTCGGGTCTGAGCGGGCCGTCCGATGTTGGGGCTCTGCTGGGGGCCTGCTCGCGGGCTGGTGGGGACTTTCCCGTGCGGCTTGTGCGGGCGGGGTGGATCGGATAGTCTGATTGGGTGCGGGGCAACGACTGCCCCCAACGAGCGAGCCTCTTGAACGATCGGAGAATCGGAGCATGATGACCGCGATGCGATCCCTGACCCGTTCCACCGGCAGCAGCGGAGGCCTCCGAGTCCGCAGGGGCTTCACGCTTCTCGAGGTGCTGCTTGTGATCGCGATCGTGGTCGCACTTGGAGCGATCGTCGGCTTCGCCCTCGTCGGCCGCCGGCAGGAGAGCCAGGTGGGCCTCGCGCAGATCGACATGAACACCCTGAAGCAGGGCCTGAAGGCGTTCTACCTGAAGTTCGACCGCTATCCGACGGATGAAGAGGGAATCCGCGCTCTGTGGGACAAGTCCGCGATCACCGATGAGGCCGAGGCGGGCAAGTGGACCGCGTTCCTCGAAAGCCCGATCGCCAACGACCGCTGGGGCACGCCTTGGGGCTATCGCCAGCAGAGCCAGTCGGGCGACACGTCCAAGTACGACCTGTGGTCCAACGGGCCGGACAAGCAGGAAGGCACCGCGGACGACATCAAGTCGGGCGGAATGGCCGATGAAGCTTCGGGTGAGAGTTCGGGCGGTGCGCCGGCAACGACCGGTGGCGGCTCGGGCACAACTCCCGCGGGGAACTGATCGAGCATGACTCGGCGCGATCACAAAACCGTTCGCAGGCTTTCGCAGGCACGGTCCGCGCACACGCTGCTTGAGATCCTTGTTGTCGTCGCGCTGCTGGGCGTGCTTGGGGCGGTGGTGCTCCCCTCGGTTGCGTCGATGGTGTCGGGGGGCAACGTCAAGGTTGCGCATGAGACGCTGGTCTCGGCGCTTGACGAAGCCCGTACACGAGCTCAGCGGGCCAACGCGTGCCTCGTGCTCGTGCTCGACTCTTCGCGCGGCGCGCCGCGGATCATGTTGCGGACAGCCGAGCAGAACGCCGCCGATGCGTCCGCGGGCAGGCAAGGGCTTGAAGAACTGCTCGCGACGCTGCCCGAGTCGGTGACCATCGGGTGGGCACCCGCGGCCGAGGAATCGAGCGATCGGCTCGGCGCGGTGAGCATGGATCGTGATGAGCGGGATGGTGCTGATGCATCCGATCAGGCTGAAAAGCTGTCCGAGATGGAGCTGTGCCTCGTGCTGCCCGACGGATCGCTGGCGCCGAGCGGACCGTCGCGTCAGACGCTTCGGCTCTCGGGGCGCTCGGGGGTAACGCAGGACGTGGTGCTGGGTCGGTGGAGGGGATCGGACGCGCCGCGCGCCGCGTCGGCCGAGCTTCCGAGTGCGGACAACACCGCGACGGAGGCCTCGCCCTCGGTGAGGCCGGTGGTCGAGGCGCCCGTGGAGCCGGTGGGCGGGCCTCGCGACGAAGAGCAGGACCTGCTCGACCCATGACGCGCCGCGCGTCCGTGCTTCTGGAGCTGATGCTGGCGCTGGCGATTCTGATCGCGCTCTCTGGAGCGATCTTCGGAGTCGTGTCGCGCGCGTCAAACGCCGTCAGCGAAGCGGCTCTTCAGGAGCGGGCGGCGGACCTTGCGCGCTCGGCGATGGCGCGGATCGAGGCGGGGCTCGCGACGCCCGCGACGATCTCGGGGCCCGCGATCGAGCGAGGCCGCGAAGACTGGACGATCGAGGCCCGCAGCGAGGCCTCGGAGTTCGCTGGCGCGAGCATCGTGACCGTCACCGTGACTTTGCCCGACCCGTCTGACGCAGGTCGCTCGCGCGCGAGCTTCGCGCTCAGGCAGTTGGTTCTCGACCGACCCGCGGCCACCGGGGGCGCGCCATGATGCGCCGGGCGTTCACGCTGCTCGAGGTGCTCGTCGCGCTCGCGCTCACGATCGTTCTGACGGGCGTGGCGTACTCGCTGCTCTGGAACCTCGTGCGCGACCGAGGAGTGATCCTTGAGCGCATCGAATCAGGACAGGGCGCAGGCGATCTGCTCGATGTGCTTGAGTCCGATCTCGAGACCTCCTTCGTGGAAGATCCGCTGCTCGGCGCGGGTGTGCGGGGCGATGTCGCGAGCCTCACGGTTCTCACTCGCGGCGTACACCTCCGCGCACTGACCGAAGGCGCGGATGCCGCGACGCGGGACCTCGCGCTTTCGGACACGCTGGAGATCGTGTACCGCTTTGAGGCGGGCGAGGTCGTCCGGCGATCCGCGCTTGTGTCCGCGCGAGGCGATCGGCGCTCGAGCGACGAGCGGCGCTTTGCGCTCCGCGGTTTCCGCTTGCGGTATCACGACGGCACCGCATGGCGCGGCTCGTTCGACTCGCGCTCCGCGGGCTATCTCCCCGCGGCCTTGGAGGTCCGGCTGTTCACGCAGACCGACCCCGCGCCCGCGACCGAGCCGGGATCGACGGCCCCGACCAGTCCGGCGGCAAGCGCGCCCGCCAGCGTGCCGGTGAACTCGTCCGCGGCATCATCCGCGCCCGCGCCTGATCGCTCGCGCGTGATTGCGATTCCCGACGGCGGGCCCGGCACGACTGCACTTGGGAGCGCGGGAGGTGGCGCATGAAGTCGCGTGTCTCCCGTCGCCAGGCCGTGGTTCTGTTCCTCGTACTCGCGATTCTCGCGGCGGCGTCGCTGATCGCGCTCGGGCTGCTCGCGCGCACGGGTTCGCGGCTCGACTCAGTCGCGTTCGATGCTCAGCGCGTGCATCTGCGCTCGGCCCTGAGATCGGGCGTGACTGCGGTCATGGCGCAGCTTCAGTCGCAACGCGAGGCGCTCATGGACAGCGCCGAGCCCGAACTGACCGCCTCGTGGACGCTGCCGATCGGCGCGGGGCTTGATCGTGAGGCTCAGATCACGCTTGTCGAGTTTGACGAAGGCGCGCTCGCGCTCTCCGAGGCCGCGCGGGTAGACGTGAACTCCGTCGAGGCCTCGGCGCTCGAGAAGTTTCTTCCCGCGGCCGCTGCAGCGGCGATCGCCGACGCGCGACGCGCGGGCCCGATTACGAGCCCTGAGCGATTGATCGGCCTGCCGGGCCTGCACGCCGAGGACGCACTCAGCATCGGCGCTGAGGGCAGAGGCGAGATCGTGTCGTCGGTCGGTGCGCTCAAGGGGGGCTTGCTTCTCAGGCTTGGCGTCTTTGCCGCGGAGCCCAATGAGCGCACGGGCCTTGGGCAGTCGGGCGCATCGGGGCGCGGTGAGGCCAAGATTGATCTCTCGTCGCTCGAGCCTGACGCAGCCGCCGAAGAGCTTGACCGTGTGATCCGCGCGGGCGTCGGCGAGCGTTGGAAGCAGCGCGCCGCTCAGGGCAAGCGCGTCTCCAAACTGGCCGATGTCGTCGCGGCGTTGATCGAACTGGGCGAACCACCCGCGCAGTGGGGTGCGTGGCTCGATGCGGTCTGCTCGACGCCCGACGCGTTCGTCACGGGCCGGATCGATCTCAACCGCGCGCCCGCCGAGGTACTCGCGACGCTGCCGGGGGTTGACGCGGCGCAGGCACGCTCGATCGTCGAGGCGCGCTCGTCGCTGGATGCCGCTTCGCGTCGCAGCCCTGCGTGGCCTGTCGTTCAGAACATTCTCACGCCTGAGCAGTTCGCCGCCGTGGCCGACCGTGTCACGACACGTTCGCTCCAATGGCGCGTGCGAGTCCGTGCGATAATGGCCCGTCCTCGCGCGGCCTTTGCCGACGACGCGGCGCCTGCAGCTGGCGAGATGACCGCTGAATGCGAAGCGGTGATCGATGTCTCGGGCCCGGCGCCCAGGCTTGCTTACCTACGCGACATCTCGCTCATTCCGGCGGCCATCACGCTCTCCCAGCGTGAGCCCGCGCCGCAGGATGACCCCGGCGTGCCCGATACGGCGCCGGAATTGGAGCCGCTGAAGTTCCGCGAGCTGGAATTGGGCACGCTCAAGCCCCGCGAGCTGAACATCCGAGGCAGTCTTTCACCCCGCATGCCGACGGGCACGAAACCCGATACGCTGAGCGAGGACGGAACCGGCGGCGCGGAGGCGGCGTCGGAACAGGCCTCGGGCGCGGCGCGCCGCTCGCCGACGGATCGCCGCGTCGGCCGTTGGACGCCGGTCCCTCGGGGCGGCGGATAAGGATTTGGGCCGCTTGGCCCACGGTGCGGCCTGGGCGCCGCGAGGAGTAAACAGCGACCGTGCGTGATCTTCTGCTCAACCTTGCACGCAAGCCCGGCAGCGCCCGCAGGCGAATCGTCGAGCTCGACGGCCCGCGGCTGAGCCTGCTCGACGCGCGCCCCGACCGCGCGGGCATCGTCATCGAGCGATGGATCACCGCGCATCGGCCCGAGTCGATCGTGGCGGACGACCCGGTCGCGATCGGTGCATGGCTCGCGTCGGTGCTGCGCGAGCACGCGGCGCCGCGGATCCCGATCTCGTTCGCGGTCTCGCGCGGCGATGTGGTGCTCAAGCGGCTGTCGATCCCGGCGAGCCCGGACACGACCGAGGAAGAACTCTCGAGCATCGTGCGCCTGCAGATGGGCAAGCAGCTCGCGATGGCGGTCGAGTCGGCGGCGATCGACTACGCGCCGCTGGCCGAGTTGGGCGGCTCCGAGGCGTCGCCCGCGCGCGCGGTGCTTGCCGCGGCGATGCCCGCTGACCGTGTTGCGTGGTACAAGTCCGTCGCGGAATCGGCAGGGCTCGCGGTGGAATCCATCGGTCTGCGGTGCTTCGGGCTCGCCACGCTGCTGGCGGATCTGTCGCTGCGCCGTGCGGGGCCCGTGCTGGGCATCGCGCTGGGCGCGGTGACCACCGAGTTTGTGATCGTTGAGGACGGGCAGATGGTCTTCGCCCGCGCCTCGGATATCGCGCGGCCGGCTGCGGCGAGCGGGCCCGAAGCGGAGGGCTTTGCCGAGCGCGTCGCGATGGAGGCCAAGCGCTCGTGGACGACGCACCGTCTCTCGGGCACGGCGCGCCCCACGTCGGGCGAGATTGATCGCGCCGCGATCGTTGGCGCAGGTGCGGCGGCACAGGACATCGCGGCCCGCGTCGGCGCCACGATGAGCGTGCAGTCCGAGGTTGTCGCCCTCCCGTCGAGCGTTCGATGGGAAGCGATCGACACCGAGAACTCTGCCGACCTCACGGTCGCGGGCCCGCTGGCGGGCATCGCGCTCGGTGCGGCGCTCGGGCGCCCTTCGTTGGATTTCTCGAGGCCGCGTCGCCTGCCCGATCGCGGGGCGCGCAAGCGCCAGCTCGTGCTCGCCTCGGCGCTCGCGGCGATCTTGGGTCTGGGCGGCGGCGCGGTCGTCGTGAACTCCTCGCTCTCGGGGCTCGATGAACAGATCGCCCTCGCCCGTTCTCGCGAGGCGCAGCTTCGGAAGGACTACGAACAGTTCCTGCTCATCCACGCGCGCGAGCAACACGTCCGGCAGTGGCTCGACGGGCGAGTGGATTGGCTGAGCCACCTTTCGTACCTCTCGGCGCAGTTGCCCGACCCGCGCCTCGCGCAGCTGGACAATCTCGTGGGTGAGTCGGCCGCGGCGGTGCGGTTCCAGCAGCGCGCCTCGACGTATCCCGATGGCGAGTGGCGGCGTGATCTGAGCACGAAGCTGTTTCTGTCCGGCAAGGTCAAGCAGCGTGAGGCCGCCGAAGACCTTCGCGGCAGGCTCGTTGCGGAGAATGTGTACACCGTCGAGGCTCGCGGCGCAGACGTGCAGGACCGCTTCAATCTTGAACTGACGACAACCGTCGCCAAGCCCGCACAGCCCGCCGCGAGAGCTGCTCAGTCGCCAGTGTCCGGCGGGAGCCAACCCCAAGCTACGCCCGCGCCGACGGCCGAGCCGGAGAAGCCCGGTCAGGCCGCGGCGCCAACAGCGAGCAAAGCGCCCGCCAACGGCAAGGTCCCGTCGGCTCCGAGAGGCGCCGCGAAGCCCAAGGCCGGGGAGGGCTCTCGATGAACGATCGCACGCGTAAGCTCGCGCTCGCGGCGGGGGGGACGGTCGGGGCGCTGGTTCTCTACCTCGTTGCGGACGCCGCGTACTTCTCCCCGCGCGCCGAAAAGCTCGCGCAGCTTGACGCTTTGCGGGCCTCGATCGTGTCGCTGGACGAGAAGATGGAGGATGATCTGGCCGCGCGCAAGCGTCTCAAGGACGTCGGCGCACGGACGCTGGGCTCGCGCTTCGATGCGGTGGAGCACAAGTTCCGCACGGGGCTCTCCCGGCTCGCCGAACGTGCCGGCCTCGCGCAGATCCGTGTGGACTCGGACCCGGCGGAGGCGATCGCCAACCCGCTCCTGACCAACACGCGTGTGACCAACGTTCGCTCGGCGCTCCGGCGCGCGCCTCGGGATTTCAACGTGATCCGCGGATCGCTCCGTGGCGTGGGAACGTTGGAGCAGGCGCTGCGGACGCTGGCGGCGGTGGAAGCCCAGCCGTGGGTCCATCGCGTCGCGAGCGTTCAGATCAGGCCCATTGGCCCGGCCGATCAACCCGCTGAACGGTTCGAGTTTCGAGTCACGGCTCTCACCTTGTTCGTTCCCGATCTCGCGCCCGCGGGGCCCGAGGATGAAGTGAAGCTGGCCGACGCTTCAGCGGGCTCCGAGCTGCTGCTCGGGCCGATTCTCTCGCGCAATCCGTTCCGCGAGCCTGCGCCGCCGCCCCCAGCGGTGACGGTTGCGCAGACCTCGCCTGCGCCCGCCCAGAACGCCCAGCCCGAGCAGCCTCCGGCGCCCCCGCCTCCCCCGTATGCGGAGTGGAGGCTGGTTGGCGTGATGCTCGGCTCCCGCGGGCCTGAGGCGCTGATGGTCAACGCTCGCACGCGCGAGGCGATCACGATGACCAGGGGCATGCAGCTGCTTGACGCGACGATGCTCGACGCTGAGGGTGAGCGTGCGGTATTCGAGATCCGTGGCCAGCGCTTCGAGCTGACGACGGGCGCAACGCTGTCGCAGCGGCGACCGATCAGCAACTGAGCGAGGCCGCGCCCTGCGTTCCCACGGGTGGAAGTCCCTCGGGGGCTCTCCCTCAGTACGGAGGCTGCGCGCACAAACGTGAGCGGCAGCGAAGGTTGCGCAGCGGTTGCGATGGGGATTTTTTGGGTCGGTTCTCGCCCGCCGCGGCGCAGAATCCGGTAGACTCGGGCGTGGAAGTTTGTGACCGCCAACCGGTCGTGACGGGTCGGGCGGCGATCGGTTCGGGACGTTGAACCTCGGAGGAGGATGCATGGCGGCCAAGCACCCCGGTCGGATTCACGGACGGCTGACCCCGGCGATCGTCGCGGCTGCCGGTGCTGCGGCCAGCCTGCACGCCGCGGCGCTGGCCCAGGACACCGCCGCCCCCGCGCCGGCCCCGGCCGCAACCCCCGCGCCTTCACCTGCGCCCGCACCTGCGCCGACTCCGACGCCCGCGGAACAGCCGGCGGCGCCCGCCGCAGCTCAGCCTCCCGCACCAGCTCCCGCGCCCGCGACCGAGCAGCCGGCCGAGCGGCTCATCCGCTTCAACTTCATGGGCGCGCCGGTGGATCAGGTGCTGGCGTTCTTTGCCCGCGAGGCGGGGATTCCGATCATTTACGAGGCGCCTGCGCCGCAGGGCGATATCACGTTCGTGTCCGCCCAGGGGTACACGTTCAAGGATGCGCTGTCGATCCTGAACCTGAACCTTCAGCGCTACGGCGTGCATCTGCGCCGGCAGGACAACTATCTGTACCTCGCGACATTGCAGGACTCGATGAAGCGCGCGGGGTCGGTCGCCAAGTCGGGCGTGCCGACGGACGCGACGCCCGATCAGTTCGTGACGGTCACGATTGCGCTGGATAACGCGCGGGTCGAAGTGGTAGCGGATCAGATCAAGTCGTTGATCGGGCCGTTCGGCGGCGTGATGGCCGTGCCGGCCCAGAATCTGCTCATCATCGTGGAGAGCGCGGCGCAGGTCAAGCGCATCTCGGACATCGTCAAGAGCATTGACGCGGTGCGGCCGGTGGACGCAGCGTTCCGGCTGTTCCCGATCAAGCACGCCGAAGCGGACACCGTGCTCAACGCGCTCCGAGGCCTGGTCGGCGAGCGTCGGCGCACGGTGGTGGTAGAGAAGGACGGCAATCAGCGCGTCATCGAGGATCAGAACGTCGCGGGTCTGAACCTCGCGAGCGACAAGCGCACCAACTCGATCATCGCGGTCGGGCCCGAGGCGCGGATCCGCACCGTCGAAGAACTCATCACCCTGCTCGATACGCCCGAGGGGCAGTCGAACGAGAGCGAGATGATGACCTTCACGCTGCGCTCGGCGTCAGCCGATGCCGCGGCGCAGCAGGTGGGGGCGCTGTTCAACGGGCTGCCCGCCAACCGTCGGCCCACGATCCTGCCTCTGAAGGATCAGGGCAAGATCACGATCGTCGGCCCGCGGGCGCTGCTCGCGCAGGCCTCGGCGCTTCTGGCGGAGATCGACCCGGGTACCGGGAACGCGCAGGCTGCCGCGACGGGTCGGCCCGAGTCGCGCACGGCGCGGATCAATCTCGAGCACATCACGCCTCAAGCGGTCGAGTCACTGGTCGCGAGGCTGTTGACCCCGCGGCAGGCCGCGGTGGTGCGCTTTGCGCCTACGCCCGACGGCAAGGGCCTGCTCGCGTCGGGGCCGGACGCGGACGTGACGGGGTTTGAGTCGCTCGTGCGCAGCATCGATGTTCCGTCGCGCGTCGATCGCGAAGTGAAGGTCATCACGCTCAAGGCGGGCGACCCCAAGGCCGCGATCGAGGCCGCGCAGAAGCTGTACGCGCAGACTGGACGCGCCGAGAAGGACGCGGTGACGGTGACGCTCGAGGGCTCGTCGCGCTCGGCGACGCTGGTGGGCTCGCGCGAGGGCCTCGCGCGATTCGAGGCGCTCCTCCAGCAGGCTCAGGCGCTCGCGCCCACCGGGCAGCAGGCGCGGTCGTTCGTGCTCGCCAAGGCCCGGCCCAGCGTGGTCGCGCCAGCTCTTGCGCGCCTCGCCCGGCCCTTGCTCATGCAGGACGGCGCGGAGTTCCGCGAGCCGGTGTTCGAGCCAGTCGATGAGCTTTCGACGCTCGTGGTCCGCGCTGAGCCCGCGCAGTTCGGCGCGATCGAAGAGCTCGTCAAGCGACTGGACGCGGACGCTCCCGGAGCGCGCGACCTGCGGATCGTCCGGCTCTCGGGCCCGATCGCGTCGCAGAAGGACGTCATCGCGCGGGCTCAGGCGCTGTACGCCGAGAGGACGAAGGGCCTGCCCGCCGACCAGGCTGGCAGCGTGACCGCCGAGCTGGATGAGCGCTCGGGTTCGGTGCTGCTCTCGGGCTCTGCGCCGGGGATGAGGCTGTTCGACGGGATTCTGCAGACGCTGCAGCAGATCGTGGCGCCCGCGCGCACGACGCGCGTGGTCGATGTGCAGAATGCCGCGGCCAAGGACATTCTTCCGCAGCTGGAATCGCTGATCGCCTCGGCGGATTCGATCGATGCTGCGCGGAAGATCGAGCCGCCCGTGCTGCGGGTGCTTGAGGCGACGAACTCGCTGGTGGTCGTGGCAGAGGAGGCCCAGCACGCGCTGGTTCAGGACCTTGTGCAGCGACTGGACCGGGCCGACCGCAAGGACCTTCCGCCTCTCAAGCTTCTGCAGCTCCGCGCAAGCAATGCGGACGCGATCGCGCAGATGCTTACGCAGCAGTATGGCCAACGCCCGCAGGCGGACCGTGCGCAGAGGCCGGTCGAGGTCCGCGCGGACGCGGCGACCAACACGCTGATCGTCTCGGCGCATCCGGAGCTCTTCGAGCAGATCCGCGCGCTGGTCGATGAGCTGAACAAGGACAAGAAGGAGGGCCAGCGCGTCACGCGGTTCGTGCAGCTCAAGAGTGCGCGGGCCGTGGACGTGTCGCAGGCGATGGAGCGGCTCTATCCGCAGCCGCCGATCCCGGTCGATCGGCAAGGGCGGCCCATGCCCTGGGCGCAGCCGCCCAAGGAAGTCACCGTCTCGGCGGAGGCCAACAGCAACACGCTGATCATCGACGCGCCAGCGGAGCGGATCGAGTCGCTCGAGCAGTTGGCGACCAAGCTCGACTCGGTGCAGGCGCCTCCTCAGGCGGAGGTGCGGACGTTCCGCGTGGTCGGTGCCGACCTGAGCGCGATCTCGAACACGCTGCGTGCGCTCTCGCGTCAGGGCAACCTCGCGGGGCCGGCGCAGCCGGGCCAGCAGCCGGTGCAGGTCGTGATCGAGACCGAGCCCAAGAGCGGCACGCTGATCGTCGCGGGCGATGAGGTCACGTTCACGCGCGTCGAGCAGATGCTCAAGGACCTCTCCGCGGTGCCGGTCGAGAAGTCGCTGCGGGTGGTGCCGATCGTGTCAGCCAAGGCGGCTGAGATCCGCGATCGGGCGATTGAGATCTATGACGCGCAGGTGAAGCAGATTCCGGGCGCAACGCCCGTGACGATCACCGCGGATGAGAAGTCCAACACGCTCTCGGTCGTCGCGGATGCCGAAGGCATGGCGCGCGTGATCAAGATTCTCGACGAACTGCAGCGCCAGCAGGGGCCAGCGCGTGAGGTGAGGCTGATCGCGCTCAAGTACGCGAAGGCTCAGACGGTGGTGGGCTTCCTGCGGGAGCTGATCAGCGCGAGCGCCTCGCTTCAGACCCGCGGCGGACCCGAGCCGGTCATCGAGCCGATCGAAGCGACCAACTCGCTGCTTGTGGCTGCGCAGCCGATGCAGTTCGCGGTCATTGAAGGCCTGGTGCGGGGGCTCGACGCGCGGAGCGTGGGCGAAGCGCCCCCGATGCGCATCCTGAAGGTCCGCACGAGTGATGCGGCCAACCTCGCGCAGACGCTGCAGAGTGCGTACGACCGCCGCCCGCCCGAGCAACAGGCGACGCAGCCCGTGAGCATCCAGGCCGAGGGCGCGACGAACACGCTGATCGTCTCGGCGCACGCGGCGGTGCTGCCCGAGATCGAGGCGATCGTCAACCAGCTCAACGCGACGCAGTCGGCCGACCAAAGCGAACGAGAGATCCGGATCTTCCCTCTGAAGATCGCGCGCGCGGAGGAATTGGCACAGACGATCGATCAGATGTTCCCTGAGCCGCCTGTGCCGGTCGACCCGCGCACGCGCCAGCCGCGCCCCGAGCTGCGCCAGCCCAAGGAAGTGGTGGTCCGCGCCGATCGTGGCACCAACGCGCTGATCGTCGACGCGCCCGCCAAGCGCCTCGCGGGCTTCGAGACGTTGGTCGCGTCGCTCGATCAGGCCAAGCTCTCGTCCAAGGTCGAGCTTCGCACGTACCGCGTCAACCGCGCGGAGCCGCAGGCAGTTGCGCAGGCGCTGAAGTCTCTCGCGGCCTCCGGCTCGCTGCAGGGGCCGGGCGGCACGGGGAGCCCCGTGACGGTGGACGTAGAGCCCGCCACGCGGACACTGATCGTCGCCGGCCCGACTGAGATGTTTGCGAGCGTCGAGAAGGTGCTCAAGGAGCTCGACGGCAGCGCCACGCCCCGTGAGGGTTCGGGCCTCAAGCTCTACCCGCTGAAGAACGCGCGGGCCGAGCGGCTCCAGCCCCTGCTCCAGCGCGTACTCGTCGGCCGGCTGCGCGAACAGCGCGAGATCAAGGGTGAAGGCCCGGTCGATGAGGCGACGCTCAAGAGCCTGATCGAGGTGGTTGCCGACAACGCGAGCAATACGCTGATCGTGACGGCGCCAGAGACGATCCAGCCGATCGCCGAGGAGCTGATCAAGAGTCTCGATGCTGAAGGAAGCGCGTCGGGGCGGAACGTTGTGCGCGTCGTGCCGCTGGCGTTTGCCGAGGCGCAGGGCGTGGCGCAGACGCTGAACCAGACGCTCGCGACGATGGACCTGCCCAGCGGTGGCAAGGTTTCGGTGGTGGCTTCGCCAGCCTCGGGGGCCGTGCTGCTTTCGGGCCTGAAGGCTGACCTCGACAAGGTCGAGGAACTGATCAAGCCACTGGACGTGCGCCCGTCGGACGCGGAGACGCCCGGCGTGGAAACGATCAAGCTCGCGCACGCGGATGCCGCGGCGATCGCCAAGACCGTTGAGAAGCTGCTCGTCGATCAGCAGGAGACCGACCCGCGCGTGCTCTCGGCGCAGTTGCGCTTTGCGGGCCAGAATGCGGCGAACCTGTTCAAGAAGCCAGCGATCCGAGTGGAGGCTGAGGGGCGGACAAACTCGCTGATCGTCTCGGCGCCACGTGCGACGCTCGAGTTGGCGAAGGCCGTGGTCGCGAAGCTCGATCAGCCCGCGGGAACGCCCGACCGCACGGCGCTGACGTTCACGCCCGCTCGAAGCGACGCACAGTCGCTCGTGACCGCGGTGCAGAAGATCGCGCAGCAGACGCTCACGCAAGGGCGCGGGCCGGTCGAGCTCTCGGCCGAGCCGCGCTCGGGCGCGGTAGTGGTGATCGGTTCGCCCGAGCAGGTAGCGGGCGCGGTGAAGCAGCTCGCGGAGTTTGACGAGCGGACCCCCGCCGCGCCGGGCGTCGAGCTGAGCGTGATCGCGCTCAAGCACGCCGATGCCGCGGCCGTGGCGCCCATGGTGCAGTCGATGCTGCAGGACAAGGCACGCTGGCCCGAAGAGCTCCGGCGCGCGGACCGTGCGGGTGTTTCGGTCGCGCAGCCGCGCGTCAATGCTGATGCGCCCGCCAACCGCGTGCTCGTCGCTGCGCCCGCGCCGCTAGTGGCGATCGCAGCGGAGTTGGTGAGCACGCTCGATCAGCCCGCGGCAAGCAGCACGGTGGACGTGCGTGTCTTCCGGCTCGAAAAGGGTCAGGCGGCGAGCGTCGCGACCGCGCTGGGCTCCGCGCTCAAGGCCTCGGCAAAGCCCGGCGAGCCGGCGGCAAGTGTGTCAGCGGACACGGCCAGCAACTCGGTGCTCGTGACCGGCTCGGCGGCGGCGATCGCCAAGGCTGGCGAGATCATCAAGTCGATGGACCAGGCCGTCGAGCCCGCGGGCATGGGCGTCCGCACGATCTTCCTGAAGAATGCTCGAGCAGAGAGCGTCGCACCCGTGCTCGAGACGGTGCTCACGCGCGATTCTGCGGTTAATCAGCTGCCGGATTGGGCACGGATTCAGGTCCTCGCGCGACAGGGAGGCGGCGGCGAGCGGCCCGGAATCAAGGTCGCGGCCGAGCGCCGGCTCAACGCCGTGATCGTCTCGGGCGCGACACCTGTGCTCGACCTTGCCGAGGAGATCGTGCGCCAGCTCGACACGGGCGGGCCGGAGGGTGGGGGTGGTGGCGAGTCCGAACGAGGTCGATCGATCCGCATCCTCACGCTGCAGAACGCCGACGCGTCGGAGCTCGCGAAGAACATCGAGGCGGTGTTTACGGATGAGCCCGGCACCGAGGCCGCGCCGACGTTGCGCGTTGACACCGCGAGCAATTCGCTCATCGTCCGCGCGAGCGCCGGGCAGATGAAGACCATCGAAGAGCTTGCGTCGAAGCTCGACAAGGCGACGGTCGCGACCAGCCGCCAGATGAAGATGGTGCCGGTCGATCGTTCGAAGGTCGACGCTGAGCTGCTCGCTCGCACGCTCGAGCGCCTGATTCAGCAACAGGGTGGGCCCAAGGTCGAGGTGATCTCCACTGAGGAGCTGCTCAAGCAGCAGAAGAAGTCCAGTGACGCGGGCGAAAGCAAGCCCGCGACGGGCGCAATGCTCATCCCCTCGGGCGCGATGCACGGCGTGCGCTGGCTTGCGGCATCGGCCGCGTTTGCGCAGGTTGTGCCTCCTGCGGACGAATCCGACGGCGTCACGATCGCGGTGGATCCGAAGACGAACGCGCTGATCCTGCTTGGCTCGCCGCGCGCGACCGAGCGCGTCGCGCTGCTCGCCGAAATGCTCCAGAAGCAGATGCCAGCCGAGCCCAGCAGCGTGCGTGTGGTCACGTTGCCCGGCACGCTGGAAGCGCAGAGCGTCGCGCAGGTTGTGAATCAGACGCTCCAGCAGATCGGACGCGCGAGCAGCGCGAACCCGGGCGGCTTCACGGGCCCGGTCTCGGTGCAGGCGGATCCGGGCGGCGGCTCGCTCATCGTCGTGGCGAATGACACCGACTTCAAGGCCGTCGGCGAGCTGATCGCGTCGATCGCGAGGATGGACTCCTCGGCGAATCTCACCGTCAAGGTGTACCCGCTCTCAACGATCTCGCCCCAGCGGGCGCGCGAAGCGATCCTCGATCTCATCAGCCCGCAGCCGCGCGGCCAGCAGGCCCGGCGCGTCCGCGGCATGGTCGAGCTCACGCTCCCGGGCGCAGAGGACGGCCAGAAGCCGGTGCAGGGCAGCCTCGATCCCTCTCTCGTCCGCGTGAGCGCCGATGCGGGCGCCGGATCGGTCATCGTCACCGCGCCCGCGCAGGCGATCGGGCTGATCGACCGGCTTATCGCGCTGCTGGATCAGAGTGTGGTGTCCGATCGGCTGCAGATCAGGCGTTATGCGCTGAAGCACGCGACAGCGCGCGAGCTTGCGACGAGCTTCCAGCAGGTGTTCGACGCGCAGCGGCAGAGCGCGGGCGCAAGCGACAAGCCCCAGACAAGGTTTGTCGCGGACGAACGCGTCAACGCGCTTCTGGTCACGGCGTCCGACGGCCAGCACGAGGAAGTGCTGAAGCTGCTTGCCGCCGCCGACGCGCCGGGCGATGACGCGTCGATGAAGCTCGAACTGATCACGCTCCAGCGCGCGCAGCCGTCGACGGTGCAGCGAATCGTCGAGCAGGTCGTGCTCGCGCGAGATCCGGCGAAGAAAAACCGGATGCGCATCTCGGCCGAGGAGGGCTCGAGCCTGCTCGTGGTGCGTGCGACCGAGGAAGACCTGAAGGATCTCCGCGCGATCGTCAAGCAGATCGATACGTCGGAGACCGCGGGCCTGCCGCTGAAGACCATCAAGCTCGAGCGGGCGGACGCGCAGCAGGTCGCCGCGACGCTGACGAAGCTGTACGCCGACCGTGCCGCGGCCACCTCGCGCCCGGGTCAGCAGCCCCAGAGGGCGCGAGTGGCGATCATCGGCGACCGGCGCTCGGGCACACTTCTCGTCGCGGCGGCGGAGGGCGACGCGGCGGAGATTGAGTCGCTCGTCAAGACGTTCGACGCGCCCGCGGCTACCGCGGCGATGCAGTTCCGACTCATCGCGCTCAAGAACGCGCGCGTCAGCGACATCGCGTCCACGCTTCAGAACATCGCGAGTGAGCTGCAGTACGAGCGCATGTGGGGCAATCGCTCGGGCGGGCCCGAGCAGCGCCCCGACGACAAGCTCCTTGTCGAAACCAACGAGCGGACAAATTCGGTCGTCGTGTTCGGGCAGGGGGAGACGCTCGAGACGTTCGAGCGCATCATCGCGTCGCTTGACCAGCCGACCGACAAGGGCTCGGCGATGACAGTGAAGGCCGTGGGCGTGGAGCGCGCGGACCTGACCGCGATCAAGAGCGCGCTGGAGCGGGCGCTTTCGACGCCCGGGTGGTCCCGCTGGCGCGGGCCGGACCCGGACGCGGTGAGCGTGGAGGTGGACAAGGCGCGGAAGGCGCTGATTCTCGTGGGCCGGGCCGAGCGGGTGAACCAGGCCGCGGAGTATGTGAAGCAGCTCGATCAGGCGACGCAGGGCGCGGCACAGACGATCCGCAGCTTTGTGCTTGAGAACGCGCGTGCCGATCGCGCGTCGCAGTCACTCCGCCAGTTCTTTGCCTCGCGCGCCCGGGCGCAGGGGCTGCCCGAGGATCAGGTCTCGGTGATTGGCTCGCCGGACGGCAACGTGCTGATCGTCGCCGCCGACGAACCCGCGATGAAGCTGATCCAGGACCTTGTTGCGCAGATCGACCAGCCCGAGCTGGGCAAGGACCGCTCGATCGAGGTCTTTGCGCTGGGCAACGCGCAGCCGGCGGAGCTTGCGACGACGCTCCGCGCGATGTTCCCGCCCTCGGGCCGTGCGGAAGAGCGCGTGCTGATCACGCCCCAGCCCTCGACGGGCGCGCTGATCGTTTCGGCGCCCGCGGGCTCGATGGACCAGGTCAAGGCGCTGATCTCGCAGCTCGACGCGCCGCCGACCGCCGACAACGCCAACATCACGACGGTGCAGCTTTCGACCGCTCGCGCGGCGGAAGTGGCGACCGCGCTGAAGACCGCGCTCCCCGGTAACGTCAAGGTCACGATCACGCCCGTGACGCGCAGCAACACGTTGCTTCTGACCGGCTCGCCCGAGGCGATTTCGCTGGTGATGGACCAGGTTCGAAAGCTCGACACCGCGCCCGACAAGCCGCTGGCGGTGTTCCGGCGATTTGCGCTCGAGAACGCGCTGAGCTTTGACGTGAGCTTTACGCTGCAGCAGATGCTCCGCGCGCGCCCCCGCGCCGAGGGTGAGCCCGCGGCCGCTGTCGATTACAACCGCACCGACAACACGCTTCTTGTTTCTGCGCCCGCGGACGTGATGGCTGACATCGAAAAGATCGTTAAGGAGCTCGACACCCCCGCGGCCAAGACGCGGACGACCGAGTTCGTGCGCCTGCAGTTCGCGAAGGCCGAGGCGACCGCCCGGGCGCTTGAGGTGTTCTACGGACCCTTCGCCCGCGAGGCCTCGACGCCCGCGGCACGTGCCGTGACGATCGTTCCTGACCCCGCGTCCAACTCGCTGGTCATCTCCGCGGATGCGAAGGAGTGGGAGGGCCTGCGCGGGCTGCTGAAGAAGCTCGATAGCGAGGAGTACGACACGTCGCGCCAGGTCGCGGTGATCGCGCTCCAGCATGCCGACGCGGCGAACGTCGCGCGAGCGCTCAATGAAGGTTTGCGGGCGCCGATCGAGGATCAGGCGCGACGCCAGCAGGCGCAGAACGCCCAGCGGAATCAGAATCAGGGCGGCCGGCCCGATCAGACGCAGGTGCCGACGGTGCTCGTGGAGGCCGAAGGGTCGCCGATCGTGAGCGCCGAGCCTCAGACCAACTCGCTCGTGGTGTTCGCGGGCAAGCGGGATCTCGAGCGCATCCGCGCGATCGTGAAGCAGATGGACGTGCCCGGCCTCGCCTCGCTGGGCGATGCACGTGTCATCCCGCTGAAGACTGGCAAGGCTTCGGCGGTCGCACAGACCATCCGCGAGCTGCTCAGCGGCGCGGCCTCGCGCCTCGGAGGCGGCACGCTCCACGGCCCGCGCTCGGTCGTCGTGATCGGCGACGACGCGGCCGGGGCGCTGGTCGTCCGCGCGGACGAGGAACAGTTCCTGCAGATCAAGGCGCTCGCGTCGACGCTCGCGGACGAAAGCGCGGCGGGGCGCGTACAGCCGCACGTCGTGCGCCTGAAGAACTCGGCGGCGACGCGTCTGCGTCAGACGATCGTGACGGCGTTCACCGATCAGGCGAGGGCGCAGGGCGAGACGCTCGCCGTCGAGGCCGACCGCACGACCAACTCGCTGGTGATCGCCTGCTCGCCTCGCCTGTTCGAGCAGATTGAGAAGGTGATCAAGGAGCTGGATTCCGTTGGCGCAGGGACCGACGCCGAGGGCGTGAACG
The DNA here is from genome assembly GCA_033763435.1 of Planctomycetota bacterium. GTDB lineage: Bacteria > Planctomycetota > Phycisphaerae > Phycisphaerales > UBA1924 > JANRKN01. The sequence continues at coordinate 48,720 of JANRKN010000066.1, forward strand.
CGGCGCCGCTCGGCCAGTCGGTCGTGGTCGTTGACGTGACCAACAACGATCCGAACGACATCCGCGCACAGATTGAGCAGATGGGCCTGACGCAGGCTGTGCCCGCCGACCGCCCGAGCCTGGTAAGCGAGCCGATCCGCGTGTCGGTGATGACCAGCCGTCGCGCGGTCGCGATTGTGTGCTCGCCGGGCGATACCCGCGCGGTGACCGAGTTGGTGCGCACGCTCGATGCCGCGCCATTGGACGCGGAGCAGCGCGTCGCGGTGGTTGGGCTGAAGAAGGCCGCAGCGCCCGCGCTGGTCGCGACGCTTCGCTCGATGCTCGACCCCGAGCAGGCCTCGAGCGGCGCGGGTCCCGCCCGGGCCCTCGCCGAACAGATCCGCCGCCTGCAGCTGGTGCGCGGTGGGCCCGAGCAGTCCAAGCTCGCGGTTGACCTCAGCAAGCCGATCCGACTGGTGGCGGATGCGCCGAGCAATTCGGTGATCATCGCATCCACTGAGGCGAACGTCGCGGCGGTGCGTGAGGTGATCACCGTGCTCGACACGCTGCCGCTCGGCGAAGCGGTGGTGGTGCGCATCTTCCCTCTGAGCAACGCGTCGGCCGAGCGCGCACGGACCGTGGTGGAGCAGCTCTTCCGCGAGGGTGACGCGCTCAGACGCGTTCCGGGCACGCAGCGCCAGGCGCTGCCGACGACCGCGACGGGCCAGGCGCTCACGGGATCGATTGCCGCGGCGGTCGATGAGCGGACCAACGCGCTGATCGTGGCGGGCGCCGAGGAGGCGGTTGCATTCGTCGAGGTCCTGGTCAAGCAGCTTGACTCAGAGCGTGCGGCCAACTGGATCGAGCCCGCGATCATCGAGCTCAAGCACGCCGACGCGCGCACACTGGCCGCGAAGCTTCAGCAGGTGCTCGTGCAGGGCCTGGGCACGACGCCCGAGGCGCTTGGGCTTCAGAAGCAGTTCGGGCGTCTGCGGCTCGCGCGCGAGGGCGCGCCGGCGCAAGGCGATCAGGTCCGGCTCGAGGCGGATCTGTTCGCGCCGCTCACGGGGCTCGTGATCACGCCCGAGGAGCAGTTGAACGCGCTGATCGTTGTGGGCTCGCCCGCGAACATCGCGGTCGTGCGCGAGCTCGCGACGACGCTCGACGTTCCCAAGGCCGCGGCCTCCAACGAGGTGAGGGTTTTCCCGCTTGTCCACGCGGCCGCGGACCGTGTCGCGGCGATCGCGCAGGACATTTTCCGCCAGCGGCAGGCCTCGGGGGCGCTGCGTGCGGAGGACGCGCTGATCGCCACGGCCGACGCCCGCACGAACTCGATCATCGCGTCGTCCAGCCCGCGGAGCTTCGCGATCCTCGAAACGCTGCTCAAGACGCTCGACGCAAAGGACGCGAACTTCTCGGTGGGGCTGCACGTGGTGCCCGTGGAGGGTGCGGATGTGCGTGCGCTCGCGCCGAAGATCGACCGACTGATGCGCGAACGTCTCGCGGCCGCAACGCGGGCGGGGGGCGTTCAGAATCCGCTGCAGGCCTTTAGCATCGAGGCCGAGCCCACGAACAACCTGCTCATCGTCGCCAGCAGCGATGAGAACCTGCAGGTTGTGAAGGAACTCGTCAGCTCGCTCGCGACGGACGCGGCCAAAGTTGCGTCGGCCGAGGTGACCGACCTCGTGCAGGTCAACAAGGGCACCGCGACCGAGCTTGCCCTGAGCGTCCAGCGGATGTACGTCGAGAAGGAGAACGAGCGGCGCGGGCCCAACGCCGTGACGGTCGTGCCCAACACCCGTCTCAACGCGCTGCTGGTCTCGGGCACGCAGAAGGACGTCGACGAAGTCCGCGCGCTCGTCGGGCGGCTCGATGGCGCCGAGGTGACGGCCGTCCGCGAGGTCAAGCGGCTGGAGCTTCGTGCCGCCAATGCGCTCGAGCTCACGAGCCTGCTCGAGAGCGTGCTGGCTGGCCGCCCCGTCTCCGGTCGCGGCGCGGCTCCCCAGGCCACCAAGCTCCGCTTCGTTCGCGAGTCGATCGCCGCTGATCTCGCCCGCCAGGGCCTCAAGCCCAGCGAGGCCGACATCGACGGCGCGATCCGCGATCAGGTCACACTCACGCCCGACCTGCGGACGAACTCGATCCTCGTCGGCGCGCCGCCTCAGATGGTTGCGCTGATCGAAGAGATTGTGCGCGATATCGACAACACCTCGGCGGGCGCGCGCCGCCTCGAACGCTTCACGCTCACCAATGCCGACGCACAGCTCATGGCCGAGCTGCTCCGAGACGTTTTCCAGCTCCGCCAGCAGGGCAACCTCTACGTGCTTGTGCCCTCGCGGCCGGATTCGCCCGAGCTCGCGGCCAACTCTACCGCCGGCGCGCAAGGCCCCGCGGCGGCCGAGCCGGGCGCGAGCCAGATCGGCGGGACGACCGTGCAGGCGGTGCCCGATCAGCGCCAGCAGCTCTCGATTGCTGTCGATCCGCGAACGAACACGCTCGTGGTCTCGGGCACGGACGAGTATCTGCTCCTGGTGAGTCAGGTCATCCGCGAGCTGGACTCGATCGAGGCGACCGAGCGCGAGCAGACGATTTATCACCTGCGCAACGCCAAGGCCAAGGACATCGAGACCACGCTGACCGCCAGCTTCCGCGCCGAGGCGACGCTCGAGCGTCAGACGCTCGGGCAGAACCGGACGGGGTCGCTGCTGCGTCAGCTCGAGAGCGAGGTGACGATTGTTGGCGATGAGAAGAGCAACAAGGTGATCGTGAACTCTTCGCCGCGCTACACCGACCGTGTGGTACAGATGATCCGCGAGCTGGACGCGGCGCCGCCGCAGGTCGTGATCCAGGTGCTGCTGGCCGAGGTGACGATCGACGAGAGCCAGCAGTGGGGCATGGACATCACGATCAATCCGCTGGGCTCGCAGCGCTGGCAGGGGCGCACGCTCGCGGCGGGCGCGGGCGTGACCACATCGCTGGGCGTGCCGAATCTCTCGGTGTCCAACGAGGACTTCGGGCTTCTGATCCGTGCGCTCAAGGCGCAGGGCAAGCTCGAGGTGCTCAGCTCGCCTCAGGTGATGGTGAACAACAACCAGAGGGCGAGCCTGCAGGTTGGCGAGAACGTGCCGGTGATTCAGGGCATCGAGGACTTTGCGCAGGGCAACCGCCGTACGACGGTTCAGCGCGAGGACGTGGGCATCATCCTGAATGTGACGCCCTCGATCTCCAACGACGGCTTCGTGCGGATGGAGATCCAGCCTGAGATCTCGTCGCTCGCGGCCAAGACTGTGCCGCTGACCGACAGCCTGCAGGGCACCGTGATCAATCGGCGCACCGTGAACACAACCGTGACCGTCAAGGACGGCCAGAGCGTGGTGATCGGCGGGCTGATCCAGACCTCCGAGCAGGAGCGCCAGACCAAGGTGCCGATCCTGGGTGATATTCCGATCCTCGGCATTCCCTTCCGCTCGACGGATCGTTCGAGCACGAAGACCGAGCTCCTGGTGATCCTGACGCCGCGGGTCGTGCCGGGACAGGGCGAGGGCTGGTTTGAGAAGTCGCGCGAGCTGACCGAGCAGGCGATCGAGCGACTGAAGGATTCGTCATCACTGCGGCGGGCCCTGGAGCAGATCCGGCTGCCGAGCGATCGTCTTCCGGCCGAGGTGACGGGCGACTCAGGCGCGCCGCTGCCTAAGGATCCGACCAAAGCCGAGCAGTCGCCCGCGACGACGATTCCCCGGCGCGATCCTCAGCCCCCGCCGCCTAAGCCCGAGCCGGTGACGCCGGCCGTGCCCTGATACGCGGTCAGCCTCTGATTGGAACGGAGCAACCGAATGCAACGAGCGAGTCGGTCGGCGTGGGCGATGGTCGGGTCGGCGGTGAGTCTGCTGCTCGGGGGCTGCGTCACCGAGGGTGGGCGTGAGCGGCCAGAACTGCCCAAGCCGCCGGCGGATCTGCGCGTAACGCAGGTCATGGTCGCCGTCGGCATGCCTGAGGACACCGACCGCAACCAGTACCTCGACACGTACCCGGTCACCGTCTATCTCTTCGACGACCGATTCCCGCTGCCGGTGCACGCGGAGGCGGACTTTTCGTTTGAGATGATCTTCCGAAATGCCCAGGGCGAGGTGATCGACCGTCGGCGCCCTCGTTGGACGTTTCCCGCAGAGGAAGCCAATAACCGCGTCGCCCGACGCGAGCCGGGCCTGTGCTTTGAGTTTCGCCTCAGCCTGCTCGACCACGGCGGGGACAGGATCGACGATGCGACAGGGCAGCTGGAGCTGACGGTCCGACCCAAGGTCGGGCCTGAGGTGCGGGCGCAGCCGGTCGCGATGCAGAGCGGCCGGATCTCGATCGGGCGCTGAGGCCATTCCCTGGCCCACCGGTGAAGCCTTGGGCCGGTCCTCCGGCGCATCCAGGACGTTGGCGTCCGCTAAAGCGCCCCGCAAGCGACGGGTGGGCCTTGTCTTTACGCAATCTTCACCGAAAGGCGGGGGTTCCGGGCGGCTCTGCTCGGCCCCAAACGGGAGTCCGTCCCGCGGGGCTTTACGATTCTGGCGTCAGGGGCTTGGCCGTGATTCAGGCGAACGAACAGGAGGTCCCGGTGCGCGTTTCTTCTCTGATGCGGACGGCAGTGGTCGCGATGGTCGGGTTCTGCGCGGGCTCGGCGTGGGGGCAGAACACCGGGACCGCGAGCCAGCCTGCAAAGGAACAGCGCAGCTCGGACCAAAGCAGCACGGACCAGCCGGTCAGGTCCGCGCGCGTGGATTCGGCCCTGTCCGACTATCGGCCCGTGCCCGGCATCTCGGGCTCGATCAAGAGCGTCGGCTCGGGCACGATGAACAACCTGATGGGCCACTGGCGCGAAGAGTTCAACCGCTTCTACCCCGGCGTCCGAATCGAAGTCGAGGGCAAGGGCTCGGGCCTCGCGCCCACTGCGCTCGCCTCGGGTGCGTCGCAGTTCGGCCCGATGTCGCGCGAGATGAAGGCCTCCGAGATCGAAGAGTTCGAGCGGAACGTCGGGCACAAGCCCACGCAGCTCCGCGTCGGCATCGACTGCATCGCCATCTTTGTCCATCGTGACAATCCGCTCACCGAGCTGACGATGGCGCAGGCCAAGCGCGTCTTCTCCGTCGACGGCGCCAGCATGACCTGGGGTGAGCTGGGCGTGACCGACCCCGCGTTCAAGGATCGGCCCATCGGCCTCTTCGGGCGCCTGAGCAACTCGGGCACCTACGGCTACTTCAAGGAGCACGTGCTCGAGAACGCCGACTTCAAGAAGGGCGTCCGCGAGATGGAGGGCAACGCCGGCGTTGTCCAGGCCGTGGGCGCTGACCGGTTCGCGATGGGATATGCCAGCTTCGGCTACAAGACCGCCGACGTGAAGCCGCTGCGGATCAAGGGCGAAGAGGGCGGCGCGATCATGCCCTCATACGAGACCGCCGAGAGCGGTGAGTACCCGATCGCGCGTTACCTGTACGTCTATCTCAATCACGCGCCCGGTCAGACGCTCGACCCGCTTCGCGCTGAGTTCGTCCGCATGATGCTCTCGCGCGTCGGTCAGGAGTGCGTGCTGAAGGACGGCTACTACCCGATCAGCGCCACGGTCGCCAAGGAAGAGCTTGCCAAGGTCGGGCTCGAGGTGGCTCCGGCGGCCCAAGGAACGCCGCGGCAGTGACTGACACGAGGTCCGATGCGGGCAAGGGCGTCGTCGAGCGCGGGCTCGGGGAAGACGCACGCACCCCGCCGACCTCGGGACCGTCCGCGCGCGCTTCGGGTGTCGGCGTTGATGAGATGAGCGGCCTCGTTGGCGCGCCCAAGTCCGGGCGCCGATCAACCGCCGGAGCGGTCTATTCCGTTGACCGGCTCATGAGCGGCGTGATCCACGTCGGGGGCATCGGCGTTCTGGCCGCGGTGCTGGGCATCTGTGTTTATCTCGTCGCGACCGTGCTGCCGCTGTTCGATGGCGGGCGCGTCAAGCCCGACATCGCGCCCGAGCAGCGCCTTGACCTGCCCGCGGGCGCGCAGCTCGCGGCGCTCGATGAGTACGGGCTGGGCGCGGTCTTCGCGTCGCTTGATGCTCAGCGTCCGGGCCTCGAGGTACGCCGCACCGACACGGGCGAGCGCGCCGCGAGGCTCGAACTGCCCGCGTCTGACTCGCCGTGGTCAGCAGCGGCGTTCGACGCGGGCGGGAGCCTTCGGCCCCTCGCGGCGCTGGGCGCACGCGATGGTTCGGTCAGCACGGGCGTGGTTTCTCTTTCCCGGGGCGGCGACGGGCGCGTGCCTGAGGCTTTGGTTGAGTTTGCCCGCGCGCTCGAGCCCGCCGAGGCCCTCGGTGCGGTGAGGCTGCTCGACGTCACGGAATCGACCGCGGGCCGACGGTTTGTCGTTGCGGTCCACGAGCGCGGTGCGCGGTTCGGCGCGGCTCGCGGCGGGCGTTCGGGGGTTGGCGGTCGGCGCTCCGACGGCCTATTCCTCGAACGCGCCGTACCGATCGAAAACCCGGATTTGGTTCGCTCGGTCTTTGTCTCGCGCGACGGTCAGAACGTCTTTGCCGTGCGGAGTGACGGTCAGGTCGAGCGCTACTGGGCGGGCGCCGATGGGCCCGGCGGGGCTGGCGCGTTCGTCAAGGCCGACACGCTGCCGATGCTCGCGGCCGGCGACGTGACCGCCGCGCGGATGCTTCTGGGTGGACAAACGCTCGTGCTCGGCTCATCCGCGGGCGCGGTGGTCGCGATGTCCGTCGCGCCCGATCCGCTCGCGCCCACGCCCGACGCCCGACGGATGGTCGTCACCGATTCCTGGCGCATCGGGCGCGGCGCGGTCACCACCCTGGGCATTAGCCGTCGCAGTCGGATGCTCATCGTGGGCGATGCCCAGGGCGGTCTGACGCTCCGGCACATGACCAGCGGCAAGGTGATCGCGGATGTTCCCGGGGCAGGCGGCGGGGGCGGCGAGGGATCGATCGTCGCGGCCGCGGTGTTCCCGCGTGACGACCGCATGCTCGGGCTTGACGCACAGGGTCGGCTCACGCGGCTGGTCGTCGATGTCGGGCACGCCGATGCCTCGATGAAAGCGCTCTTTGGCAAGGTTCACTACGAAGGGCGGCTCACGCCCGAGTACGTCTATCAGACCGGCAAGGGTGACGACTCGAGCGAGCGGAAGATGAGCCTTGTGCCGCTGATCTGGGGCACGCTCAAGGCGACGCTGGTCGCGATGCTGTTCGCGGCGCCCCTTGCGGTGCTCGCGGCGATGTACACGAGCGAGTTCATGGACCCGCGCGTGCGCAAGGTCGTGAAGCCCACGATTGAACTGATGGCGAGCCTTCCGAGTGTGGTGCTGGGGTACATCGCGCTCGTGGTGCTCGCGCCGTTCGTCGCGGAGTGGCTGATGGCGCTGATGGTGGGCCTGCTGCTTGTGCCCGTCGCGGTGGTAGGGGCGGCGCAGCTCTGGCAGCTCGTTCCCGCGGGCGTGCGGTCGAAGGTCCGTCCCGGACGGGGCTGGGCGCACCTGCTGCTTGTGGGCGCGTCGCTGGGATTGGCGCTGTTCGCGACGGTCAGGCTTGCGCCCGTGCTCGAGGCGCGGCTCTTTGCGCCGAGTGAGTCCGACGTGCGCGTCGCGTCGGGGCTGTTCAACGACGCGGGCACGGCGCCCGCGAGCGTGAGCGCGTGGCTTGGTGCGCGTTCAAGCGTGACGCGCGAGGAAGAGCGGCGACTCCGCCGTGAGGGGCTGTACTTCGTCGACGGAAAGCTCGTGACGCCCGATACCTCCGCCCCGCTGCCCGAGGCGTCGGTGTCGCGTGCCGGATCGCTGCGTGTCTGGCTTGATGGCGCGCGGGGCGAGGCCTGGCCGGGCTGGCTGCTCGTGCTGGGCGTGCCGTGTGTCGCGATCGCGTGGCTGATCGTGCTGCGAGTGGTGCCTGCGACCGGCGCCGGCGGAGACGCGGGTCGATTCGCGCTCGCACTCGCCCTGGGTCTGGGCGGTGCCGTGGGCGTGTCGTTCGCGCTGGGCGGTGCGGGGTTTGATGCACGCGACTCGGTCCTGGGCCCGTTCAACATGCAGAACGCCCTGGTCGTCGGCATCATCATGGGCTTTGCGGTCATCCCGATCATCTACACGATCGCCGAGGACGCGCTCCGTGGCGTGCCTGCGAGCCTGCGTTCGGCGTCGCTTGGCGCGGGCGCGACGCCCTGGCAGACGGCCGTGCGCGTCGTGCTGCCCAGCGCGGGCTCGGGCGTGTTCAGCGCGTGCATGCTGGGCCTGGGGCGCGCGGTCGGTGAGACGATGATCGTGCTGATGGCGACGGGCTTGGTCGCCGAGATGAACACGAGCCTCTTCTCGGGCTTCCGCACGCTCGCGGCGAACATCGCCGTCGAGCTGCCTGAGGCCGAGCGTCTGGGCACGCACTATCGCCTGCTGTTCCTGTGCGGTCTCGTGCTGTTCGCGATGACCTTTGTGATCAACACCACGGCGGAGGTGGTCCGCCAGCGGGTGCGCAAGCGCTCGGCCCAGCTCTAAGGGATCATGATGACGACCGGTTCAGCCAGCTCGGGTCAGGCGACGCGGCGCATCGCGCGGCGGACGCCTCTGACCGCACGCGGCGAGCCAGCCGTGTGGCTGATGGCTCTGAGCCTTGTGCTCTGCGCGGGGCTGATCGTCGGTCTGCTCGCGCTCGTGGGCGCTGCGGGGCTTCGGACGTTCTGGCCCGCGCCCGTGGAGAAGCTCACGCTCAAGGCGGGCGGCGAGCAGGTGCTGGGCATCGCCTCGCGGAAGAAGTCCAGCGTCGAGGCCGCGGCGGGCGAGACCGTCGAGAACGAGACGCTTTACCGCGTGGGCAATCAGGAACTGGGCGCGCCCTTCCGCTGGGTTAAGGAAGCCGACGTCGAGAAGCGCGAGACGCCCGAATGGGCCGTCGTGCTCGAACGCACGCGCTGGAGGATCTTCGTCGGGCGCCTGCGCGCGGTGGTGATGTGGGACGAGCGCGAGGTGAGCGCCGCCGAGCCCGTACCCGCGGAGATCGATACTGGCGTTGGGCGGGGCCGCGTCGAGCGCACGGTGCTGGGCACGCCGGGCGAGGGCAGGGCGCTCGTGCGCGACCGTATCGTGCTGGCTGAGGGCGACGAGGCTTCGTGGGGCAAGCTCAACGCGCTGATCGAGCAGGCTCAGGCGAGGCTCGCGGAGCAGCGGCGTATTCAGGAGATCGAGCAAGGGCCCATCAATCGCCGGCTTGAGCGACTGCGGCTGATCGAGGCAGAGTCAAGGCTGCTGGTCGAGCGCTCGGCGCGAGGTGATCTGCGGACGCTGGGCGCGGGCGCTTGGGGAGGGATCGCTGCAATCACAGCGCTCGCGATCGCCTCGTGGTGGCGGATGGGCGCACGGGCCACGGCACGTTCGGCGCCCATCGGGCTGCGCTTCGTGCGGACGGTGGTCGGCGTCGGAGCGATCGCTGGTCTTGCCGCGCTGATGGCCGAAAGGCCCTGGGCGCTCAGCACGGAGCACCCGAACGGGTTCTGGGGTGCGCGTGAGGTTTCGCCCGAGGCCGCGGCACGCCAGAGCGAGGCGATCGCCCGCGAGCGCGAAGCCTTGACCGCACAGCACGCGCGTTGGACCGAGCGTCTCGCCGAGATCGAGCGCGAAGACGCCCGCTGGCGCGTTGAGATTGAAGAGGGCAACGTCCCCGCGGGCTCTGCTTCGGCCCGGCGCATCGCGCCCGAGCGGCAAGCCGAGCCCGACAT